>CAVGFV010000037.1:0-14069 GCA_963628765.1 Succinimonas sp.
TCCTCCTCGGTATTATGTTGATTGTGGTGATTTTCATTATACCTAAGAGATGAGCCTTTGGCTCTTTTAATTTTCTCAATTTACACCATTATACAGACGTAACCTAAGAAAGGGCGAACACCGCGTAATTTTAGGTGGTAATGGAGCTGGAAAAAGTACCTTTTTATTAGCAATTGCTGGTGGTATTGTTGGGAAGGGAGAGCTATTTATAAACGATACCTCCGTAGATTCCATATCTGAAATTCCTTTAAATGAAAGACCTGGTCTTGTGTTTCAAAATCCAGACAACATGCTATTTCTGCCCAATGTAACCCAAAATATCGCAGTAGGGTTAGAGTCAATGAAATTACCTAAAAATGAAATTCAATCAAGAACAGATGAAATAATGTTGGAATTGGGAATTACTAATCTCAAAGAAAGAAGTGTCTTGCGCCTGTCAGGTGGTGAAAAAAGGCTTATTTCACTTGCTTCGGTATTGGTTATGAGACAACCATTATTACTGTTAGATGAGCCCACTGCCTTTATGGATCCAAAGGGACGGAGAAAACTGATAAATATTTTAAAAAAGCTCAAGCAAGCATTTATTGTAGCAACACATGATTTAACTTTTGCATTAGCTGTAGCAGAGACCGCTTCAGTACTTTCTGAAGGTAAAATTATTGCAGAAGGCCTAACTAAAGATCTCGTACGGAATGCTGATATTATGGATAAAGCAGGTCTTGAGGATATAGACAGTTATAACGCGAGCTAAGTTATTTGAGATAAGTCATTACAAATTAAGTGCTTACAATCGCTTCTTTGTTATTTGGTAGCATTTTGACTTTGACACCTTCAAGTTTTAGGAGAAATATCTTTTTATCAATTCCTGCAGCATAGCCTGTGATGTTCATGTTGCTAGCCACAACTCGATGACAAGGAATAATAATTGAAATGGGATTATGGCTTACAGCGCCACCCACGGCTTGTGCAGACATCTTTTCTTTAGAAAAAATCCCTGCTACTTCTTTAGCAATAGCACCATAAGTTGTGATGTGACCATACGGTATTTTAAGCATAATGTCAGAGACTGCTTTTCGAAAGTCAGATCCTTGAACAAACAGCGGAGGAGTAAAATCGGGGTTTTCCCCTGAAAAGTATAATTTTAGCCATTCTTCAGTTTCCGTAATAATGGCATTCTTAGCATTTTCAAAAATGTAATCTTTGTAGCTTTCTTTGAAAAATTTGTCTTCTTTAAACCAAACACCACATAAATAATCATTGTTAGCTGCAATAGTTATTGTGCCTACAGGAGTTTCATAAGAAGAGAAATTTATAAATTTCATGAGTTAGCCATTTCAAAATGTAAATTTTTAAGAATTCAATGCTAATTCAGCTAAGCATTCGTTATTTAAAGATAGGAGCTTTATATAGCCTTCTTCTTCATTTATAACACCGATGCTTCTTTCTTCTGATTTAGGAAAGGTTATTGAACCTGGGTTAAAGATGATGGTGCCGTTTTTATTTCTTTTTAAAATAGCTTTGTGGGTATGCCCACTCATAAAGAAATCATCTTTTCCTAGAGCAAGGTTTTCACAGTCATTTTCTGTAAGAATGTGTCCATGAGTTAAGATAGCACGGTGTTTATTTATGAATATAGTTGCTGCTGGTTTTGATAATGGGAATAAACATAGTTTTTGATCAACTTCGCTATCGCAGTTCCCACGAACGGCAGTTATTTTTGATCTAATACCATTTAAGATATTAGGAACTTCCATAGGATTGTAGTTATCCGAAATTCCATTTCTAGGGCCATGGTTTAGAAGATCTCCTAATAAGATATAAAAATCTGTTTTTTCTTTCTCAGCTATTTTTAATGCTTGATTTAGAAAAAATGGATCACCGTGAATATCAGAAATAATTGTAAAAACTGACATCTGAAACTCCTAGAAAGAACTTATCCTAAAAACATTTTTACAAAATTTTTCAATTTTATTTTGAATAAATAATTTTTGCATATTACAGGGCTCTTGGTAAGCAATAATAATCAAGGTGGTTCAAACTTAATTTTTATTATTTATGCCTTTTTAGGTGTGTAAATTCTTGTTTTTAAAAGGCTAAATGAATGAATCTTAATAAAATTATAATAAAACAATATAAAAAACACATCAATAATCTATAAATTGACCTTTGTTGTATAAAAACTATTGATTAGTGTAAATAATAAATATATTATTCACCGCGTTGATTTAGTAATTAAAAGACTTTATGGTTAATTGATATGAAAATTAAAACTGGTGCTTTACCGCTAATCATGGGTTCCTATGCTGAAAAAATGGGAATCGATTTATTAATGTACGGTCACTCTGCTTATACAAACGGTAATGAGATAACAATTCCACGCTTAGATCTTCAAGATAATAATGGTCTAGAACTTGCTCATGGTTATGTTGCACACGAATGTGGCCATATAAGATATTCAGATTTTAATCTTTTAAAGAACTTCGAATATAAAAATACGATTTTTGGTTTATTCAATGCTTTGGAAGACGTAAGAATTGATTTTTTACAGGTCAAAAATTTTCCAGGTCTTGAAAAAAACTTTAACTTTATGTTTTCACAATTAGCTCATGAAAACATGTCTTATTTGAGAAAAAAACTTGAACAAAAAGAACTTGCTCCTGTATTGATTTTGTATTGTGATTTCTTTGGGCACATAGATGCTGGCTTTAACAAGAGCGCTATTAAGGCACTATATAAGTTTTCAAGAAAAGTATTACAGTGTTTTTTATCAGATAAGATCATTGATGTGATTGATTCTTTTATTAAGGGAGTAGCATCAGACAAAAATTCAGAAGCTGTTTTCGCTCGAGTAAATAAGATTTTAAAGTTTTTAAAACGTTTTATTACTAAGTTTTCAAGTGAATTTAATAAGGCTTCCCAAGACGAGGAAAACCGAAGCCAAAATATACCTGATATGTTTGGTGATTGTAGTGGCGAAAATGTTCCTAAAATAAAAAAGAAAATCAGCACTGCGGTAGTAGTAAAGGATCTAGATTTAGATGCAGAAACCAAAAATTTTATTAACGAAGCGATGCATGATGCTTTGAATAAGGCTTTAAGTATTGATTTCAATGCTTCTAGTGATTTTAAAATCCCTTCTCTTAATGATTCTTACGACAGCGAAACCAAACCGTCTATTGGCCGAAGACTTGAAATAATGTCTGAAAATGTAACTTCAGGTAATGATTTTGGTGTAACTCATGGCGGTAAAGCTACCCCAGCTTCCAATGATAAGCTTTTTGAAAAGGTATCTAAGGATGGTAGCTTACGTTCTAAAGTGGAACAGCTTTTAATTGGTTATGATGAATGGGTTAATGGCTCTTCAAAGAAAGGCCAAGTAATATCGCCTCGCGATTTTTCTTTAAGGCGCTTTAATGATTACCGTGTTTTCAAGGACCATCGTATCCACAATACAATGAACACATCTGTGCATCTACTTATTGATGTTTCAGGGGCAATGGCTAATCCTTGTAGACCAAATTACCCAGAAAGACGCTATGAAGTTGCAAACTATGCTGCATTATCATTAGCTTTAGGTTTAGAAAATGTTCCACATTTAAACTCAGAAGTAACGTATTTTCCTGGAGTTTCATGTGAATTTGAAACGGTAAAATTATTGAATGATGATGTCAAAAGTAGGGCAAGATATTTTGATCAGAAACCAAAGGGATGTACTCCTTTAACTCAAGCATTACTACACGCTATTTCAAATTTCCCAGAAAAGGATACCTTACAAAGGAACATTATCTTTGTAGTTACAGATGGCGATCCAGACAATAAAGAAACAGCTATGGACGTTTTGCGAATTTGTGAAGAAAATGATGTCGAGGTTTATGCTGTTCGTATAGGTTGTACAGGCATTCCCGATATTTTTCCGCATTCAAAAACCATTGTTAATGCCGATGAACTGCCATCTGCAATATTTGAATTGTTTACAGAAGCGTTCTCGCGAAGAAGAGAAGAAAAAATCATAAAAATTAGAAAATAAAACAAAGGCCATACGAAAAACTCGTGTGGCTTTCTATTTAAATGCTAGTTAGATAGTCTCAGTGAAAATAGGGTTAAAATGTTTTTGGAAATATTTCGCAAGTTTATCAATGTATGTGCCATGCTTTTAATGCGCTAGATTTTGAAACTTAAAGCCTGTTTCTATATTTTCTTGTTTCTGTTTTATACTATATATCGGATCAAAGTTGCTTTTGATTGTCATGGTAGAATCAGAGAGTAGCTTTAACTAGAAATAGCATAGGTTCTTCTCAGAAATAAGGGTGTGATATGTGGAAATTCTTTGAAAATCTAGTATCTGCATTTCCTGATAATGAGTGTGATGAGAAAAGACCTCCTCAAACATTTTTTGGCTTCCTCTATTTTTACTCCCGAGGAATGGGTAAATTACTCTTTCTGATTTCCTGTCTTTCTGCCTTGGTAGGTGTAGGTGAAGCTTTATTTTTCTGGTATATCGGTCATTTTGTAGATGTTTTGGCTGTATCTTCACCGGATACCGTATTTAAAGAACATCAGACATCGTTTGTTACTTTCGGTGTTCTTGCTCTTGTGGTGCTACCTATTCTTCAAACAGTACACCATCTAGTTTTAAATCAAGCAATACGTAGCAATTTCCCAATGCAAGTGAGATATCGAATGCATAGGAGGCTTTTACGTCAAAGTTTGGATTTCTTTTCAACTGAATTCTCGGGGCGACTTTCTCAAAAATTAATGCAAACATCTATGGGGATTCGAGATACTGTTCTTAAGTGCATAGATGTTATTGTAAACATGATCGTTTACTTTATTACTATGGTTGGAATGCTTGCTAGTGCAGATATGAGCCTTATGGGGGTACTTTTAGTTTGGCTCATTGCATATATTTTAATAATGTATCATTTTCTCCCTTTGCTTAGACGAGCTAGTAAAGCAGCCGCTGAAAAACGTTCAGACATGGTAGGGCGTATTGTTGATAGCTATACTAATATTCAAACGGTAAAGTTGTTTTCGAGAAATAGCCATGAGGAGCATTATGCTCTTGAAAGCATGCATGGATGTTTGAAAGCAGAATACATTTTGATGCGCTTGGTAACTCGTTTTGATCTTTCAGTTCAGTATATTGATTACCTTCTTATAGCAATGCTTACAGGTTTAGCAATTTGGTTATGGAGCACAGGAACCATCTTAGTTGGTGCTATTGCAGTTGCTTTGACACTTGCTATTCGAGTAAACAATATGTCCCAATGGGTGATGTGGGAAGTAGGACTTATATTTGATAATATCGGCAATGTTCAAAATGGTATGGACACAATGTCCAAACCTCTTTCTATAAAAGATCCTGAAAACCCGATTGAATTACCAAAGATTACTGGTGAAATTAACTTTAACAATATTACCTTTGGATACGATCCTGCAAAACCAATATTCCAGGACTTTAACCTTCATATAAAAAAGGGGGAAAGAATTGGTATCGTAGGTCACTCAGGTAGTGGTAAATCGACACTCGTGAATCTTTTACTGCGTTTTTATGATGTTCAGAAAGGAAGTATTGAGATTGATGGTCACGATATTAGAAGTTTCCGTCAAGATGATCTCAGAGCTTCTATGGCAATGGTTTCTCAAGACATCTCTTTGTTACACCGTTCTGTAAGAGCGAATATTCTATATGGCACAGAAATGTCTGAGAACACTGAGAATGCAATGAGACAGGCCGCCAGAAAGGCGGAAGCTGATAGTTTTATTGAAACTTTAAGCGATGGTTTAGGACATCGTGGTTACGATACAGAAGTCGGTGAAAGAGGTGTGCGATTATCAGGTGGTCAAAGGCAACGAATTGCGATTGCAAGAATAATAATTAAGGATTCTCCAATATTAATCCTTGATGAAGCAACATCGGCTCTAGATTCAGAAATAGAAGCAGCTGTTCAAGAAAATCTTGAAAAAATGATGGCTGATAAAACAGTAATTGCAATTGCACATCGTTTATCAACTATTGCTGCAATGGACCGTTTGATTGTGCTTGATCATGGCATGATTGCTGAAAGTGGTACCCATAGTGAACTTTTGGCCAAAAATGGTATTTACGCAATGCTATGGAATAAACAAACTGGCGGTTTTCTTTGGCACGAACAATAACAAAGATTAGATTGTTCCAACAAAAATTTTGCACAAAGGTAACACTATTGTTACATTTATCCATTTTCAGTAAATTCTGGAGAATTTATCAAAGGATGTTCTCGAGTTTTTAAAGCTTTTAAGCTATTTCAAAGTAAAACTATTCTAAAAAAAATCCTGTGATCTGCTTCAATATTTAATTAATGATGTACAATAATGCCCATTAGATGAAGAGGGTACTATGGACGAAATAAGTAAAGAAGCAGAGAGAGTTCGTGAAGCTCTTATAAAGGCGGGACTAGAAACACCACTAATTCCTGTTTCAATGTCTCACGAAGAGCAGAAAAAGGCGATTGAATCTCATATTCATTCTGTCATGGAAATACTCGGCCTAGATCTTAGAGATGACAGCCTTGAAAAGACTCCATACCGTATCGCTAAGATGTACGTTGATGAAATTTTCTCTGGCCTTGATTACGAAAATTTCCCAAAGATAACAGTAATTGAAAATAAAATGCATGTTGATGAGATGGTAAAAGTGAAAAATATCACTATGACCAGTACTTGCGAACATCATTTTGTTACTATTGACGGTTATGCAAAGGTAGCATACATGCCTAATAGTAAAATTATTGGCCTGTCAAAAATTAACCGTATCGTAAAATTCTTTGCACGTCGCCCTCAGGTGCAAGAACGTTTAACAAGACAGATTTTGATAGCACTTCAAACTCTTCTAGAAACTGAAAATGTGGCTGTTTCAATAACTGCTACACATTATTGTGTTAAAGCTAGAGGTGTAGAAGATCCTACAAGCGCTACCACGACAACAGCATTGGGTGGATTTTTTAAGAAAAACCCAGCCTCTAGACATGAATTCTTAACCGATGATTAAGACCATTAGAGATAGTCTCATGTATAGAATATTGTTACGTACCATTATTTTTATTGGGATTGTTTCTTTAGCTATTTATTACTTGTGGGTATTAACTCTCTATAAAAAGACTGATGTTTCTGATGCTTTTAGAAGCTACTATTTAGATAAAACATCACGCTTTTATGAATGGTCTCAAGATCAATATATTATTCCTGGACGTATATGGAATACTTTTTGGGAAAGACCTTCATTTTTATCAAGAGGGGAACTAGAAGCCCCTGATAGCAGTGGTCTTGGAATGCTTCTTAAAGGTCCAACCCATCTACGTTTTAAACTTCATCAAACTCCCCCAAAAATGTTTTTGAAGCTTAGAGTACACGCCCCAAAGGGAGCATCAGTCACTTTAGGTGCAAAGGAAGAATTATTGAAATCTGAAATCGTAACACCAGGCGTTCATGATATTTCGTTCCCTGTAACGGAAAAACTAATTTCTGGTGTTCCTGGAAAACTAGAAGATCTGGAGCTTAAGACTGACAGACCTGTTTACATTCTAAATATAGGATTCATATTGTGAGTATGCAGAATTCAGAAGATTGGACAGTCGCACTTTTGGTGCCTGTTTATAACGAAGAAGAAACAATTCAAAACTTTTATGATAAGGTTTCTGAAGTTGTTAAGCCCATTGCCGAACATATACAGTTTATATTTGTAAATGATGGTAGCAAAGATCGTAGTGTTGAAATTGTAAACGAGCTTATTAAGCAAGATTCTCGAGTTGCACTTATTAACTTTTCGAGAAATTTTGGTAAAGAAGCTGCAACCACAGCAGGGCTTAGAGAAGCTAAAAGTGATGCTGTGATTCCAATTGATGTAGATTTACAGGATCCTCCAGAGTTGATTCTTCAGTTCGTGAAAGAATGGCGTGAACATGGATATGATACTGTGTATGGTATTCGTGTGGATAGATCTCAAGATACTCCGATGAAACGTATCACTGCAGGCGGTTTCTATCGTGTATTCAATATGCTTAGTAACAAAGTTAAACTGCCTGAAAATGTAGGCGACTTCCGTTTAATTGCCCGCCGTGTAATTGATGCTATTAAAGAGCTTCCTGAGTGCGATCGTTTTATGAAAGGAATTTTTGCTTGGGCAGGCTTTTCAAGCTACGGTATCCCTTACGAACGTCCTGCTAGAAGCGGTGGTACATCAAAGTTTAATTATTGGAAACTTTGGAATTTTGCTCTCGACGGAATTTTCAGTTTCTCTTCAGCACCATTACGTGTTTGGAGCTATGTCGGTGGTTTCTTAGGCATTATAAGTGCCATCTACATGGTTTATATCATCTTTAAAACTCTTGTTTTAGGTGTTGATACCCCGGGTTATGCATCTACCCTTGCTGTAATATTGTTTTTAGGTGCCATCCAACTCATTTCAATTGGTGTTCTCGGTGAATATGTAGGACGTATCTTTATGGAAGTTAAACGTCGTCCAATATATGTTATTAGTGAGATCGTTGGTGGTAAAGATCAAAAAGGTTTCCTTTCAGGCGTGAAAATCGAAGAAAGTAATAAGCCTGTTGAAAATTCTGATAATGGAGAAGCAGGCAAATGAGCCTAACCTCTGCCATAAAGCAGTTTTCAGATGAGCATCAAGAACTTTCCCGCATTGTGAGATTCATTTTTGTGGGAGGTTTGGCTACTCTTGTTGATATCATTGTTTGTGCTTTATTGATATCTTTGGTAGGTGCCGATAATTGGCAACATATGATAGGAGATGCGTTTGGTGCATCTTCTACCATAGGTAATTTTTTACAAGGGCGTTTTGAAGAGATTGTTTCAATAATAGCCTTTTGTGTTGCTTTTTCGGTTACATATTACGGCCAGTCTGGAATTACTTTTAGAAAGAAACGTTCAAAGGAAGTTCTTTTTAAACAGGCTGTCGTGTCAATTGCTAGCCTAATATTGATAGTACTTTTTGTAGCTGGAATAAAGCTCATTTTAGGTTGGGAAAACAATATTGCTCCAATGATGGAATTACCGATATTCCATATAGAATTCAGTGCCTCATATATCCCTCTTTTGATTGCGATGGTATTAGTCACAGCTATCAGTTATGTAGGCTCAAAATATTGGGTCTTTAAAAATGCTGATAATAAAAATGCAGAGTAATTTTAATTAAGGTGTAGAAAAGTAGAGATGTTGCTTTCTATAACAGGGAAGCAACACGGCTACTTGTTTAATTTTTTAGGAAAATAAATGGAACAGACAGCTCAGAACATTTCTAAGCCCGACAATGGGTCTGTTTATGGGAGTGATACTCTTACTAAGAAAGACTTCTTGAATGTTACTTTGGCGTTTTTGCTTTCGAGACTGTTTTTTTATGGGCTCGTATATTTTAGTCTTATAAATTTTCCGACCACTGATTCCTTTATTCATAAACCTTTTTTTGCATCAAAAAATAATATTGTAACCGATACAATGCAAGGACTATGTCGTTTTGACTGTGTTTGGTTTGAGACCATAGCACTTGATGGCTATGAGCTATACCCAGATCATCTCACCACAGGGCATGCTGCGAATTGGGCATTTTTACCACTGTACCCATCACTAGGGCGCATATTGGGATTTTTAACTGGTACGGATGTTCTTACAGGTTTCTTTTTAGTTACAAATATTGCCTTTTTTATTGCTCTTCTTTTATGGGTAAAATTTCTCAAACTTTTTAGATTTTCAGAAGAACTACGCACAATAGGTTTACTCTTTTTGTGCTTTTTACCTTACAGCACTTATTATTTAGCCCCTTATACCGAAAGCTTATTTTTAATGTTTTCATTAGGAGCTTTTATTATGGCTTACAAAGAAAAATATTTGTGGGCCGCTGTTTTTGCGATGGGGATGACGGCTACTAAGAACATTGGCATCATGTTTGTGTTCCCGTTAACAATTCTTTTCATAATGCAAAATGGTTTTAAAAACCTATTTAATATTAAAAGCTTAAAAACCAATGCTTTTTGGTTAGCCATAATGTTGGTGCCTCTCCCTATGTTCCTTTTTCAGACCTATCTTTGGAATGTAACAGGGGATGCCTTAGCGTTTAAGGATATCCAAATTGCTTGGGGACGTATGATGGGGAATCCTTTCCATCATATGGTAAAGGCTTTTGCTACAGGTGGCTATAAAGCATATTTTGCGACAGCGTTTGTGTTAAGTTTTGGAATGATTGCACTACTTGCTTGGAAGAAACGTTTTGCCGAAAGTTTTTATCTTCTATTAGGTGTTCTTATTCCTGTAAGTACGGGAATAAATGCTGTTACAAGATATATGTTTGGCATGTTGCCACTCTTACTAGCTTTTATGTATCTATTTGAAATGAGCCGCTTGGTGCGTAACTTGATTCTTGGAATATCAGGTGCTATTGCAATTTATATTCTTGTTGCTTGGACTCATTCGTTATTTTTTACCGTCTGAAACAGGAAATCGCTTAATGACCTATCTTGCTCTCGGTGTTGAATATAATGGCAGTGCCTATAATGGTTTTCAATTACAACCTGATGCCCCAAGCATTCAAGGAGAATTAGAAAAAGCACTTTCAATAGTTGGTGATTCAGATATCCATATCATTTGTGCGGGCAGAACAGACTCTGGAGTCCACGCAACAGGGCAGGTTATAAGTTTTGAATCGCCAAATGAAAGGCCACTAAAAGCTTGGTTAATGGGCGTCAATGCAAACCTTCCACAAGACATTTCAATCACTTGGGCCCATGAGGTAAATGAAAAATTTAGTGCTCGCTTTAGCGCCTTTGCGAGACGTTATCGTTACATTATCTACAATGGCAGAAATCGCCCAGCTATTGGAAATGGCTTAGTGAGCCATTATTATCGTGCCCGCCTTGATGAAAATGCTATGAATGAAGCTGCTCAATGCCTTTTGGGAGAAAATGATTTTTCAACATTTCGTGGTGCTGGATGTCAAAGCCGTTCTCCTATGAGAAATGTTTCAGATATTTCAGTTACGAGACGCGGAAGTTATGTAATTTTAGATATTACTGCGAACGCCTTTTTACTTCATATGGTAAGAAATATTGCAGGATCACTTATAGAAATTGGTTTAGGAAAACAGCCTATAAGTTGGATGGAAGAAATATTTAAACAGAAAAACCGCAATCTTGCTGGACCAACAGCTTTACCAGATGGCTTGTACCTAGTTGATGTGTCATACCCTCCAATTTATGAATTACCTAAAAGAGAAGAGTTGGGTCCTTTTTTTATAAATTTGATATGTTGAAAAATTAGTGATAATTATTATCACCTAGTTATGACAAGCTACGATAAAGATCACAGGTTTGTTATATAATTTAGAGCACGTTTTATAAAGTCGGATTAAGGCCGACCTCAGTGGAGGATCTACAGACTATGTGGGATTATTCAGAAAAAGTTAAAGACCATTTTTTTCATCCAAGAAATGCAAAAGTTGTAGAAAATGCAAATGCGGTAGGTGATGTAGGTTCAATTGTCTGTGGAGATGCTCTCCGTTTGATGTTAAAAGTGAACCCTGAAACAGAAGTAATTGAAGATGCAGGCTTTCAGACGTTTGGATGCGGAAGTGCTATAGCGTCATCGTCAGCTTTGACTGAGATGATAATAGGTAAAAAGCTTGAAGATGCATTAAAGATAACTAACCAAGATATAGCAAATTATCTTGATGGTCTTCCTGCTGAAAAAATGCACTGCTCAGTAATGGGACGTGAAGCATTAGATGCAGCGGCTGCCAACTATCGTGGTGAAGAATATACCAAGGATCATGTTGATTCGCCTTTGGTGTGTAAATGCTTTGGTGTTGATGAAGCACATATTGTTAAAGCTATTCGTGAAAATCATTTAACCACAGTTCAAGATGTAACAAACTATACTAAGGCTGGTGGTGCTTGCGGTTCTTGCCATGAAAAGATTGAAGAGATAATCGAAAGAACTCTTAAAGAAATGGCTAATGATGCAGAATCTGGTGATGAAAAGAAAGCAGCTCTTGCTTCTGAAAACAAGCCAGCAGAAAAGCGCGAATTAAGCCCAACCGAAAAGATTCAAGCAGAAGCAGAAGCTCGTATTAAGGCTCTCGAAGAAGAAGCTCGTCGTATTAAGGAAGAAACTGAAGCGAAGATTGCAGAAGCACAGAGAGAAGCTCGCGAGCGTGAAGAAAAGATCAGAGCAGCTAAAGAAGCAGAAATTGCTTATGCAAGAAAAGCAGCAGAAGCAGCAAAAGCTGAGGAAGAATATGATGGTCCTGTAAACGAAGCCATCTCTTTCTATCCTGATGTCGTAAAAGTTATTGATTCAATGAAAGCCGCTCTTGCTAATGATGGCGGTAGCGTAACCTTAAAGCGCCTCACACCTGATAGAGTAGAGGTTGAACTTACTGGTTCTTGCGTTGGTTGCATGATGACTGACATGACTCTTTCTTGGATTCAGCAGCAGATCATGGATGCTATCGGTAAATACATTCAGGTTGTGAATGTAGGTACAGTTGAGCATAACCATTAAAAGCTGAATTAAGATAAGGTCGAGCCTTATAAAATTAAAATACTTTGAAGGTCTTTGGAGAATAGAATGTCTCAAGATTTAAAAAAAGGCATTTATCTTGATAATAATGCCACCACTAAAACCGATCCGCTTGTTTACCAAGCAATGATTCCTTTTTTTACAGAGTATTATGGTAATCCAAGCTCAATGCATGATTTCGGTACTCCAGTAAGAGAAGCAATGGAGTTTGCTCGTCATCAAGTTGCACAATTTATAGGTACAGAACACGATGATGAAATCATTTTTACAAGCTGCGCTACTGAATCTGATAATACCGCATTAGAAAGTGCAGTACTTGCAAACCCAGAACGTCCAGAAATCATTACAACAGCTGTAGAGCATCCTGCTATTTTACAAACCTGTGCTCGTTTGGAAAAGAAGGGTATCAAGGTACATTATCTTAGCGTTGATGGACATGGTCGTCTTGATTTGGACGAATATCGTTCTTTACTTTCAGACCGTACAGCTATTGTTTCTGTAATGTGGGCTAATAACGAAATCGGCAATATTTATCCTGTAAAAGAAATGGCTGAAATGGCAAAGGTCGTTGGTGCACAATTCCATACTGACGCTGTACAAGCTATGGGTAAAATTCCAGTATCTGTTAGAGATTCTGGCATCGATATGTTGTCATTCTCAGGTCATAAGATTCACGCACCAAAAGGTGTGGGCGTTCTTTATGTGAAGAGAAATACTCGTTTCCGCCCATTTATGAAGGGTGGTCATCAGGAACGTGGTAGAAGAGCAGGTACTGAGAATACCCCTTACATTGTAGGTTTAGGCAAGGCTTGCGATCTTTCAGCACTTCATCTTGAAGAAATAAATACTAGAGTTAGAGATCTTAGAGATAAGTTACAGTATGGCATTCTTCGTGAAGTTCCTAATTGTTACGTAACTGGTGACGTGGAAAACCGTACTGCAAATACTTTGAATATTGCGTTCGAATACGTTGAAGGCGAAGCAATCATGCTTAAATTTAACGAATTTGGAATTGCAGCTTCAACTGGTAGTGCATGTAGTTCAGGTTCTCTTGAGCCAAGCCATGTTATGAGAGCAATGAAGATTCCTTTCACAGCAGCTCATGGTACTGTACGTTTTAGTCTTAGCCGCTTCACTACAGAAGAAGAGGTTGATAAGGTTATTGCAACAGTTCCTGGAATTATTGCAGAGCTCCGTCAGTATTCTCCATACTGGCAGCAGAACAAACCTAAGATGTCTACCTTTGATCCTGAATACAAAGGCACATTGAAATAAGATAAAAGACCATTTTGGTTGTATCTTGTTTTGAATTAATTTCGTTTAAAAATAAGACCACCATATGTTGATATTCATATGGTGGTCTTTTAAATTCTAATTTAAAGTTTTTGCAATTTTTGAAGCCACTGGTAATACGTTAGAAATTAACGATAAATTCGCTTAAATTGTTTAAGGGGACTTCTATAAATTAACTTTTTTGCGATGTCCCAATGTTAAAACACACACAA
>CAVGFV010000038.1:0-22794 GCA_963628765.1 Succinimonas sp.
CTGCTAATGAATGGTTCACAGTAGATAGCATTGAATGGAGTGCTTCTAAAAAAGGTAGTGGTTTAAGTAGCTTATCCCCTATAACCGTTACTAGAAAACTTGATGGAGCCTCTGAAAAACTTCTTGCTCTTCTTTTTAAGCATGGTGATAAAGGTGTTAAAGTTGAACTCGCATTCACTAAAGAAGCACCTACCGGTGAAGGTATGGTTAAGTTCTTTGAAATCCGCCTTGATAAAGTAATGCTCTCTGATTATTCAATAGAAGCTGAAGAAGATGGCGTTCCAACAGAAAACTTTAGTCTCTCTTACACTGAGATTACGGAAAACTATTCAGTAGATAATGCTGACAAGATGGAAAACACTGGTGATGTAACCTTTGATGTGGGTACCTCACCCCTTACTTCAGGAATTGCCGATGCTCTCTAAAATCTTTAGCAGAAGGTTATTTGATTTTCAGTACTAATAATCGCAATCTTGACTAAAGAAACAAATATAACGCCCCGAAAGTTTAAAATTTTCGGGGCGTTTTTGTAACCTTTTTGCAAGTTAATACGTGTTAAGAGTGTGTAAGGTAATGAGATTAAAGGATAAAAGGTATGTCAAACGTAATTATGCGTATCGTTGGTGTTAAAGTTAATGGTGCTGCTTCTATCGGTGGTGCTCTTGCAGCTAAAAGTCTTACTAAAGATAATCTTCTTGCTGCTAACGAATGGTTTACTGTAGATAGCATTTCCTGGAGTGCTGCAAAGAAAGGCAGTGGTTTAAGTAGTTTAGCGCCAATAACAGTTACAAGAAAGCTCGATGGAGCCTCTGAAAAACTCTTAGCTCTTCTCTTTAAGCCTGGTGATAAGGGTGTGAAAGTTGAACTCGCATTTACCAAAGAAGCTTCTACTGGCGAAGGTATGGTTAAGTTCTTTGAAATCCGCCTTGATAAGGTAATGATTTCTGATTACGCAATTGAAGCTGAAGAAGATGGTGTTCCAACTGAAACCTTTAGCCTCTCATATACAGAGATTACTGAAAATTACTCAGTAGATAATGCTGACAAGATGGAAAACACTGGCGATGTTACCTTTGATGTGGGGACATCTACTCTTACCTCTGGTATAGCCGATGCTTTGTAATTTAATTTCTCTTTAAGCTAGCGAGACTTTAAAGCTAAAGCCTCGCTCTTAAAAGAAAAGTAACGCTTTTAAATTTGTATATAGGTAATGTGATACAAGTTGTTGATTTGGAATAAAAAATAAAAAAAAATTTGTCTTGTTTCATTTAAAAACATATTTTTATATCTTTAGTGTTTTGTGTCATCTAATCTATTGATACATGAGCAACAGATATAAAGCTTTGTTTTTATGTTATTTGAAAGAATCCCTATACTAGCAGTTGATTGTGCTAGTTTGGGTAATGTTAATAGTTACGGGTATAGAAATGATATTTAATGACTCCGCTCTTGAACGATTAAAGCAACCAGTTTCTGAGAATTCGTTCTGCGGTTCATATTTGAAATTGGAACGCCAAGTTTTCCGTCCCCTCAGAAACATTTATAACGAAGCTAATAGTGCTGCAAGAAAACTATTACAAACTCCTGATGAGAGCGAAATAGACGAGCTTACAGAAGTTAATAAAGAAAGCTGGACTAAGCTTTCAGATATGCTTTATGAAGCATTCCAAAATCAAACCCGTGATATAGAGTTGATTTCTTGGTTTTTGGTTTCTCAAGTTTATATTGATCCTACCCTTAAAGGTTTTAATAATGGACTAAAACTTTTAGAGCAACTTGTTGATGAGCATTGGGATGAATTGCATCCAACGCTCCCTGAAAGTAGCTTGAGAGCTAGCGATGAAGATGGGCGTAAAAAAGAAATAATAGAGTTTCGTGCTAACGCCTTTGGCATGATGACTGGTTCTGGCGAAAATGACAGTATCCTTTATGCACCACTTTCTATGGTTTCTTTAATTGGTGATATTACTTATTTTAAGTATCAAAGTGCCGAAAAGAAGGGAGAATGTCCTAAGCTTCGTGAGGATGCTAGAAAGTATGTACAAGGGAATGCTGATAGCTTAAAAGAGCTTATTAAAGTAGTTCGTGAAGCTATAGCTACTGTTACACATATTTATCGAAAAGTTGCAGGATATTGTGAGCCACTTGGTGTTGATTGTCCTAATTTTTCGTTTGTAATAAATCACCTTGATAAAATCCTTAAAGTACTAGGCTTTGTTACAGGTTTCAGAATCGAAGAAGAGAGAACTGCTACTCCGGTAGAAGAAAAACCTTTAGAAAATTCCAATAACACTGAAAATAATGTAAAATTGGAAAATGTTTCAGAAAACACTAGCAATAATGTAACACAAAGTGTTGTTCAAAATGCTGGTGTGGCAAGTAATGAAGCAAACCTCCGTCTTTTGGTTAAAAATAGTGAGGTTACTAGAGAACAGGTTTTTGAAGAACTTCAGAATATTTCGGCGTATTTTAGAGCAACAGAACCTCATAGCCCTGTATCTTATCTTCTTGATAAGGCTGTGAGATGGGGGCATCTATCATTACCTGAACTTCTTAGAGAACTTATTACTGATGAAGAAGATACAAGAAAGCGTATCTTTACTGTAGCAGGGCTTGATGACGGTAGTGATTCTTCTTCAGGAAGTGCATCGGCAGGAGCTGGTAGTAAGAAAAAAGCAGAAGTTTCTGACAATAATGATGACTCAACACAAATAAATTGGTAACCAAATGCTTGCTTAATACGTTAGCTATTTGGTAAAACAGAATTGAACATAAAATAAGCATAGAGGGCGATGATTATGGCTTTGAATGCACAACATAAACGCATCAGCAAAAACAGAGTTAGTATTACATACGACGTTGAAACAAATGGCGCTACCGAAACCAAAGAGCTTCCTTTTGTTGTCGGTGTAATGGGCTCTTTCTCAGGTGATAAGCCAGAAAACGAAAAGACTGAAGTCGATGACAGAGAATTTGTTGGCGTTGATAAAGATAATTTCGATCAGGTTATGGGTGATGTTGCCCCTGTATTAAATTACAAGGTTGACAACAAACTTGCTGATGATGGCTCTCAATTCGAAGTAAATTTAAAATTTGATTCAATACAAGATTTCTCACCAGAAAATGTTGCAAAACAGGTTCAACCACTTCGTAAACTTTTAGAGACAAGACAAAAACTCAAGATTTTACTAAGTAAAGCAGATCGTTCACGTGACCTTGAAAAATTACTTAAGGAAGTACTTGAAAATACTGATAATATCGCTAGCCTCGCAGGCGAACTTGGTATTAAGGATGACAAGGAATAAACAGGGGATAAAAATGGCTGAAGAATCATTACAACAGCAAGCTCAAACTGCGCAAGCCCAAGAAGGTGGTGCTAGTTTCCTTGATAGAGTACTTGAGGTTACAACCCAGACTCCAGTTGATCAGACCAAGGATCTTTTGGCAAGCCTTACTTCACAGGCTTTAAGTGGTACGCTTACTTGGGATAAGAATCTCACTGCGACTATCGAAAAAGCAATTTCATCAATTGATGAAAAAATTTCAACTCAGCTTTCTGCTGTTATGCAGAACAAAAAGTTCCAAAAGCTTGAAGGCTCTTGGCGTGGTCTTCAAAAACTTGTAAAAAATAGTGAATTAGGCCCATCGCTAAAGATTAGAATGTGCGACTACACTAAGGACGAGCTTATCGATCAATTCGAAAATGCTCCAGCTATTGATAGAAGCCATCTCTTTAACTCAATATATCAAGAAGAATTTGGTACCGCAGGTGGTGCTCCTTATGGGGTTCTTATCGGTGACTACGAATTTGGTTACGGCGATGAAGACGTTTCATTACTTCGTTACATTGGTGAAGTAGCTGCTGCAGCACATGCTCCTTTCATTGCTGCTGCAAATGCATCAATGTTTGATTTTAAATCCTTTAAGCAATTCTCTGAAGGCAAACCTGTAGCAGCAGGATTCGATTCTCCAGCTTACGCTTCTTGGAATGCTTTCCGTGCAACCGATGAAGCACGTTATGTATGCTTGACAATGCCAAGAACCTTAGCACGTCTTCCTTATGGCAAAGATACAGTAGCTGTTAAGGACTTTAATTTCGAAGAATTACCAACTCGTGCAGATGGTTCTACAAAAGTTACTAGCGATGATCAGTTTGTATGGAGTAACGCTGCATATGAATATGGTCTCCTTTTAACTAAGGCATATACTGAATATGGTTGGTGCACTGCAATTCGTGGTGCTGAAAACGGTGGTAAGGTTGAGAATCTTCCAAACTTTACTTACAAATCAGATTCCGGTGAGCTTCTCCAGCAGTGCCCATCTGAAGTTAATATCACCGATGAACGTGAAAAGGAACTCAGTGATCTTGGCTTCCTTCCATTAGTTCACTATAAGAATACTAACTATGCAGTATTCCTTGGTGCACAGTCTACTCAGAAGCCAAAGGTTTATGCAGATCCAGAAGCTACTGCTAACGCAGCCATTTCAGCTCGTCTTCCATATACAATGGCAAGTAGCCGCATTGCTCATTATCTTAAGGTTATGGGCCGTGACTATGTTGGTTCAAGCAAGAATGCTACTGAAATTCAGAGTGCAATGAATGACTGGATTTCTCAATACGTAAACCCAAATGCTATTGGTAATGAAGCTAAGGCTAAGTACCCATTAGCAGAAGCAAGCATTAAGGTTGTTGAACAAGCAGGTAAACCTGGTTCTTATTCAGCTGTGGCTTATTTGAAGCCTTGGCTCCAGATGGAAGAACTTTCTACCTCCTTACGTATGGTTGCAAGCATTCCTGGGGGCTGATAAAGTCTTTTAATTAAAATTGATGCGTGGTGTATCCGCATACGCCATGCATTTTTTGTGGTATCTGCGGGTTTTCTGAGGAATGGCTATGACATATGATGAGTTTCTGATTGAAACATCTTCACTGATTGCAGCCATTGATCAGAAAATCAGCGAACAGCTCTCGGTGATCATGCAACATGAAAAATTTAGAGAGCTTGAGTCAATTTGGACTAGTTTAAAACAATTAGTTGATACTAAGGGAACTCACACCAGTATAAGAATTCGTATTCTTGATATGTCATGGCGTGAAATTTCCGAAGATCTTAACCTTTCCTACGATATTCAAAGAACTAGCCTATACCAACGTATCTATTCTCGTGAGTTAAATACTGCTGGTGGTTTACCATTCGGTATGATTTTGGTATGTCATAGACTGTCTGTAGATGGTAGTTCAGGAGTTTATGAGGATCTTTCAGATTTCGATGATATCTATACTGCGCAACTCTTAGGTGACCTAGGGGATCGTTGTTTGTGCCAAATTCTCGTTGGCATAGATGAAAAATTCTTTGGTGATGCCCCTGATATTATTTTTAGTGATACAGAAAGACTGCGTCGTATTGTTGAGAGTGATGATTTTAGACCTTGGCAAAATCTTAGAAAAGCTTCCGGGGCTCGTTTTTTAAATATTGTGATGCCGGATTATCTTTTAAGACGTCCATACTGCGACTACCAGTCTTCCTTTATTTTTACAGAGACTTCGAATGATTCTTCTGCATGCCTGTGGGGTAATGCGATTTTTTTGCTCGCAATGAATGTGGTTAGAGAATTCATTCGTGTAAGTTGGTTTGGTTTTCTTAGAGCTTGTGATGAAAGAGAGCATACGGGCGCTATTGTGGAACTACCTAATGGAGAGCCAGCTGTTCCTAAAATTCTTCTTCCGGCGGAAAATGATAGCGATTGGGCAGATTTTGGTCTTACCGTACTGAGTTCTCTTTATCTTTCAGATTATCCAGGATTTTTTAGTAATAGTTCTGTTATCACTTGCCATAATGATAATGAACGCATGACTGGCATGATGCAGACCAACTTAATGGCTATGAGATTTAGTCATTATGTGAAAGTAATGCTTCGTGATAGAGTCGGTAGCTACGATACCCCAGATGAATGTAAAAAATTCCTATCATCTTGGCTCAGTAAGTATGTTATGAATTCTATTTTCCATGATGAGAGTGTCATGGCTCGTTATCCTCTAAAATCATATGATATTAAGGTTGTGCCACGCAGAGATGACCAAACAATTTATGATTGCGAACTTAAACTAGAGCCTCAGTATCAGTACGATCTAACAACGGCTGTAATCGTTTTATCTGCATCTGTAAGGAATAATGCCGCAAAAGACAACTCTAACGAGGAAGAAAAATCATGAGTCTTTTAGCGAAATTTGAAGGTAAAAAAAGTGACTCTCTTGATGATTTAAGAAACGACATCATTGAGAATTTGTCAGGTATTCTTTCTTCGAGAGCGCCGATGATAGTAGGGGAGCTCTCTGATGATAGTCAAGCGCAGTCATCAATAGTAAATTTTGGCTTAAGAAATACTACACGTTTTCATAAAAAGTTCGGAGGACATTTCGTTTTTGATGAGATTTTGGAGCTTATAAAAAAGTTTGAGCCAAGACTTCTTGATGTCTCAATTGAACAAAAAGAAAATGCCAAAGACGGAAATATGTTTGAATTTCGAATCAGTGCTGTAATTCAATTTGAAGGCTCAGATGACAGTATCCAATTTGAGTCCTGCTTGGATTTTGGTTCGAATATTTTCAAGGTGAGGAAAGTAAATTTTGTCTGATAAAGATCTTTATTATTTTGAAGAAGAGCTTTCCTGGATTCGCGATGAAGCAGGGGCCTTCGCTGAAAGACATCCTGAAGCTGCAAGTGCTCTCGGTGTTAGTAGAGAAAGTATTGATGACCCAGAAACAGCAAGACTTATAGAAAGTGTTTGTCTCTTGAATTCAAGATTGCATCAAAGACTTGATGATGGCTACGCGGAATTTACGACAGATTTGTTGAATGTCCTCTACCCAGATTGCTTACGAAATGTTCCTTCATATTCAATGCTCAAGGTAGATGTTGCTGACGATGCTATAAATAAGGGGATTATTCCTAAAAATTCAGAGTTTGAACTTTCTGATGATGCTGGGGTTCACTGTATATATCGCACTTCAAAGGAACTAAATGTATATCCTGTACAGCTAGGTGAACTCAATATTTACTCTGCGCCTTTTGAAGGGATTCCGCTTCCTAAAGGAAGTCGGGCAAGACATATGGTGGAGTTTGTCCTTAATGCAACTGATTCTTCGCTAACATTTAAGGACATGGATTACCGTAAAATAAACCTCTGTATTCGTTGCGAAAGTAGCTATACCCTTAAGGTTTACGATATTTTAAGACACTGCCTTACCGATCTTTGTGTTGAAGCTAATGGCGTAACAAAATATTTGGGAATTGATGCGCTTAAAAACGAAGTCTTCGATATGAAGAATCCTGTGGTTCCGTATAGTTCTTCAAGCTGGGATGGTTTAAGTCTACTCAGTGAATTTTTTAGGTTCCCTGATACCTTTACTACTCTTTCTATCGACCTTAGTAAGATTATCGACACTCTTTCTTGTCAGAGTATCAAGCTTAGATTTTTCCTTTCTGAAACAGACATAAATATCATTCGTATGCTTCAAAAGGATAGCTTTTCATTATTTAGTGTTCCTGTGGTAAATTTACACCATCACATATCATCACCGATTACAGTTGATTTTATGCGTGATTGGGTTCCAGTTGCCATTTCTGAAGACAATACTTCTTATTCTCTTTATTCTATAGAAAGAGTTTCAGAAATTTCAGGAGCTACAAGAAAGACGGTTCCTGAACTTTATGATGAACATTTTGATAGCCGAGAGTCTACAAAAAGATGGACTCTTAAGATGATCGATCATAATGGTGTATCTGAAGGAAAGTTGATGCTTATTGACACAGGGCATGGTGTTGCGACTGATGGTACTTATACTGTAGTTACCGAAAGTTTGGTAACCGATGGTTCTCAAGTGTCAGCACTGAATTATGCAAGATCAAAGCTTTCACCAATGTCGGCTATAAATATTCCTGGTGATTTTCACTTGATGCGCCGTCCAACTATGCAGACCCAAACTTCTATGTATGGTAGTTCAGCTTGGACTCTCTTGGCTCATATGCGTTTTAATGCAGAAACTGTTTTTGGTGGTAAAGATTCTGGTAAAGGGATCCGGGAGCTTATGAAACTTTCTGTGAGATCTGGAAATATTATTAACCAAAGTTGTATCGATGCTATCAAAAATATAACCACCAAGCATACTGTAGCTTCAATAAGAATTGATGGTAGGATTTGTTGTGTTCCAGGGACAGCAGTCACCGTCACTCTTAATCCTGAAGAATTGAAAGAAGGTATTTACCTCTTTTCAGAATTCTTAGACCATTTCCTAGCGTTTTTTGTAAGCGTAGGTAGTTTCGTACAGCTTTCGGTGGTGCTTGAAGGACGAGATGATGTTTATGTTGCTTTCCCACCTAGGGTTGGAGCACAGGAGATTATTTAGCTTATGGATATTAGCGCGGAAATAAAAAAAAGGATCAGTAATGCGGATGTCGGT
This sequence comes from Succinimonas sp., assembly GCA_963628765.1. Classification (GTDB taxonomy): domain Bacteria; phylum Pseudomonadota; class Gammaproteobacteria; order Enterobacterales; family Succinivibrionaceae; genus Succinimonas. The sequence continues at coordinate 8,462 of CAVGFV010000038.1, forward strand.
GCTGTTTGCCAGCTTATACGTCATTACAACGAAATTTCTGGCGGTGGATATAACGTAAGTTTAATAGGCCCTGGAGACAACAATTACTCGAGTCAAAAACTACGTTCAGTAAGTTTTGATGGCAAAAATTTTCTTATCTCTGTTTCTGATGCGGCGCTTTTAGGAACTAGCGGTGCCTTACCTCGTATGCTCGAGGTTCCCATAACGCAAAATCGCAACAATGGTAGCACTGCGGGTAGTGATTTTATTAATATATTAGAAAAACGTTACTATGTTTTAAGTTTTTCTGTGTTACAAAAGAATAACCTTGCAAGGCAGCGTGAAAATGAGTCTTTTAGAACAGAAAACAAAGAATATGGTGTAAGTGAACTCTTAGCCTCACTAGCAGGAATTGCTCCTGGAAGGGAATTTCGTTACCTAGATAAAAGATCCTTGATAAGATACGCTACTTTTTTGGGAAGTAGAGAAGGAAATTTAAGCTCTTTACTGAAAATTTTAAAAAATTATTTTAGACTTGAACTTGTAGCAACAAGTGATAAACTTGAGATGCGGCATCTAAGACCAGAAGCTCTTACTAAAATTGGAAGCAAAGGTAATATGAACTGTCTCGGTATAAATACTCAACTGGGCTCTAAAGTTCCGATCTATGCTAGAAATGTCAGGATTAGAATTATTATTAAGAGCTACCAAGAATACCAAAGAGTATTTATGGATAGCCGTTTTTTAGGGGCTGTAAAAGAGCTCACGAATTTTTTTATGGGAGACAGCACAGTAGTGAGGTTTTCCGTTGATGTCGATGCTTCGTGTTTTCCGAAGTATGGGCTTTTAAGTAGAAATAGTAGGCTTGTTTTGGGAAGGAATGTCTGCATAAGTTCTGGAAACATGCGTGGTCGTATAGAAATTCCGATCAGAAATTGATTATTTAAGGGTGTTGGAAACAACATCTGAGGAAAGGAGAATATTAATGATTAATGTTGACCTGAGAAGTCTTATTGGGAGGATGTCTCCATCTCTTAAGGAATTCCTTGAGAGAGCTGCGGGAGCTGCGGTAAACAATGGCAATTTTGCTATCGAGCCAGACCATCTGTTTTTAGAATGTTTGATGGAACGTGACTCTGCCTGGCAGGGCATTATCGCTAAAGGAAAAATTTCAGGAGACGCTTTAATTGAAAGAGTTACTCGTGAAATCAATGCTCTTCCAAAAGGAAATACTCAGCCACCTAGTCTTTCTCCTGCTCTTGTTGAGTTATTAAAGGATGCTTGGTTAATCGCATCAATAAATACCTCTCAAGCTACTATCTCAGAATTACACCTACTTGTAGTTTTAAAGGAACGTGTAAAACAAGCTTCCTATGGTGGTAGTCTTCTTAATTGGGTTAGCGAACTTTCTGAAACTGTTCTCCGTTCACAAGCTGCTGAGCTTAAAGGACCTGCATTAGGTCAATCTCAAGGTGCACCAGGCGCTGTTGAAGGCAATGGAAATGCTGGAACTGGTGCTTTAAACAAGTACGCTTCTAACGTAACCGATAAGGCAAGAAACGACGAATTAGATCCTGTAACCGGAAGACTTCCTGAAATTCGTAAGGCAATAGATATTCTTTGCCGTAGAAGACAGAATAGCCCAATTCTTGTAGGCGATCCTGGAGTTGGTAAAACAGCAATTGTTGAAGGTCTTGCACAAGAAATTGTTCAAGGCAATGTTCCAAAACAACTTAAGGATGTAGAGCTTTATAGCTTGGATCTCTCTGCTTTACAGGCTGGAGCAAGCATTAAGGGCGAATTTGAAAACAGATTAAAAGATGTTTTAACTGAAATCAAACAGTCACCAAAGCCTATTATCATGTTTATTGATGAGGCCCATACCTTAATTGGTGCTGGTGGTGCGGCAGGTCAAAATGATGCTGCCAATATTTTAAAACCAGCTTTAGCACGTGGTGAAATACGTTCAATTGCAGCTACAACTTGGGCTGAATATAAACAATATTTTGAAACGGATGCCGCTCTTACGAGACGTTTCCAACTTGTAGCAGTGAATGAACCTTCTGCAGAAACTGCGATAGAAATGCTTGCAGGTATTCGCGAAAACCTTGAGAAGCATCATCATGTAAGAATTAGACAGGAAGCAGTAGAATCAGCAGTTCATCTTTCAATGAGATACCTTCCTGAAAGAAAACTTCCTGATAAGGCTATTTCACTTCTTGATACAGCCTGCTCAAGAATTGGCCTAAGTCAAAGCACTACTCCACAAAAGCTCAATATGCTTAAGGAACAAATTCGTTGCCTTAAGAAAGAACTTGATTCTATAAGCTATGAAGATGCTGTTTGGGAAGATTGTACCGACAGAATAAACGAGCTTAAAGAAAAGATCAGTAAATGCGAATCTGAAAGCGTTGAACTCGAAAAGAAATGGAATGATGAGAAGGCCTTAGTAGCTCAAATTGTTGAACTACAAAACCTTTTAGATACAAAATTTACCCAAGGCGAAAACATTAAAGAGCTTCCTGAAAAGAAACAGCTTGATGAACTTATTAATAAACTTCATGAGCTTCAAGGTGAAGTTCCATTAGTGCTTTCAAGTGTGGGCCATGAAGCTATTGCAGATGTAATTTCTCTTTGGACTGGCATTCCTGTTGGAAACATGGTCAAAGATGAAGTGGGTCGCCTCATGCATCTTGAAGATCTTATTGGCAAACGTGTTATTGGTCAGGTAAATCCAATTCACGAAATTTCCCAAGCGATAAGAACCTCTCGTGCAGGTCTTACCGATCCAAGAAAGCCAATTGGTGTTTTCTTGATGTGCGGTCCTAGTGGTGTAGGTAAAACTGAAACTGCATTAGCTCTTACTGATCTTTTGTATGGTGGTGAAAAGAACCTTATTACTATCAACATGACAGAATTTAAGGAAGAACATAAGGTTTCAATGCTTTTAGGTTCTCCAGCTGGTTATGTTGGATATGGAAAGGGAGGTGTTCTTACAGAAGCTGTAAGAAGAAATCCTTATAGTGTTCTCCTACTTGATGAGATGGAAAAAGCTCACCCTAGTGTTCATGATATCTTCTATCAAATTTTTGATAAGGGCTCTATCAGCGATAGTGAAGGCCGCGTAGTTGATTTCAAAAATACCATTATCATTATGACATCCAATGCTGGTGATATGGCAGTAGTTGATGCTTGTAAGGATGGTAGACCTGATGTTAGAGAGCTTACAAAGAAGATTAGCCCAGCGCTTCAAAAATTCTTTAAGCCTGCTTTCTTAGGGCGTGCTACCGTAGTTCCATACTATCCACTCAATGATGAAGAACTTGGAAAGATTGCTAAGATCTCCTTAGAAAGAATCCATAAGCGTATTACTGAACGCTACCATGCTGAATTCAATTATGCTGATGATGTGATTCCACAGCTTGTGGCAAGAAACACCTCTCCAGAAACAGGTGGTCGTGCAATTGAGCAGATAATCAATAGAAATATCATGCCAAATCTTGCTAATAGCTGTATTTTAAGATTGAGTGAAGGACTACCGATCACTAAGGTAAGTATTAGCTACCGTGAAGGTGAATTTGCTATTGATATCGAATAGTAACTAGCTAAAAGCATTACCCAGCAAAACCACTGCTCTTCTATAGCGAAAGAGTGGTGGTTTGTGGTATAAAAGGTAGTGGCAAAATTCCTAAAAGCAATTTTTAGAATTTTGCTTATCTAATGCTCTAAGAGGAGATCTAAAAAATGCTAAATGTTCCGAAAAAACGAAACAGCACTAACATTTTTTATGTTCTTTTTAAACTTATATTTCCGTGTTTTTTAGCTTTTGCAAGCACTTGTTCTCAAGCCCGGCAGGATAGTGAATTTCCAGTACCTCTTTCAATCGTTGTTGCTGAGGATACTGTAAATGTAGACTCTGACGGTAAAGTATTTGGGACTTTGGTAAATAATATTAACTGTATTTCTAGACAGTTAGGTTTTGATTATAGCCTTGTGAAGCCTTCTCTTATGAGAGGGATATTTTTGTTTAAAAAAGGGCATGTCGATATTCTAGCTTCAGTTAATAAAACTTCAATCAGAGATCAATTTGGAGAATTTCTCTATACTTTTTTTGATGAGCCTTTTGTAGCTGCTTTTGCAAAAGCTAGTCATAGAAATACTGTTTTCCCTACAGATAGCGAATCAATGTTCAACATGATCAAAAAAAGAGGCTATTACGTTTCTGTCCTCGCTGGATCAGCTGAATATTGGGAACTAAAAGAGAATGGAATAGATAGCCTTATTATTGCCAAAAATACTGAAGAAGTAGTTAATTTGGTTTCAACTGGAATTGCAGATACTTTTGTAATTGGACTCGGTGAGATTGAAATGTATGAAAAAAAACATAATGTGCAATTTACAAAAATACATTTATTTAGTCTTCCGAGAGGCTATTATGTAAGTAACGAATTATTAAATGCACATCCAGGTTTAAAAAAACGTTTTATTGATGCTGCTTCGATGTGTAGCAGAAAGTATGGGATAAACTTCTGAAATGACTTTATCTATAAGAATAATAGATTCTCCTTCAGGAGAAAACATATCAAAATGGAATTGTGTATTCCCTCCAGAAGGGGGAAGGATCGGTCGTAGATCTGATTCTACTTTGGTGTTAAATGATTCTAAGAGAATTGTGTCTGGAACCCATGCTGAAATAACTTTAGGCGCAAATGGCTACAGGATTACCGATCTTAGTACTAACGGCCTCTACATTAATAGAAATACAGAACCCTTGGGTAAAAACCGTAGCATTGGTCTTAATGATGGAGATGTTCTTGGAGTTGGAGAATATCAGCTCTTAGTATCTATTTCTGATGTTTGGGGCAAAGCTGATAAATCTAAGCCTAGAACCGAAGTAGAGAAAAACTCAGAAGAAATAGAGACATTTGATCCTTTTGCAACAGCGAAGGTCAATCTTAATGAAGATAATATTGAGGTTAAGAATCCTTCTGCTAGCGAAAGCCCGGAATCATTAGATTTTCCAGATCCTTTTTTAAACGTAAAAAAGGCTGAAGAAGATCCTTATATTACCAAGGATAGTTATGATTTTACCGAGCATCAGAACACTGATGTGCATCTCGATCCTCTAGATGATATCCTCAAAGACGAGATGGATTTTGAAATCAGACGTGATCCTTTTAGTTCGCGAGAAAATCGTGAAAACCATGTAAAACCTAGAACTCCTGCTCCTTTGTCACTTGATGGGCGTAGCATGTTCGGTGGAAATCCGTTCATGAATACTAACGATCTTATCGATTCCCCTTTAGGCGATATTTCTGATAGTAATAATGGCTTTATAACCATGAATATTGCGCTAAGAAAACAGGAATCACAAATGGAACAGGCCATAGATATGGCTTTAGAACGCCTTCTAAAAGATCTAGAACCTGAAAACTTTGAAAATATGCAAGCGGTCTTCGGTGGAAGAAAATTGTTTTTCTTAAGACCTGACTATTGGAAGAATTACAAAAAATATTTTGATATGAACCAACAAAAAAAGGAATGGCATCACCGCTTTTTGATGTATTTTAGAGAATCCCTAGATATCCTAAAAAATAGGAAAAATTCGAATGGGAAAACTAATAATTTTATGAACGAGGTCCAAAATCATGAAGATTAAGAATCTCGCTTTAAGCTTGTTAACTGTAGCTTCGTTGGTTACTCTCTCTGGTTGCTCATATTTTTTCGGAGAAAGTGAACCACCACAGTTACGTATGTATATTTCAGCATCAAAGGATATTAATCCAAATATTGATGATGAGCCAACTCCTGTTACCGTAAGGGTTTATCAGCTTAATGATAATGAAATGTTCATAAAGAACAGTTTCATTGATATTTATAATGATCCTGAAAAGGTGCTTGGAAAATCCCTTATTATTTCAAGAAGTCATGATGGTGTTCTTCCTGCAACAGATGTAAAAATTGAAATGGAACTTGATCCTAATGCTAAGTTTGTAGGTGTGATTGCAGGTTTTGCAAACTATGACAATGAAAATGGTAAGGCTTTAATAAAAACTCAGCGTCAAGACAAGGAGCAAGTATTTGAATTAAAGATTGAAAAGCTCAGATTGATGCTCAAGGAAAAGAAGGAAGACTGATAATGGAAAATCCTAAGGTAGTTTGGACTGAAGGAATGTTCCTAAGTCCGCAACATTTTCAGAAATCAGAGCTCTATCTTGAAAATTTTTCAAGAAATCTTGCTGATATTTTTAATAGTGAAGGCCTCTATGGTTTCTCTAGTTTTGAAATTGATGACTCTCTACTAGACATCGGTAAATTTGGCTTAAGAAGTGCACGTGGTATCTTTAAGGATGGCACTCCTTTTGATATAAGCCAAGAATTAACCATTGATATTCCTGAAGGAATAACTCATGAATTCATCTGTTTGGCACTACCTCTTTATCAAGAGGGGGTTCTTATGGTTTCTGGCGAAGAAAATTCAGGAACACGTTATAAGTCATTTGATGCTGATGTTTTTGATGCTACCGAATCCGAAAGCGAACAAGTTAAATTGCAAATGGCAAATCTCAACTTGTCACTACGTTTGGGCTCAAGTAGCAATGATGGTTATGTTTTACTTCCTGTAGCCGAAGTTACAAGTCATAGTTCAGGTGGCAAAGTAGTACTCAATCAAGCCTTTATTCCAGAATGTGTCAATATCGGAGTTTCCAAATATATTCGTGAAAATATAGGTTATATCCGCGATAAGTTAGAGTTCCGTGCAAATTTAGTTTCTAGAAGAATTCAAAGTAGCAATGACAATAAGAGCTATAAGAGCATGATCCGCGATTATATGTGGATGTCAGCTCTGAGTGAATGGACAGTGCTTTGGCGTGAACTTGCTCAAAACCAGGAATTAAGACTAAATCCTCGTTCTTTCTATTTTAATTGTACAGCCATGCTGGGCAGAATGTATGGTCTTGATGGGCGCCTACCTCCAGTGCTTAAGCATTGGAATTTTACCAAGATGTATGAAAACTTCTCGGAAGTTTTTGGATATATCTTTGAATCTCTACGAGAAGTACAGTCTGATAATGTGACACGTCTTGAATGGGATACTAGCTTATTTGCTTCAAGACATTTGCTACGTGCTCTTGTTCGCGATAAGGCTCTCTTTAGAGATTCAAGATTTGTATTAGTGGTGGTTTCTTTAGTAGGAACTGATACTTTAATTCGTGAGTTCCCTAAGTGTTGTAAGCTAGCAGGAAATTCTGAAATTGCTAGCATTGTAGTAAATGCTTTATCAGGAATTCCGCTTAGAAGTTTACCATTTGCTCCTTCTGAGCTCAGAAGTCGCAATGATGCTGCCTATTTTGAGATCGATACTAGATCTCCTCTTTGGCAGAACATAATTAATAACGATGAACCTATTGCTCTCCACATTGATGATCGCTTTGGAGATATTAAAGTGGAATTAAGCATTATTAAACAGGCTTAAGCCGGAGCTGTATCATGGCAAGCATATTTAAAGAAGAAGCTACCGTAGAAATTCATGCTAAGAAAAATGATGTAAAGCATGCTCCTATCGGTGAAAGTTCTGCCCTTCATGTCATAAATGAACTTGGGGATGATCAGGGCTTTCGTATGCCGGAAAGCATGAATATCTATGAAAACAACCTCTTATGTCTAGCAGAGCCTGTGCTTGCAGTGCTATTAAGCATTCCAAGACAGGAACGTCCTTATGATTTGGGTGCATTTAGAATTCAACTTTTAGATCTCTTGCGAGACTTTAAAGGCAGATCTGTAACTTTTGAGTATCACCCTAGTGTTATTGAGAAGTCTACCTACATTTTATGTGCAGCACTAGATGAAGCTGTTGCTCATACAGAATGGGGCCGGAAAGGTGGCTGGGTAAACCATTCTCTTTTAGCTTCGATGTTCACGCAAAGAAACGGTGGCGAAATCTTCTTTGTTCTTTTAGATAAAGCTTGCCAACAGCCAAAACTTTTAAAAGACTTTATAGAGCTTTGTTATATTTTGCTTGTTTTAGGATTCCGCGGAAAATTTGCCGGCACCGATGAAAATGAGCTTTATGAAATAAAATCTTATGTTTATTCTCTTTTAGATCACTATATCGAAGAGTCTAATGTCAAATACCCAAAAGATGAAAAAATAGTTAAAAGACAAAGACCTTTTGCGGGAATGAGTTACAGATATCTCGTTTATTACGTGATAATCCTGTTAATTCTATTGTTTTCTATAAACCTCATTAAATTTAATCTTTTGAACGAGAGCATGGATGTAGTATTTCAAAAAATTAATGAAAAATCTGAAGAAAAATTCGGTGCTCTGTCTGAGGTTAAAAAACTCGCCCCTGTGGTTACTGAAGCGGTAACGTTGCCGATGGATTCTAACAGCAATAAAAAAGATGTGAAAAAACAACAAGGGAAAAAGGATCCAAACAGTAGCTTGAGAAACCGTAGATCTTCAGAAGGAAGCCGTAAATGAAGACAAAAATAGTTTATATATTTCTTTTTCTTAGCACTGTCGGTGTTGGGATCTATGCATTTTTTATGGCTCCTGAGAACAGATGGATCCTATGGGTAATTTTGTCTGTATTGTTGGTTGCAGCCATAGCCTACGGCATTTGGGCTTATATTGCTTATAAAAAAAGAAAAACTGAAACCCTTTCGGAACAAGAGATCCTCCTTAAACAGGACCGCGAGATCATCTCAAAACTCTTTAGTATGGCAGCAAAGGAACTTGGAAAAGATTTTTCAGGTTATCGTAAGCCATTCTATATTGTTATAGGCTCTGAGCATGAGGAAGCGAAAAAACTTCTCGAGCAAAACGAATTTTTCCCAGTTATTGATGAGGAGATGGAACTAAGACTTAGTAATAATGATGTTATTAGCGAGTCAGATTCCTATATAAAATTTTGGAAATGTAGTTCCGCTGTAGTTCTAGAGTTAGGCCATCGTACCTATGATCATGATGGCATGGATGCTGAACTTTGGCAGACAATTTTAGAAAACGTAAAAAAATACCGTAACCAACAGCCTGCAAATGGTGTTATCTGCTTATTGAGTTGCTCCTTCATTCAAACTGGTGATTTAGTATGGCATGATCAAGTAATGAAGGATATCAGAAAATCACTCTTGGATTTTGCCTCTATTACAAAAGTTCCAGCGCCACTTTATTTAGGTTTTACTGAAGCAGATTCGATAAAAGATTTTGTAAACTTTTATTCAGTATTCGCAGAACAGGAGCTTGATAAACCTTTAGGATTTAGCGTTAAAGATCTAGAACGCCATCATTTTGATTTCACTGATTATGAGAAGAAGGCTAAGGAATTTGTCGACTATTTTAGTAAAAAGACACTTCCTTATCTTAAGAATATTGATGAAAACAAGGCTCGTGCTGTTTTAAGTTTCCCTTACCAGATGTCATTGTTTTTTACTTTACTTAAGGAAAATCTTAAAGAGTTAGCTAGAGAAGATGCTTACCGAAATGCTGTTTGGATTCGAGCTCTTTACTTTTTAGTTCCTAACCAAAAGAGCACACGTTATGACCTTTTAGCGCAGCTTTTAGCAAATAAGGCAGATTTTGCTACTGATGCTAAAAGTGACGATACTGATTACGATAAGAAACGTTTCTTTGTTTCACATTTCTTTGAACAAGCAATTACTCCTGCAGCAGATATAACCGGTATCTCTGTGCATCGTAAAATGCGGGCTATCTTAAAGTATGTTGTAGGAATTTTTGCCGTAATCTTTTTAGTTGTTTTTGGTGTGTGGTATTACTACGGAAATTGGTGTGATTACGTAAAACTCCGTACCCAAACGCTTGACGTATTAGACAACTATGAAAAAACTGTAGAAAACTTCGACGTTAAAAGTAGAAACAGCTTAGATTTAATGATTATTTCTTTGAGTAAGCTTAAGAAGCAACGCGATGTTCTGAAAGAAGAAATTTCTCCTTTAAATTTTGTTTCCCTTGAACAGTTAGAACTAGGACCAAGATTTAGTAAATTCTATGACACCCAGCTTCAGCAGATGATGCTTCGCGTAGTAGAAAATATCATGCGTGAAGACCTCTACGCTAGCAATGTATCTGGAAGAAGTGACCAGGTAGTCAAAGGTACTAGCGCCTATATGATGCTATTTGATCATAAGATCCTCGATAAGGAATTTTTAAACAATTATCTTCGTGATTATGTTCTGAGCGATTATTACGTTGATGCAAATCTTGTGAAATCATTTTTTGGACTCATGGATGACTTATTGGCTACTAACTATGACAAAACAGGCCTAGTAAGCGATCGTGACCTTGTAAACACAATGAACCTCAGCATCGATACTGTTTCTGTTGAAGATATGCTTTATAGCCTTATAAAGTTTTCAGAAAAAAACGGTCGCAAAGTTGATGTAAGAGCAATGTTTGGACCGAATTTCAATAGTCTTTATTATTTCGATGAAGATTATAAAGGCTATATGATTCCTTATATGTTCACTGATGAGGCATTTAATTCAATCAATATTTCACCAACTTCACCAGAACTAAAACAACTTTTAAGTAATTTAAAGATTGTAAAGCCGGATATTGAAATATCTGATAGTAACCTTAAAGACCTAGCTCATAAGGTGCAACGCATGTATGCCAATGAATATGTTGATCATTGGACAGATATCATGAATAACATCAATGTGAGAAGTTTTGCTTCATTTGATGAACTTGCTAGATCTATGGATAGCATAACCAATCCAGTAAATGGCAGTATTGTGATGCTTTCTCGGGTAATGGCTGAAAATACTAATTTACCAGGGGCAAAGGAGCTTCTTGAAAAGCCAAAAGAGCAAGAGAAAGAAAATTCAGACAAGGAATCTCAGAATCTTGATGATACAACAGCCAAGCTAAATGGCGATCTAATTGCGAATGAGTTTTCAGAATACTACGATTTCATTGGTGTAAATAGAAAGATGGAATTTAGTAGTGCTGAAGAAGTGCCTTTAAATAGACTTATGAAGACACTATCGCAAGCTAATACGGATCTGAAACTTATCAATAAAGTTCCTGATGAACGTGGTAAGGCATTGTTTGATTTTGTGGTAAAGAGTATTAACAATCACACCAATGATTTTGATTTTGAGGAATTAATTGCCGAAGAAACTCCATTAATCTATGTAAGAACAATTGCATCCTTGAGCCAAAGCATGTCTGATGCCATTGATGATAGCTTAACATCATATATTAGTGAAAATTGGAATAGAAGTGTTTATTCCTTCTTTATGAAAGAATTAAATGGAAGATTCCCATTTGATTTGAATGCCGAACAGGAAGTAAATCTCGCCAACATGGATAAGTTTATTTCCCCTAATGGAATCATCGATGATTTCTATAATAAATACCTAAAGTATTTTGTGGAAGTTACTCCTGATGGTGTGTATTCACCAATCGCTAATAATGGTTTTGTTGTGAATGTTCCTTATTCTTTAATGGAAAAACTTTTTGTTATTGATGAAATTCAGAAGGTTCTATATAAAGATAACCCACATTCTGCATCCCTAAGAATCAGAATGACACCAAGAAAGATGAGTAAAGGTGTGAAACTCTTTGAATATAGCGATGGTACAAGCTATTGTAGCTATAACCAAGGTCCAAGACAGTCTTGTGATGTGGTATGGCCAACTAATTCCCTAAGCCCAATGAAGTTAAGTTTCACTACTCTTACTTCATATCCTTCTGGAAAGAGTTATCAAACCGGATGGGGAATTTTGAAGGCTATGATGGATACTGAACATTCAGATCTTTCTAACCAACTACTTCGTAATTCTCAGTCTTGGCGTTATAGCATAAATGAAGACAATATTTACTATGATATTCAGATAGTGAATAATGAAGGGAAGTTACTCCCATTGTATCTGTTCCCAAGAGTCCAATTTAATGCTTGGAAGTGATTTTACAAGTTACCGATTCATCCGGCGTCTTTCACGGCGTCGGACTAATGTTTTTCTTGCAGATGTTCCAAATTTGGGATACTGCGTAGTAAAACAGGGAAGACAAGATCAAATCGAACGTGAAAAAGAAGCTCTAGAGAAGGTCCGTGGACCAGGAATTCAAGAGCTTCTTTTTGCTTCTCAGAACGAAATTTTTTTAAAATATTACCCAAGGAGTCGGGATCTTTTAAGTTTTGATTCGGAAGAAATTGCTACGGTGTTTGGTGTTCTTCCAGAGATAGTAAGGATAGTGCGGTTTTGTCATGCGCAGGGGTATGCGCACGGAGATTTAAAACCATCTAATATTTTGTTAGGTTCTGATAGCTCGGTAACTTTAATAGATTTTGGAGCGGCATTACCTCTTCATATAAAATATGATGAAATAGATTTTTATGAATGTACAAAGATTCCAGGAATGAAATCTTTCAAAAGTGCAGAACCTGAAAATGATTGGATCACTTTGAAATATTATTTTAAGGAAGCTTTATCTCTCTTTAAAGATCCTAGGGAGCAAAATAAATACGACTCTCTTTTAGAAACAACATTTCATGATTAAATTTTATTTATTATAAGGAAGATAAGATGGCAGAGCGCTTTCAAGTCGGCGATATCGTAAGGCATTTTAAACGCGAATATGTGGATGAAAATTCTACAAAGTATCTTTACTGAATAATTGCTTTTGCACAGCATACAGAAAATGCGGAAAAGTTGGTGGTTTATCAGGCTTTATATCCTCCATTTAAGGTGTGTGCAAGGCCATACGAAATGTTTATCAGTAAGGTAGATCGAGAAAAGTATCCTGATGCTAAACAAGAATATCGTTTTGAGTTAGTAGAGCATCAAGTATTTCACTAAGTATCTACAACCATCGCACATTAAGAACCTAATTTTTAATTTGGTTCATTAGGAAGGTTAAAAAATGACTGATACTGTAAAAAGTCCGTGGCCGGGACCTAAAGGTTTGATACCGGTTACTTCTGGTAAAGCAGACGATGCATATGTTCATAACCGAAATTTTTTAGATCGAATTTTGGTAGAAATGCGGGTTATCGACTCTGTAGAACAGAAGCTCTCTAAAAATATTTTCGGAGAAGAGTTCGCTTCACCAATTATGATGCCAGCATTTTCTCACCTTAATAAGGTTGGGAAGGATGGTACTAGTCCGATGCAAGAATATGCATTGGCCGCCAAAGAGTTAAATATCCTAAATTGGGTTGGCATGGAACCAAATGATATTTATGCCTCTATCGCTCAAACTTGTGCACGAACAGTCCGCATTATTAAGCCATTTTCAGATCACAACATAATTTGCGATCAAATCCGCTTTGCGGAGGAAAATGCTGCCATTGCTGTTGGCATTGATATTGACCATATCGCCGGAACAAATGGTAAATATGATGTCGTTGATGGTATTCCTATGGGACCTGTGCTTTTTGAGGATCTTAAAAAATACACGAGTATGACCAAACTCCCATTTGTCGCAAAAGGGGTACTTTCAGTTACTGATGCGGTAAAGGCCAAAGAGGCAGGCTGTAAAGCAATTGTAGTTTCCCATCATCATGGGCGTATTCCTTTTGGTGTGCCGCCACTTTTTGTGCTGCCGGAAATCAAGAAAGCTTTTAAAGGTTCTCAAGTAGCTATTTTCTGTGATTGCTCTATGGATTCTGGTTATGATGTTTATAAGGCTTTGGCATTAGGTGCTGATGCAGTATCCTTAGGTAGAACTATTCTTGGACCTCTCTTAAAGAGTGGCAAAGAGGGCGTAATTACTAAGGTTAAGTCCGTTCAAGAGCAGCTGTCTGAGCTTATGATGTACACTGGAATAAAGGATTGTAATTCATTTGATCCTAGTGTTCTACATTATTAAATGAGTGTATAGAACTCTACTTGATAAATTATTCGCATATAAAAAAGTCCTGTTTAAAAAAACAGGGCTTTCGTGCTTATTAGTCTATTATAAAGCGTCAGCGATACCAGAGGTAAGGGTAGATGTGCCCACATCGAAGGTAACATCACCAGTGTTTTCCATCTTATCAGCATTATCAACTGAGTAGTTTTCAGTAATCTCAGTGTAAGAGAGACTAAAGGTTTCAGTTGGAACGCCATCTTCTTCAGCTTCGATTGAGTAATCGGAGATCATTACCTTATCAAGGCGGATTTCAAAGAACTTAACCATACCTTCACCGGTAGATGCTTCTTTAGTGAATGCAAGTTCCACCTTAACGCCTTTATCACCTGGTTTAAAGAGGAGGGCAAGAAGCTTTTCAGATGCACCATCAAGTTTTCTAGTAACAGTTATAGGAGCTAAGCTACTTAAACCACTGCCTTTTTTAGAAGCACTCCATTCAATGCTATCTACTGTGAACCATTCATTAGCAG
>CAVGFV010000039.1:0-19379 GCA_963628765.1 Succinimonas sp.
TATTATTGGCACCCCATGCCCTTATGGAAAGACCACTTGCTTTCTGATCGTTGTGCATTTGTAGACATTCAGCGTAATTACCTTGTGTCATACAATCCTCGTATCTTGTATGCGGAGGATCTTATGCGGGCGTTATGAAAATTTAAATACGACGATTGCGAATACGCTTACGTTAATAATAACAGACTTTTGGGTTTACACAGATCCTAGTTCTCTCTCCCTCAGTTCTTACTCTAACAAAATCTAGAACCTACTTTTCAAAACCAAACCAAAAAAAAGCCACTTCCAAAGAGGTGGCAACGGCTTCACAACAAGTTTTGAAAGATAAAATTTTTTAAGGAAGCATCAATCTCTTGGCTCTTTGTCTCCGAGCCACATTGATTACGGATTTCACAATCTCCTTTTTATGATTAAGTAAATAGAAATGGTTTCCTGAAAACTTCTTCGCCTCAAATTTCTTATTCGTAAGATTTTGCCAGCCTTCCGCTTTTCTTTTATCCATTTCGGTATCGGCATCCGCATAAAAGGAGGAGAGGTCGATTTTAAAAGGTTCCTTTATATGCTCGGGGTTCCAGTTTTCAATTAGCTCATAATCGTTCCGGATAATCGGAAGAAACATCTCCTGCACTTCCGGGGTCGCGCAAATACTGTCATCCCCATACACACGACGTACCTCTTTTAGGAGGTCCTTATCGGAACTTAGGTGCCAGTGGGAATCCTCCTTAAGTCCGGGAGCTTCACTTGCGGAAATAAAGAGGTGATACGGTTCTTTAAGCCCCCGATTTCGGATCTCTTTACAGAGTTCGTAGGCTACATAACCTCCCATGCTGTGTCCAAAAATCATATAAGGTTCATCCAAGAGACCACCATAGGAAATCGAATCACAGATCTTCCCTACAAGTTCCCCCATATCATTGATAAGAGGTTCGGTAAGACGATCTTCATGCCCGGGATATTGAATAGCCACAAGCTCAATGTTAGGGGAGAGCTCAGATGCCCAGCTCCGGTAAAAGGAAGCACTGCCTCCCGCATGCGGTAAGCAAATAAGGCGGGACTTGGCTTCGGGAGTCTTTTCGTAAATACGCCACCAGCGCTGGTAGTCCGCATCGGAGGATAGCCCATGAGGCTCCTCCCAAAGCCCCGGATCTTTTACACATTCCAAATTAGTTGTCATGTTTACCCCTCATTGTGAAATTTGCTAACTAAAGGCGCAAAGTAATCCTTAGTAACTTCAAAGATTTGTAGATTACGGTACCGAAGGAGCTTTTCCGCTTCGGTGCATTGATAGCTATAGTGGCCACCTTCGTCTAAGTCATCCTTAAAGTAGAGACTAATAAAGCCATCCACAAAGCTGTCATTAAGATCAGAAAGCCAGGAATGGAAATCTTGACTACCAATATGGGAACCGAGATCTTCAAACCAAGAGTAGATCTGCGATACCGGAATACTGTCTTTTGATACCAAGTGGTAGTTTTGACTTACGCCGTACCTCGTAACTGCAGAGCTCGCCACACATTCCGCCACATAGTTCACCGGCACAATATTGACCTTAAGGTGGGACTCTGGATAACTTCCTGTAGCGAGGCAAGCCTTATAGAATTTCACAAAGGCATCATTGTTAATAAAAGGTGTCTTGCTATCACTAGCCCAGGTAATAGAGCTAGGGCGGAGGATATTCACTGGGACGCCATTTTTACGGGCTTCATAGAAGATATTTTCAGCCATGATCTTGGATTGCTCATAAGTAAGATCCAAGTCCTTCCATCTTTTAACTTCCACGTTTTCTGGTATCAAGGCGGAAAGATCCACATTTTCAAGGCCATAGTGCACCGCAATAGTGGAAATGTAATGTACCTGTTTCAGACGCTTGGTGGTGGCGAGTTCTAGGATATTCGTAACCCCAATGACGTTGGTTGGGAAGATGGCACTTAAAGGCTCCATAAGATTAATAATGGAAGCATTGTGAATAATACTGTCGCATTCCGAAGCCACCTTGTCCCAAGATGCAGCATCCAAACCTAAGTGGGTTTTATCCATGCTCCCGTTAAAGATTTGGATACGGTTTTCCCAAGCCTCTGGAAGTTCCTGCCCCTTATCTAAGGCGGCCTTTCTAATACGTTCTAAGCCTTCTGCACTGGTTTTGGCACGAACTAAGAGATACAAGTGGGCATTAGTTTCCTTTAGGAGTCTTGCGAGAGTATAAATCCCCAGGTACCCTGTACTGCCGGTCATAAAGATCTTGTGGTCTTGGATACTTGGATCAAAGGCTAAAGCGGTATCCTTATTCGCCATGGCTTTATGAGCCATAGCTTCTAAGTTTATGGAGTTTAGCCACGCCGTTTGCTCGGCCTGGTTCTTATTCATGCACTCCGCCATATCCTTAAAGACGCTGTGGTTAAAGATCAGCTCTAAAGTAGCTGGGTAGCCCTTAGCCAGAAGGCGACTTAAGAGGGTAATCGCCGAGAGGGAAGAACCGCCAATATTAAAGAAGTTATCCCCACGAGAAATATTGCTATGCTTAAGAACCGCACTCCAAATCTCCAAAAGATCCTGTTCAATCTTGGTATCCAGAGGCTTTTCTTGTACCTCAGAATGACTAGTCCCTTGTCCTAAATCTTGAATTAACTTCTTCCGGTTTATTTTGCCATTGGCACTTAAAGGAAGTTTTTCAAAAACCCGAATAAGCTCTGGAATCATGTAAGGAGGAAGCTTAGTCTCGAGGGCTTTCTTGATATCCTTGATAGCCACTTCATTTTCTAAATGCGTGCCTTCGGTAAGGGTTACCGCGGCCCCTAAAGCGCTATGCTCGTGAATAGGTACTAGAGCGGCATTTTGAATAAAGGAAATCTGTTCGAGAGCGGCCTCAATGTCACTTATTTCAATACGGTAACCATTGATCTTAATTTGTCCGTCTTCCCGGCCTAAGATCTCAATAAGTCCCTTAGGAGTATAGTAGCCGATATCACCAGATTTATAGAGTCTTTGCCCGGTTACGGGATGAGTAATAAAGGCTTTGGCGGTCTTTTCGGGATCCGCAATGTAGCCTTCGGAAAGTCCAAGCCCCCCAATATACATTTCCCCTGGAGTATAGAAAGGACAGAGCTCAAGACGGGGATTTAGGATATAGATCTCGTGATTGGCGAGAGGTTTTCCATAAGGAATACGGGTCTTGTCCTTAAAGCTCTCTTGAATTGGATATTCCACACACCAAATGGAGGTTTCTGTCGGGCCACCCATACTGACGATCTTAATATTCGGCTCTGCCTTTTTAATGGCATCCGGCAGGGTAGTCGGAATCTTATCTCCCGACATAAAGACACTCTTAAGACTTTGGAGTTTAGTCTTGTCATCCCATTCGAGCCACTCGGTGAGCATTGCCATCTGGGCTGGTACGGTATTTAATCTTGTGATGCCATGCTTGTGAATAAGGTTAAGCCAAGCTTCCGGGTCCGTACGTTCTTCTTCACTTGGCATGACTAAAGCGGCCCCCGCATGCGTAGTGCCGAAGTTATCCCAAATAGAGAGGTCAAAACTATAAGAGGCAAGAGATAACATGCGATCTTCTTTGGTAATGCCATTTAATGCATTCACTTCGGAGATGGTGTTCCAAGCTGCCTTATGGCTTACCATCACGCCTTTAGGTTTCCCGGTAGTGCCGGAGGTAAAAATTATGTAGGCCACACGGGAAGTCTTTTGGTGGGAGTTTTTAAGGTCCTCTAACATGTATGTGAGTTTTGTAAGAGCTTCTGTATCACTAAGATTACTCTTAATTTCTCCTACATTCAGGTTCTTACAGGTAGGACCATAGTTCCCCTTAAGGTGCTCATGATTGGTAATAAGCACCTTAATATTCCCATCTTTAACAATGTCTTGAATACGGGTTTCGGGTTGAGACACATCGATAGGCACATAGGTAGCTCCACTAAAGAGGACCCCGAAGATAGCCGCAAACTGCGAGTCGGATTTGGGAAGGAGGAGTGCTACATTAGAGCCTTCCTGAACGCCTAGGCCTTTTAAGGTTTCGGAAATAGCAAGGGCCTTTTTTGCCAGGTCTAAGTAGCTAACTTCCTGATCCTTAAAATATAAAGAAGGCGCCTCAGGATTTTCTAAAGCATTCTGGATAAGTCCTTTGTGAAGAAAGAGATCCGGGTGCACTTTTTTATTGGAGTTAAGGGCCTTTATGCTACTTAGCATGTCGGAAGGCAAAGTAACTACACTATTTTCATTCCAAAGGTTTTCTTTATCTGTAAGGTCATCAAGAAGTCTCTTAAGAGCTTCAAAAGCCGCTTCCGGAAGTCCCTCTGGGAAGACCTTATCACGAACATCCCAATCCAGCTGGAGAGTGCCATAACGCTCCGTAGTCTGACAATCTAGCCATACCTGGGGCGTCTGAGTGATCCCGTAATTAAGTTTTGCGCCACTCATAAATTGATTGTCATCTAGGGAGTCATTCTTAACTCCGAGGGTGCTGGTGTACACCACTGGCACCAGGATATTTTTGCCATGCTTCCGGCTTAAAGCCCGAAGGACATTGATGCCGGTAAAGCCGGTATGTTCGAGGTCTTCCCAGAGACGATCCTGAATCATCTGAACGCGTTCACTAAAGGACTTGGTGGCACCCCCACGAATCCCGAGAACATTCACGTCGATAAAGTCCCCGACAATATTTTGGACGCCATTAGGACGGTTAAAGAGGGTAAGGTTGATCGTAAAGTCCGGGTTACGAGACCATCTTCCTAAGATCTCCGCAAAAGCCCCTAAGATCACACTAGAAATAGTGAGTTTCTTCTCTTTCGCAAGATTCTTTAAAAGTTCCCACTTCTTAGGATCCATAGCGTGGTGGAAGCGCTTCACTTTAACATGGGTGTTATTTTGACCACTTCCCGGAATAATCGGAAGCTCTGGTGGGAGGGGGAGAGTTTCTACCTGCTTAAGCCAATACTCTTCATCCTTCTTATGCTGGGCCTTTAAGAAAGGATTATTTTGCTCCTTCTTTTTAGCAAGCTGGACATCGCGGAAGGTGAAAGGGAGAGGTTTTAGACTGTCTACCCCCTTGTTATAGGCTTCCCCGAGCTCCGAAAGGAGAATCTGGATACTGGCAAAGTCCGCAATAATAAGGTCGATAGAAAATATCAAAATCGCCTTTCCTGGCATCTGTACGGCCCGGACATCAAAGAGAGGCCATGCGCTGGGATCATAAAGGCGGTGGTCAAGTTCGGAACGGAGCTTTAAAAGAGCACTCTCGGCTTCTGCTTCGGAAAGGGTACTCAAGTCATGTTCGAGAACTTTAGGGAGATGTACATCCTTTTGAATATGCTGGGTACCGTTTTTGGAAATGACCGCACGGAGCATGTCGTGTCTTAAAATAAGCCCGTGCCAAGCCTTCTCAAGACGAGCGCGGTCTAGAGATGGCATTTCGAGCTCTAGGTAACTATGACAACCTACACCGCCATAATCATAAAGATTGCTACGACCTAAAGAGTAAGCGAGCTGAAGGTCTGTAAGGGGGAAGTCCTCGTAGCGGTGGTTTTCATCAGGGGTGATGGTGGTAAGGTCGGTCAGGTACTTAATTACCGTGTCACGGTTTTCCTTAAGAAGATTCTTGTCCTCCAAAGTAAAAGCACCTTCCGGAGCCTTGAATTTAAGTGTTCCGTTTTGCGTCCAAAGGTAAACCCCTTTGTCTGCGAGGGCAGTCATGAGTTTGGTGAGTTCAGGTTTGGTTAATGCCATTTTAAAGGGTTCCTTCTTCGAATGCGTTATCTTGTTGATTAAGTTCCTGGAGGTTATTTTCTTCAATGTAAGTTGAGATCTCCGCTACCGTTGGAGCGCCAAAGAGGGCTCTTAGCGGGAGCGGACTCACGGTGATATTTTCTTCTCTTAGGGTTTCCACAAACTTGGTGGCGCTTAAGCTATCTCCCCCGGAACTAAAGAAGTCATCGTGACGAGATACGGTGTCTAGCTTCAAAAGATCCTTCCAGATATCTGCGATCTTGTTTTCCAGGTCGGTCTTCGGAAGATCCTCCGCCTTAATTTCGGTGGTCTTTTTACCCAGGTCGGAAATGAGCTTCTTTCTATCGATTTTGCCATTGGCACTTAAAGGTAAAGCGTCATAAAACTCTACGATATGAGGTACCATGTATTCCGGTACGAGAGCACTAAGTTGGGCCCTAAGGTCCTCGGAGGTAAGGGTAGAACCTGCTACTCTTTCTAGGGCTACTGCAAGCTTAGGTGGCTTTCCAAGGGTAAGAGCGACAGCACGGTTCACTCCTGAAAGCGAAGTTAAAGCAGCTTCGATTTCCCCTAGTTCAATACGGTGGCCACGAACTTTTACCTGGTGGTCTTTACGGCCTAAGAATTCGAGACAGCCATTTTTAAGGTAGCGTCCTTGGTCTCCTGTGTGGTACCAACGAATGCCATCTTCTGTAAAGAAGCGTTCCTGGGTAATTTCGGGAGCATTGGCATAACCTAAAGCCACACCGAGACCACCAATAAGAAGTTCACCTGGGACAAGATCTGGGCAATCGCGACCTACAGAGTCCACCACGCGGTAAAGCTGGTTTCTTAATGGATAACCATATGGAATGGACTTTAAGTTCGGGGCCAAAGGTAAGGTTACTTCGTAAAGGTTAGACCAAATAGAGCCCTCGGTAGCCCCACCCATAGCCATAAAGTAAGGGAGAGAGCCACAGGCTTTAGAAAGGCGCTCTGGAAGATCCAGACCGATCCAGTCTCCCGAAAGCATGACCGCCTTAAGAGGTAGTGGACGGGAATCACTTTCGGAAGCCACGAGAAGCATGTCTAAAAGTACCGGTACTGAGTTCCAAATAGTGACCTTATGTTCATGGACTAAATCGAGCCAGAGAGCCGCATCTCGGCGCTCCTCTTCATCGATAACCACGAGGGAACCCCCAGCTCCGAGAAGACCAAAGACATCGAAGACCGAGAGGTCAAAGTCCATAGCGGAGATGGCCATGGCGGTACTGGTGCTATCGATATGGGCCCTTTCGGTGATATCCAAAATGGTATTCATAGCGCCCCGATGGCTAATCTCTACCCCTTTAGGTTCTCCCGTAGAGCCAGAGGTAAAGATAATGTAGGCAGGGGAATCTGGGTCTACCTTAACAGGATTCTTCAGAGCCTCATAGTCGGAGGCTTCCATAGGATCCAGGAAGGTAACCGAAAGTTCCGGCTCTAGGGTAAATGGAGCATTAGTCAGCACATAGTGAATACCCGCACGGGAGATGATCTTATTCTTACGGACCTCTGGCTGAGTTACCGAAATCGGTACATAAACCGCCCCGAGTGCCAAAACTGCCAAGACGGAAATGATCTGAAGAGGTCCTCGAGCCACTGACACCGCTACTCTATCCTGAGCTTTCACGCCCTTAGCTTGTAACATGCCGGCAATTCTCAGGGTGGAGGCAAGAAGTTTTTTGTAAGTTACTTCATTATCCCCATAATAGAGAGCTACGGCCTCTGGTGTTTCAAGCCCCTTTGCAAAGATCCTGTCGGTTAAGAGAAGGTCAGTGATTTCACCTTGGGTCGCATTTACTTCCTTACGTACCTTAAGGGTTGTAAGCGGTAGAGAAGAAGCAATAGGTTTATCCCAGTCTTCTTTAATGATCTTCTTAATAAGGTCAAGGTAGACTCCAAACATTTCCTTAATTAAGGCCGAGTCGTAAAGCTCTGAGACATAGTCCCAAGAGAGGTAGAGACCTTGGTTCTTTTCATAAAGCTGGTGGTCGAGCCATACCTGGGGAGTTTCGGAAAGTCCTCCATCTAAGATCGTTAAGAAGTCTTCCTTATCGCTATCGAGAAGGTTATCGGAAATCCCGAGGTTACTCGTAAAGACTACTGGAAGCGAAGCCATGCTAAGGCCCTTTCTCTTAGAGAGCTCACGCTGAATGTAGATACTCGAGAGCTCGCGATGATCTAAGGCACTGGCGAGTTCTTCGGAAAGATCCTTAGTTACGTCTTTAAAGCTCTTCTTAGGATCTGGTCTATAGGCTACCGGTACGAGACTGGTAAAGTCTCCTGCTACCTTATAGATATCAGGGTGCACGTTAGCGCGGTCAAAGAGGGTCATGTTGATAGTGACGCCAAGGCTCCCGGAGTAACGGGCGAGCACTTCCCCATAGGCGTGGAGGAGGACCTGGGAACTCGTAAGCCCATGAGCCTTCGCTTTAGCTTTTAAGAGCTTAAAGTTCTCAGGACTTACAAAGGAAGCCTCTCTTACAAAGTGGGATACCTTGATCTTGTCAGGACTGGTAAGGGTTGGAAGCTCTGGGGCTGGTGGGAGGGTTTCGAGTTTACTTTCCCAATAGTCGTGGGCTTTCTTAAGGGCTTCCTTATCCTCCGGTTTAGAGAGGATATAGTCCCTAAAGGAAATACCGATAGGAGCCAGCTTCTGATAAGTTTTCGCATCCTGGTAGGCTTCGGAGATCTCTTTTAGGATGAGCTTGATACTAAAGCCATCTAGATTCATGTAGTTAAAGGCAAAGTCGAGCTTTAATTGGTTGTCTCCATAGATAAAAGCCTTAAGGGCATAAGGGTAGGATTCGGCACTTTCGTTTAGTTCCTGCCACCAGTCTTTCAGAGCTTGGTTCGCTTCCTCTAAAGAGGTCAGAGTTAGAGGCAGGATCTTAAGGCAAGGTTCTTCTCTTAAGATCACTTGTTCCCCCTCTCCCGTAATATGGGTACGGAGAAGTTCGTGTCTTTGGATTACCAAATTAAGGGCGTTTTCTAAGCGGTCAAAGTCTAAGAGGGCGCCTCCCATTTCCACTAAGTAGTAGGTCTTAGAGTTTAAAGGAAGTCCCGGAGCCTGGCCCATCCAATAAGCTCTTTGTACTTCGGTAAGGGGGAAAGGCTGATAGCGGTTTTCCAGATCTTCTTTCACAGTAAAGAGGGTCTTCCCGTGGCCTTCCTTAAGACACTTACTAAAGTCCTTAAGTTTCGGATTTCTAAAGAGGGCCTTAAGCGGGGCTTCGGCGGTAAGGGCCACCTTTTCTAAAGCGGTGATAACTTGGGTGGCGGTTAAGCTATCGCCCCCAATAAGGAAGAAATCATCATTACGGCTCACCTTAGGAAGCTTTAAGAGATCCTGCCAAATTTCCGCAACTTGGATTTCAATTGGACCCTCTGGAGCTTCATAGTGCTCTTGGCTTTGGAGGTTACTTAGTTCCCCAATAATAGTCTTCCGGTCAATTTTACCGTTGGCACTTAAAGGTAGGGTCTCATAAAACTCAATATGGTTGGGTACCATGTATTCCGGTACGAGGACACTGAGTTTAGCCTTAACTTCTTCGGAAGTGAGAGTAAGGGCCGGATCCTTTTCTAAAGCTACGGCAAGTTTCGGAGGTTTTCCTACGGTCACGGCAATAGCCTTATTGATGCCGGTTAGAGAGGTTAAGGCAGCTTCGATTTCCCCAAGTTCAATACGGTGGCCCCGGACTTTTACCTGGTGGTCTTTACGACCTAAGAACTCCAAACAGCCATTTTTAAGGTAACGGCCTTGGTCTCCCGTGTGGTACCAGCGGATGCCATCTTGGGTAAAGAAGCGTTCCCTAGTAATTTCGGGAGCATTAGCATAACCTAAGGCGACACCGGTTCCGCCAATAAGGAGTTCTCCCGGAACTAGGTTCGGGGTATCACGTCCGAGGCTATCAACCACGCGGTAATACTGGTTTCTTAACGGATATCCATAAGGAATGGACTTCCAAGTCGGGTCTAAAGGTAGGGTCACTTCAAAGAGGTTCGACCAAATAGAGCCTTCGGTAGCCCCACCCATAGCCATAAAGTAAGGAAGGATGCCTCCACAGGCCTTGTTAAGTCTTTCTGGAATATCAAGGCTTATCCAGTCTCCGGAAAGCATGACTGCCTTTAATGGAAGGGGGCGAGAGTCGTTTTCAGAAGCGATAAGGAGCATGTCTAAAAGCACCGGTACCGAGTTCCAAATGGTTACCTGATGCTCATGGACGAGATCTAACCAAAGGGCAGCATCGCGTCTTTCTTCTTCATCGATAACTACCAGAGAGCCCTCGGCACCGAGAAGACCAAAGACATCGAAGACCGAGAGGTCAAAGTCCATAGCGGAGATGGCCATAGCGGTACTGGAGCTATCGATATGGGCCCGCTCGGTGATATCCAAAATGGTATTCATAGCGCCTCGGTGGCTAATTTCCACCCCCTTAGGTTCTCCGGTAGAGCCTGAGGTAAAGATAATATAGGCTGGGGAGTCTGGGTTTACCTTAATAGTTTCAGAAAGTTCTGGGTAGGAAGATGCTTTCATAGGATCTAAGCACTTAACCCCCAGTTCTTCGGAAAACTCGTAATTTTCTTCGGTAAGGACAAACTTAATTGCGGCTTTGGTTAGGATCTTCTTTTTACGCGCCAAAGGTTGAGTTACCGAAATTGGTACATAAACCCCGCCTACCGCATGCACAGCGAGAACAGATATGATCTGAAGAGGTCCGCGAGGTACGGATACTGCGACTCTATTAAGAGCCTTCACGCCCGCTTCTTTTAAGAAGGAAGCTATACGGAGAACGGAAACAAGAAGTTTTCCATAAGTAATTTCGTTGTCCCCATAATAGAGCGCGATAGCATCAGGATTCTTACGGGCATTACTAAATATTCTTTCCGAAAGAAGAAGGTTACTAACTTCGCTTTCTGTAGCATTGATAGCCTTACGGGTTTCAAGAGTAGCCTTAGGAAGTTTAGGTAAGAGGATTTCATCCCAAGAGGAAGATACGATCTCTTTTACTAAGTCCTGATAAACCTTAAACATCTCGTCGACGGTGTCTCTAAGAAAGAGTTCTTCCACATAATCCCAGGTGAGATACACACCATCTTCCTTTTCAAAAAGTTGGTGATCGAGCCACACCTGTGGAGTTTCTGAGAGACCTCCTTCGGTAAGTTTTAAGAAGTTATCCGGGATCTCTTGAAGAGCTTCGGTACCCACTCCCAAGGTGCTGGTAAAGATAACCGGGAGGGATGCCATACTAAGGCCCTTACGCTTAGAAAGTTCTCTCTGAATATAGATACTAGAGAGCTCCCGGTGATCGAGACCTGAAGCGAGTTCTCCCTGCACCTTCTTCGCGGCTTTAATAAAGGTATCCTCTAAAGCTGGATGATAGGAAATTGGGAGGAGGGAGGTGAAATCTCCCACCACTGCATTTATTTCAGGGTGGACCGGCTTACGATCGAAGAGAGTCATGTTGATAGTAAGACTAGGTTCACTAGAATAACGACTTAAAACCATCGCATAAGCCGTGAGAAGGACTGAAGATGGGGTGAGACCTGCCTTCTGAGATTTTTGTTTAAGTTTTTCCCAGTCCGGAGTCTTTAAGGTATAGGAGAGGCGTTTAAAGTGGGAGTCCTTAACCGTGTCAGGACTTACGGTAAGAGGAAGTTCTGGCGCATTAGGAAGACTCTCGATTTGGCTATTCCAGTAAGTCTCAGCTTTCTTAAGTTTGTCCGGATTCTTGGTTTCGGAAAGGATATAGTCCCTAAAGGACAGGGTAAGTGGCTTTCTTTCCGCATAGCTTTCGGGATTAAGGTAAGCTTCTCCAAGTTCCTTTAAAAGGAGCTTCACACTAAAGCCATCTAAATGCATGTAGTTAAAGGCAAGGGAAAGGCGGGTGGTGTTTTCAAGAGTGAAAGCTCCTACCGCAAATGGATAACTTTGGCTATCAAGGTTCAGTTTTTGCCACCAAGAATCTTTAAGAGCCTTAATTTCGGATTCGTTCTCGCCAAAGAAGAAGGTTACGGGAGCCTTGGTTGCCTTTTCTAAAATTACCTGGGTGCCGTCTTCTAAAACCTCTGAACGGAGCATTTCGTGGCGGGCTACCAAAAGATCTAGTGCTTTATTAAGTCTTTCTTCTTCGAGCTTCGGACCTGTAACTTCTATTAAGTAGTAGGTCTTCGAGTTAAGAGCGAGAGCCTCCATTTGTCCTAAGAAGTAAGCTCTCTGAACTTCGTTAAGAGGAAAAGGCTTAAAGCGGTTTTCCGGATCTTCTTTAATAGTAAAGAGTTCTTCTAGTTTCCCTTGGGAAAGCGTACCCGCAAAGTCCTTTAGACGAGGGCTTTCAAAGAGGGCCTTTAAAGGTGCCTCAGAAGTAAGAGAGAGCTTTTCCAGTTCCGAAATTACTTGGGTTGCAAGAAGGCTATCGCCCCCAACTTCAAAGAAGTTATCGTTACGGCTTACCTTTGGAAGTTTTAAGATCTTTGCCCATACGGAGGCCACCTGGTTTTCGATGGTGCACACTGGGGCTTCAAAGGTATCTTCGGTCTTAAGGGACTTAAGATCATTTAGGATAGCTTTCCGGTCAATTTTGCCATTAAGGCTTAAAGGTAAAGCCTCATAGAACTTAATAAGGTTTGGTACCATGTAGTCTGGTACTAGGGCACCTAGCTTCAACTTAACTTCTTCCGCATCAAGATGGGAATTGGCTTCTCTTTCCAAAGCTACAGCGAGTTTTGGAGGTTTTCCGAGAGTTACGGCAATAGCACGGGTGATGCCCTTAAGAGAGGTTAGGGCAGCTTCGATTTCCCCAAGTTCAATACGGTGGCCACGAACTTTCACCTGGTGGTCTTTACGGCCTAAGAATTCTAAAAGTCCTCCCGGAAGGTAACGGCCTTGGTCTCCGGTGTGGTACCATCGGGTGCCATTTTCACTAAAGAAACGTTCTTTGGTAATTTCCGGAGCATTAGCATAACCTAAAGCGACCCCGAGTCCCCCAATAAGAAGTTCTCCCGGTACATAGTCAGGGCAATCTTGACCTAAAGAATCCACCACGCGATAAAGCTGGTTCGTCAAAGGATAACCATAAGGAATGGATTTTAAGCTTGGGTCGAGAGGTAAAGTTACGGTATAGAGGTTAGACCAGATAGAGCCTTCGGTAGCTCCGCCCATTGCCATAAAGAGCGGGAAGTTACCCTGGCAGGCTTTATTAAGACGCTCTGGAAGATCTAGTCCTATCCAGTCACCGGATAGCATGACGGTTTTTAGAGGGAGAGCTCGGGTGTCATTTTCGGATGCGATAAGGAGCATGTCGAGAAGAACCGGTACGGAGTTCCAGACAGTAACGTTATGCTCATGCACAAGATCTAACCATAGTTCTGCATCACGGCGATCTTCTTCATCGATAACGACTAAAGCGCCACCTACCCCGAGAAGACCAAAGACATCAAAGACCGAGAGGTCAAAGTCCATGGCGGAGATAGCAAAGGCGGTGCTTTCGGAAGTAAGGGAAGCACGTCTTGTGATATCGAGGATGGTATTCATAGCACCACGGTGGCTAATTTCCACTCCCTTAGGTTCGCCAGTAGAGCCCGAGGTAAAGATAATATAGGCCGGATTATCTGGGTTTACCTTGAGAGGTTCCGGGAGAGGCTCAAAGTTAGAGGCCTCCATAGGATCTAAAAGGGTAACTTTAAGGTTATCATCTACTTGGAAAGGCTCGGAGGTTAAGACAAATTTAATTTCCGCGCGACCTAAGATCTTATTCTTACGAGCCTCGGGCTGGATTACCGAAATTGGTACGTATATTGCCCCGGTAGCCAAAACACCCAGGACTGAGATAATTTGAAGAGGACCACGAGCTACAGAAACCGCTACTCTATCTTGTGGTTTTACCCCCTGCGCTTTGAGGAGACTTCCGATACGGAGGGCGGAAAGGGTAAGTTTTTCAAAAGTGATCTCGTTATCCCCATAGTAGAGGGCGACTTTATGAGGGTTTTCTTTTGCGAAAGCAAAAATACGTTCGATAAGATCGGTATCGGAGATAGGACCCTCTGTAGCATTAACCAGAGCACGAGCCTTGGCTTCCTCTTCGGAAAGGCCAGTAAGGTAGTGCTTTTCAAAACTATTTTCTTGGGTGCCGAGTTCCTCTAGAAGTTTTATATAGCTCTTAAAGAGGCTATCTAAAAAGCCCTTCGGAAAAAGATCTTCTACCGCATCAAAGCACACCATAAGACCTTCCGGCATTTCGTAGATCTGGTGGTCGAGACTTACCTGGGGTGTTTGAGAAATCATGTAGCTAAGATTACCAAAAGATTCGGAAACTTCCTTATCAATAAGTTCGGTACCTAAGTTACACGCAAAGACTACTGGGGCTATGAGGCTGGAATAAGAGTTAAGTTTTCCGAGATCACGAAGGACCTTGATGGCGGAGTAATCGGTATAGGCGCTATCCTGATGGAAGCGGGACTGAAGACTCTTAGCCTGCTCTTTAAAGGTGCGATCTTCTCTAAAGTCACATTCCAAAAGAAGAAGATTGGTAAAGTCGGACACCACATGCTCCAGTTCTGGATTACTGGTATCGCGGTTAAAGAGAGGCACATTGATAAGGAAGTTTTTAGAGCTACTATAGCGGGATAAAAGAAGGCTATAGGCAGTAGCGAGAGTCATAGCCGGAGTGAGACCTTCCTTAAGGGCTCTTTCCTTTAAGGTGTTCCAAATAGCGCTTGGGATTACGTGTTTTCGTCTTACAAAGTGGGGCTTTTTAAGGCTAAGGGTAAGGTAAGGAAGCTCGGGGCCCATAGGAAGAGTCGGGAGTCTTTCTTCCCAGTACTTTTGAGATGTCTCAAGGTGGGATGCACCTTCGGTATGGAATTTTTCTAGATAGTTTTTAAAGCTCCAATTAAGTGGGGCCTTGATATCCTTTCCTTGATAGAGAGCTGCCAAGTCGTGAAGGAGGATATTTAAACTCTGGACATCGGATACTAAGAGGTCCACATCGAAGAAGATGGTGCTCGTGCCATCAGGATATTTTAGAAGTTCGAGACCAATAACCTGACCTTTTTCAATAGCGAGCTTACGGTGGGAGTTTCTTTCCCGGATTTCGAGAGCGATCTTCTCTGCTTCTTCTGGAGTTTTTTCGGAAAAGTCATGCACCTTAAGAGGTTCGTTATGGTTATCTCTAAGGTTTACCTGCTTACCATCTTTAGTAAAGCGGGTGCGAAGCATGGAGTGTCTTGCGATAAGTTTTTGAAAGGCACTATCGAGGCGTTTTTCATTAATTAGGGAGCCGGTGATTTCGAGGTAGGCGTGACAGCCGACACCTCCGAGTTCCTGGTTATCTTCACGACCGACCCAATAGGCGTACTGGACATCGGTAAGGTCGTAGGGAGACTCGGTACTTTGTGTGGTATTACCTTCTTGAGCCTTTGGATTTGAGGTAGTACTTGGAGCTTCTGTGGCTTTTAAGGTTTGGGTAGCCTTAGATGACTTCGCTGCAATTTTAGAAGCCCAAGCCTTTAAGGTCGGCTCCATAATGAGTTCTTGGAAGGTGACCTTTATTTTAGCCTTTCTTAAGATACTGACCAGTTTCATGATCTTGATGGAATCCATACCACACTCAATAAGGTTGGTGGTGTCACTTGGGATAACCACCTTTTTAAAGTTTTGGGTGATAAGGTTTTGAATTTTCAAAAAACTGGTATCGCTCGGCTTGGTATCGGACATCTTTCTTACTACTCACTACGTTTAAAAAACTGGTCATGGTTCTTTTATTTAAGGGGACTTTGGCCTTCCTGAAAGATAAAAAAACTCTTTTAAATAAAACTGGTTCATTTGTTAGCCATTGCTAACAAAGGTTAGCGAAAACTAAAATTACCAGTTAATTGTTTTTTGTCAAGAAATATCTTTAAAGTTATGTAAAATAACTACTTGCAAGATGAATGAAAAATTATTAAAGTGCTATTACAAGAAAGATATTTTTAAAATAACTTTAAAAAGTGATAAAGATTATTAGATTCTTGGGACTAAATTTGCGCCTAAAAGTTTAAAATACATCCTAAGATTAGAATTATTTGGGAGTTTTAAAAAACTTCCTTCTAGAGGAAGAAATAAATCATGCATGGCAGTGATAAATTAAATAGTAGAGACTTAATCAATATCGGTATTTTTACCGCCATTATTTGTGTAATCACCATGATCGTTATGCCGATTGGGTTCTTCCCAGTCTTAATGCCTCTCTACTGTGTCTTTATTCCTCTTCTCTCAGGCATTCCTTACATGCTCTTTGTGACCAAGGTGAAGAAGTTAGGCATGGTAACCATTATGAGTGTGCTCTTAGGGATCTTCCTTCTCTGCACCGGTATGGGTATTTATGCTATCCCTGTCGCCATGATTACCGGGCTTATTTCGGATATCCTTCTTAGAGTAGGGCATTACTCTAGCCTTAAGATGAGTGTCATCTCTTGTGGTGTCTTTAGTATTTGGTGCTTCGCAAGCTTTATTCCTCTTATCTTTCTTGCGGATAGTTTCTGGGAACAAAATGCTGCTTATGGGGAAGAGTTTATAAATACTGCGAAAGAAATCTTCCACCTTTGGATGGCTCCAGTACTTGTTCTGTGCTGTATGGTCTTTGGGATGCTCGGGGCATTTTTTGGTTCCCATCTTCTTAAGAAGCACTTTGTAAAGTCAGGTATTGTTTAAGGAAAGTAAGAGGCTTTTAGTTTCGGGAAAACTTAAGTTTTAGTTTAAAAGAATGGGGTAAGTTTTACCTTCCGGGAATTCTCTCTAGAGCCTCTTTATAAATATTTCACCCAGGATTTTAAGACCTAAGGAAGTTTCTTAGGATTTCAAACAAAAAGGCAGCACCATGTTAGGAACATCAAGGATATTAGGACAGGACGAAAGCCAGGACTTTTTGGAAAATGGTAATAGCGAAGATGGTCAGGTCTCCTTTCCAAAAAAGTCTTCCGACCGTGATGCCTCTCGCTTAGATAAGAAAGATAGTAAGTCTTTAAAAAAGAGCATGGCTTTTGACAATAGAGATTATGGGATCCTAGATCCGCGAATTAAGCTTCTCCTCCTTCTTACTGTACCGACTTTTTTACTAAGTGGAGCAGGGTTTGGGGATCTTAAACCTCTTATGGTGGCGTTTTCCGTATTGCCTTTTATGCTTCTTGCCTTATCTAAGGATTATGTAACCACTCTAGTGGCTTTGGTACCGTATGCTCTTCTGCAAGGGGGGTACTTCTTTGGCCATCTTGAGAGTGGCAGTACCTTCTACAATATCTTCCTTCTTCTTTATAACCTCTTTTGCTTACTCGTGCCTTGTGGCATCTTAGGGACTTTTATCTTAAGAACCACTACGGTAAGTGAGTTTATTTCGGGCATGGCGAAACTCGGGATACCGTCCTTTATTACCATTCCCTGCTCCGTTATGTTTAGGTTTTTTCCGACCATTAAGGAAGAATACTCAGCGATAGAAAGAGCGATGACTATGCGGGGCATTCGAGTTTCTAATGTGGGCCTTACCGATTTTATTGAATACCGTATTGTGCCTGCCTTGATGATCATTATGATCATCGGAAATGACCTTACCATTGCTTCCTTAACTAAGGGCCTTACCACCCACGGAAAGAGAAGCTGTATTCATAACCTAAAGTTTAAATTTTTAGATTACCTTCTTGGGATCTTCTGTATTGGAGCTTTACTCCTACTTGTGATGGACCTTTGTCGTATTAAGCCTTGGTAAAGAGACTGAGGTAATTTTTAGAAAAGTTGGGAGAGACCAGATGCTAGAGTTTCAAGATGTGTCTTTTAGTTACCTTTCGGAAGCAGAAGATTTAGTAAGTACGGCAAAGGATCTAAAAGAGGGGGCTCTCCTTAAGGATGGGGGAGATGCTTTAGAAGATCTTGGGGAGGCTCAAGGTCAGAATAGAGGACAGAAACCTGGTCAAGCTCAAGGTGAGGTCCAAGCTCAGGTTCAATCTCAAGGTGACGCTCAAGCTAAGCTCCAAGTTCAAGGTGAGGTAGCCCCTCAAAAAAATCATATCGTAAACTCCTTAACCCACATCAATTTAGCAGTTAAGAAAGGGGAGTTTATCTTAATTACCGGCTCTTCCGGCTGTGGCAAGTCTACCCTGATTCGCCTAGTAAATGGTCTTAGTCCGAAGTACTATTCAGGAAAACTCTTAGGGAAAGTTACGGTGGCAGGCGAGGATAATGCCAGTAAGGAACTTTATGAGATTTCAAGGATTGTAGGGACGGTTTTTCAGAACCCAAGAAGTCAGTTCTTTAATGTGGATAGCACTAGTGAAATGGCCTTTGCATGTGAAAACCAAGCCATAAAAAGAGAAGAGATTTTAGAAAGAATTTCCGATACTGTGGAAAAGTTCCATCTTGAGCATCTCATGCACCGAAATCTTTTTAAGCTTTCGGGTGGAGAAAAGCAGAAGATCGCCTGTGCCGCCATGGATGTCTTAAAACCGAAAGTGATTCTCTTAGATGAGCCTTCTGCGAACCTGGATTATGAAGCAGCTCAGGATTTACGTTCTCTTATTGAAAGATGGCTTTTAGAAGGGAAGACCATTATTGTGTCGGAGCATAGGCTTTCTTACCTTTGGGGACTTCCGGATCGTATGCTTATTATGGATAAGGGGGAGATTGTAAGAGAGTTTTCGAAAAAGGAACTTCAAGATTTAACTCCCGAAAAGCTTGCTTCTTTAGATCTCCGTTCATGTGAAAACGAAGACCCCACAAAAATAGATTTACCGAATATTACTCCCGAGGATAAGGTAATTACCCTTAAGAATTTCTCTTTTTGTTACAAAAAGGGCTTCTTTAATAAAGGAGCTAATAACAAGAACTTTAATTATGATGATGTGAAGATTGCTCTTGGAAAGATCACTGCTATTACTGGCTTTAATGGAGTGGGCAAGAGTACCTTCTTAAACTGTCTTTGTGGTCTTGAAAAGCACTGTAAGGGACTTTTGGAATACGAGGGGCCGGTTCTTAACCGGAAGGAACGTCTTAAGAAGTTCTTTATGGTGATGCAGGATGTTAATCATGAGCTCTTTACCGAAAGTGTGTGGGAAGAACTTATGCTCTCATTTAAGGATAAAGAGATTTCGGAAGAGGTAAAGGAAAAGACGGCTTTAGAAGTTTTAAGAGAGCTTAATCTTTTAGAGTTTAAGGATAGACATCCTATGTCTCTCTCGGGTGGACAAAAGCAAAGAGTAGCGGTTGCCTGTGCACTTTGTTCGGATAGGGAGTTCTTACTTTTTGATGAACCTACTAGTGGGCTTGATTATGGCTCTATGAAGAGAGTTTCGAGTCTCTTAAAGAGCTTAAGGGATAAGGGGAAGACTATTATTTTAGTGACCCACGATAGCGAACTCATTCGTAGCTGCTGTGATAGGCTTTTGGTGCTTAAGGGGAGAAAGTAGGGTTAGAAGTGCTGAGTTTCCTGGAGCATTTATAGGTTTGTTTCTATTGGAAATAGACTGGATTGTAATGGTTTTAGGCAGGCAGTTTAGGTATCTGAAAATAGCCAAAAAACGCCAAGTGGTGTAATGGCGTTGTAATAAGGTAAGCGTATTCGCAATCGTCGTATTTAAATTTTCATAGAGCCCACATAAGATCC
>CAVGFV010000040.1:0-2918 GCA_963628765.1 Succinimonas sp.
TTAAGTAATTTGTGAGTGGGCTTTTGGATGTTTACACGGATGTGCGTTCACACTCGTGCCGTCAGCTCCGCAGGCGTTAATTCGGGAGTAGCTCTCCCTATTTTTTCTTTTAGCAGATTTTTTAAATTTATCGCTGCATTTAAATCTCTATTTATAGATATACCACATTCGGTACATTTATAGACTCTATCTTTTAATGTAAGATCTTGTTTTATTGTTCCACACTTACTACAAGTTTTAGAGCTTGGATAAAAACGATCTGCTTCAATTACTGTTCTATTAAAATCTAACGCTTTATACTTCAGAACAGCTTTAAATTTATAGAATCCAATATCCGATATTGCTCTTGCAAGACGATGATTTTTCATCATTCCTTTCACATTTAAATCTTCAAGGCAGATATATTCATTAAAACTTTCCCAATCAGTAGTACTATGCGGTCTTTTTAGACCTGCCCCGCTTAAGCTTTGGCTCATTATCATTTTTGGCTATTCGTGGATCTTTGTAGATAAATGTCATAGATCAAACCACTGCAAAACAAGTCTCCATAAGGGTTTATAGCCATCGCACACCTCTGCTCGGAAGTGGAATGGTCAGACTCGAGCATACGAGCGGTACAAAGTGCTTCAGATTTTCGAAATTTCTGAACCTGTAAGCCTTGCGGATGAGAAGTTTAATTTATTATTTACAGCCTCAACCCTGGCATTGGTAATGCCGGTTTTGACGGTATTGAGAACATACTCTTCATGCCGTCTGATTTTGTAGGCAAGTTCTTTAAAAGCTGAAATTCTGCTGTGAGCAACTTTCCAGAAAAAAGATTTCAGATCTCTTAGATCTTTATTTCATTTTATTAACAACGACTGAACAATATTTTTTATGAAAACAGATACCATAGGCGTATACATTCCGAACAAGAGGATCATTCATAAATACAGTTGCATACCCTTTTTCAGTGATCTGTTCCATTGCTTTTTCAGCCACAATCAATCTTGCCCCAAAAGGCTTATCAGTTTGTTTAAGTTCCAGAATAGCCACAGTATCACTGTTTTTTGAAGCAATTATAATATCAATGTAACCATCTCCGGATTCAAAGTTTGATTTCTGCTCCTCAATGAGAGACGTGCCGTTCACCAGTAATCCGTTCATGAAACCGTGATAGTAGTTTTCCTTCGGTGCATTGACTGAAAAATCTCTGATGGAAACGTATTTGCCAAGGAGCATGTTAAGGTTGTCCTGAACCTTTTCTGCATCACCTTCAAACAAACCTTTTACCAGTTCACCGGTACTTGCTTTAATGACGGAATTAGTCTTAAAAAACGCAAGAATTTTATCTCTGAAACAGTCTCTTATTTCTTCATTTGGAATGTACAGGCTGTATTCATCCTTTATTGATGAACGGTATGTCGGATCAAAGGTAAGATACCCGGTATAAAGCAACAGAGTCCAGAAGTCATTTATGTCATGGTTCTGCAAATCACCATAGCACAGGGTGGCTCTTACTTTTGCAGTTATTGATTTACCATCCAGAAGATCCTGCATCATGTCTACGTCTTTAGGCTCGATAAATCCCATGAATTCTTCGATTACATCATTACCACTGGTGTTTATCCAATAGTTGTCGGCCTGAATGAGATTTCTATTTTCATTCAGCTTCTCATAATTGTCATTACAGAAGTTCATTACATCCCACGGACAGTACATATGAGTTGTTCCGAAATAGTACCCGTCATAATTGTTTCTTACATCTTCGTAATAGTCTGAAAGTCCGTAGTATGCAAGGACTTCTTCAGATTCTTCCCTGGTAAAACCTATTCCCTGGGATATGTTTTTTTTCCCGGAATCAAGAATCGGGCAGACCATGAGATTATTAAGTCCGGTAAAAATACTTTCCTTTGCCGCTCTTAAGCAACCTGTAAGCACGGCTCTGCCAAGATACATGTTGGTTTTTAAAGCGTTGCTCAGAAACGGACTGATGATATCAATCATTTCCCGGTAGTAGCCGTTATGGGCCGCCTTGGCGATAGGAACATCATATTCGTCAATAAGCAGAATCGGCTTAATGCCGTGGTGCTTGCTCAAGAGTTTCAATAA
This sequence comes from Succinimonas sp., assembly GCA_963628765.1. Lineage (GTDB taxonomy): Bacteria > Pseudomonadota > Gammaproteobacteria > Enterobacterales > Succinivibrionaceae > Succinimonas. The sequence continues at coordinate 2,092 of CAVGFV010000040.1, forward strand.
TGTAGATAGAGAATCCTTCACGGCATCATTATTTTTAGGTTCCCTAAGATAAAACTTATCAAGATAGAGCTTGTATTCTTCAATTTCATCACTACTTAACTTATTACTGTCTGCAAGGTACCTGAACTGGCTGTACATGTCGTAAATTACTGAAGCAAAGCGTCCGTAAGCACTGATAAAATCTTTACCTTCTACCTGCTTGAGAGTGGTAAAAATGACAGGAAACTTCCCCATGTATTCACTGCAGAATTCCTTATCCTCAAAGATTTTTGTATCCTTGAACCATTTCTCCTGAAGTGACACATCGCCGGGATTTTCGATATTCAGAGACAGAAAGTCATAGAAGGTGGATATGGTAAGCGTTTTACCGAAACGTCTCGGTCTGGTGATAAGCATGACGTCCGCTTTGTTATCATTGAACACAGTTCTGATAAAAGGAGTCTTATCAACGTAATAGCAGTCATTTTCAATAAGCTTATGGAATAGTTCAGCTCCGATACCTATAGACTTCAACTTTATGTTCCACCTCTGAATCAGACCATCACATCTAAAAAGGCCTTTCTCTGGTCCGCTGTGAAGCGCAGAAAGGCTCTGTCACCGTCATTATCCCATAACCTGCTTAATCGTCAACAGCCAACATCTTACTTTTGATTAAAACTTTCCCAATCAGCAGTGCTATGCTGTCTTTTTAGGTCTTCCACGTTTTGGTTTTGGTTCTTCATCTTTAGGAACCAAGGCCAATTCTTGAAGGATTTTTATTTGTGAAGGATTCAATGTTTATCAATTCCCATTCTAACGAGCCAATTTTAATTTTCTTTGCACGTTTG
>CAVGFV010000041.1:0-17405 GCA_963628765.1 Succinimonas sp.
AAACGCTCCTTTAAGAGCGTTTTATATAGTCTTTTAGTATTGGGAAAGTTTTAGTTAATAACACCACCTTGTAAAAATCTTCCTAAAAATTCTTTTACAGAAATTCCGCACGAAAAAATCAAAGATATTTCTTTAATATAAGTTTTTTCTTTTATTGACGAATATTCGGCAGAAATTCACCGCTTCTTTAATGTTCTTTATTGCCTCTTGCCAGTGGTAGTGCTTTTTTAGGCATTTCTATGTTGTCTTTTTGTTAAAAAACGCCTTTTGGGGGCCTTTTTTACGTGATGTATGACAAAAATTATAATTTTTTAAAGTAAAAAGTCAGGATTGGCATACGTATTGCTTAACTCTTAGATATAGAGTTTTTTCGACAGATAATCGATTCACAGACATCGGAAGGAGAGTTCGTATGTCAATGAGTATTTCAGTAAGTGGTATCAATGCTGCGCAAAAGCACCTTGATGTAACTTCCAATAATATTGCTAACGTAAACACCATTGGTTTTAAAAATTCCCGTGCTGAATTTGCTGATATGTACGCAAATTCAATTTTTACTGATTCTAGAACTGCTGTTGGTAATGGTGTACAAACCGCCAGTGTTTCCCAACAGTTTAGCCAGGGTTCTTTAAGCACCACCCAAAATGCCCTTGACCTTGCTATTAAAGGCGATGGCTTCTTTGTACTTGCTCCAGATGCTAATTCTTTGGATCGTACTTATACCCGTGCTGGAGCCTTCCAGTGTGATGATGAAGGTTATGTAGTTAACTCCCTAGGCAGTTACCTTCAGGTATACGATGTAAATAATGATGGTACTGTTAAGTCTGTGAGCCTTGATTCTACTCGTGCTCTTAAGATCCCAAGTTCTGCTGGTTCTCCTGTAGAAACCACCAAGGTAAAAGCTAGCATGACCTTACCTGCAGATGCGGATTATCTTAATGTAAGTAATTTTGACCCGACTGATTCTAATACTTACTCGGCTTCTACTTCCGTAAAGATTTATGATTCTTTAGGTGAAGCTCATACTGCGACCTATTATTTTATTAAAGACCAGGATGCCAAAACAGCAACCGAAACAGATACCACTGGTGCAAATACCTGGCAAATGTTCATGTTTATTGATGATAAACCTGTAGATATTGAAGGCGGTAAAGATACTACCTTTGGAGCTGCTTCATCATTAGGTATTCAAGATCCAACTGATAACCAATTTACTTTGAAATCAGCAACTTTAGTTTTTGATGACAAGGGTAATATCAAAACCGATGATAGTAATAAAGTTACCGGTATGACACCTGCTACTATTAAAACTACTGCAGCTGGTCTTGGTAATGCGCCATCAGATGTATATATTGCCGCTAAAAACGCTAGTGGCACTGTAGTCGAAAAGGTAATCTCTTCTGGTGCTAATAAAGAACAAGTTGTTGAATTTGATTTTGGTAGCAACATCCATATGTATGGCGGTACCTCATTTTCAGTGGAATCTATCTCTCAAGATGGTTCTACTGTAGGTCAGCTTACCAATGTTCAGATTGATGATAAGGGTGTGGTAAGTGCTACCTATTCTAACGGTTCAGATGTTAAGTTAGGTATGGTTGCGATGGCCAACTTTGCCAACGCTCAAGGTCTTACTCAGATAGGTGATACCTGCTGGCGTGAATCCTTAGATTCAGGTGATGCGATTCCTTGCCAAGCAACAGTGGGCACTGCGGGTGCGATTCAGTCTTCATCACTCGAAGACTCAAATACCGACCTGGCTACCCAGCTTGTAGAACTTATTACCGCTCAGCGCCACTACCAGGCAAACTCTCGTGCGCTTGAGGTAAACAATACAGTAATGGATAGTATCTTGAATATCCGTTAATGTGACTAGAGATCACCCAGGTCTCTCCCCTGGGTGTATCTGACATTTTTTTGGCAGAGATTTTCCTACTTTAAAGAACTTTCCCTTCTTTTAAATTCTTTCTTTTGAAGTACCAACCTTCAAAAGCCCCTATTTATTTGATCTGAGATAGATTTTCTAGACTATTTTCCTCTTAAAACCGTAATTCTTATTTTATGGCACAGTGTTTGCTTATATATAAATATCAGCAACACGAGGTGTGGAAAATGGACAGAATGCTTTATATCGCCATGTCTGGCGCCAAGGAAAACTTCCATGGTATCGCTATTCACGGCAATAACTTGGCGAATGCTTCGACAACTGCTTTTAAGGCAGATTTGGAACAGGCAAGAACCATCAATGCATATGGCGAAGGCTTTCAGAGCCGTGCTTTTTCTATGACTGAACGCCCTGGTTATAATCTCGACTCTGGTACTCTTATGACCACTGGTAGAGATTTGGATGTTGCAGTGCGTGGTGACGGATATTTTGCAGTTAGAGATCGTAATGGAGACGAAGCTTACACCAGAAACGGTAGCTTAGCTATTGATGAAAATGGCGTTTTAAGAACCGCTAATGGCCAGGTGCTTCTTGATGATTCAGGTAACGAAATCATTCTTCCAGTACCTCTTGAAAAGGTATCTATTAACCGCGATGGCGTAATTAGTGGTCGTCCTGCTGGTGCTGATATTAACGTAGTTGAAGAATTCGCTCAGATGAAGCTTGTGAAGATACCAGCTAAGGATACCGTAAAAGGTACCGATGGTCTTTTTAGACCAGCACAAGGTGGTACTTTAGCTTTTGATGAAAATGTTGGTATTGAAAGCGGTGCTCTTGAGGCAAGCAATGTCAACGTTGTTGAAGAAATGACCAGTATTATCAGACTTCAAAGACAATACGATATGCAACTCAAGATGATGCAGACAGCAGAGCAGAATGATGAAAGTCAAAATTCACTTCTGCGTATGTCTTAAGCTATTAACAGGTTAAAAAGAGGATAAGATTATGTTCCCAGCTCTATGGATTAGTAAAAGTGGCCTTGATGCTCAGCAGACCAATATTTCAGTAACCTCAAACAACCTTGCCAACGCTTCCACTGTTGGTTATAAAAAGGGTCGTGCGATTTTTGAAGATCTTTTATACCAAAACGTAAATCAGCCTGGTGGTCGTTCTTCAGCTGATACCACTCTTCCTTCAGGCCTTATGTTAGGTGCTGGTGCTAAGGTAGTAGCAACCCAAAAGCAATTTGGTCAGGGCGACGTACAAACTACTGACAATACTTTAGACCTTATGATTTCTGGTGACGGCTTTTTCGAAATTGAAATGCCTGATGGCTCTACCAAATATACCAGAAATGGTCAGTTTACCTTAAATGAAGAAGGTACCATTGTTACCGTAGGTAGCGGTTATCCTCTTCTTCCTGAAATCCAGGTACCTGAAAATGCTAAGAGCATTACTATCGGTAAAGATGGTCAGGTAAGTGTTACCACTGCTGATCAGCCAGGTTCTCAGGTTTTAGGTCAAATTACTGTCACTACCTTTGTGAATAACACAGGTCTTGAACCAATCGGCGAAAACCTCTTTGCAGAAACCAGTGCTTCAGGTGCTCCTATGCAAGGTACTGCTGGTGTAGATGGTGTTGGAACCATTAACCAGTGTTGCCTCGAAGTTTCTAACGTAAATGTTACCGAAGAACTTGTAAACCTCATTACTGCCCAGCGTGTTTATGAAATGAATTCCAAAGTTCTTTCAACCGTTGATGAAATGATGGGTAATCTCGTACAGAGACTTTAAAATATAAAATAATATAACAACATAAAAAGATAGTTTCCCAAAAATAGGGAAACGAGAGAGAAAAAAATATCAGCAAACTGCAGATGGAGGACAGAGTTATGAACAAGATAATAGCTGCCGTTATTTTTACAGGAATAGTTTCCTTACTTACAGGCTGTGCGGATCTTATGGGACCAGAACCTGATGATCCTAACTACGCACCTGCTATTCCTGAAGATGCTGTAGCTGACATCGTTCCTGATGGCTCCATTTTCAGTATTGCAAGACCAGATAACCTCTATACTGATATCAAGGCTCATAGAGTTGGCGACATTATCAGTGTAGAACTTGAAGAATCTACTCGTGCAAGCAAGAATGCGAGTAACAAGAATCAAAAAAGCAATAGTAACACCATCAATGCTTTGTCTTTAGGTGGTAAACCAGTTCGTATTGGTGGCTATACCACTGAAGCAAGTATTGGTACTAGTGGAGATTTTTCAGGAGATGCAAAAGCCTCTCAGAGTAATAGCCTTACTGGTCATATTTCCGTAAGTGTTATTAAAGTACTCGCTAATGGTAACTTGGTGGTACGTGGTGAAAAGTGGATTATGCTTACAAATGGCAATGAATATATCCGCGTAACCGGTATCGTAAGATCCGAAGATGTTAACGCCGATAACACCGTATCCTCTCAAAAGATTGCCAATGCCCGTATCCAATATGGTGGTACTGGAGATTTTGCGAATACTACCGAAAAGGGCTGGTTATCAAAATTCTTTAATAGTAAGTGGATGCCTTTCTAATAATTTAGATATGATAAAAGCGGGAGCAAGGCTCCCGTTTTTTCGTATTCATAAAATTTGGCACATAACTTGAATATATTTAATTAGAAATAAAAACGTCAATTAAGTGGCGGAGTTAAATATGAAAAATTTTATCTTCCTTGTGATGACAGTTCTAGCCTGCTTTATGATCGCCTGGCCTATGGAATCACAAGCAGCACGCATTAAAGATATTGCCGATGTAGGTGGTGTAAGAACTAACCAACTTATCGGTTATGGTCTTGTGGTGGGACTTAATGGTACTGGTGAAAAGAATAACGCTTTTACCGAGCAAAGCTTCCGTACCATGTTGAATAACTTCGGTATTAAGGTACCTGATAGCGTTCGTCCAAAGATTAAAGACGTGGCTCCTGTTATCGTACACGCAGATTTACCTCCTTTTAGTAAGCCAGGTCAGACCATTGATATTACTGTATCAGCTATTGGTGAAGCTAAGAGCCTTCGTGGTGGCACTTTGCTTCAGACCTTCTTAAAAGGTGTGGATGGCAATATTTATGCGGTAGCTCAGGGCTCTTTAGTAGTATCCGGCCTTGGTGTGGAAGGTGCTGATGGTTCTAAGGTGGTGGTAAATACTCCAACCGTTGGTCGTATTGCTAATGGCGCTACGGTAGAACGTGAAGTTCCTAGTGCTTTTAATATCGGCGATACTCTAAATATCAACCTTACCCGTGCAGATTTCACTACTGCCAATAGAGTAGCGGATATTATCAACAAGAGATATGGTAATGGTACTGCAGAAGCAGTAGATGCGGTAACCATTAGAGTTATGGCCCCAAGAGATCCTGGCCAAAGGGTGGCTTATCTTTCACAAGTAGAAAACCTAGAAATTGAACAAGGGGAAGGGGCTGCCAAGATTATCGTTAACTCCCGTACCGGCACTATTGTTATTGGGCAGAATGTTAGACTCCGTCCTGTGGCGATAACCCATGGTGGTCTTACTGTTACCATTAAAGAAAACACCCAAGTATCTCAGCCAGAAGCCTTTTCTGAAGGAGAAACCGTAGTAGTGCCAAATAGCAATATCACGGTAAAAGAAAAGAGTGGCAAGATGTTTAAGTTAGATACCGGTACTACCTTGGATGACTTAGTAAGAGCTATTAACCAAGTTGGTATGGCTCCAGGTGACCTTATGAGTGTGCTAGAGGCTCTTGAGCAGGCTGGCGCTATTGAAGGTGAATTAGTAATAATCTAGTTACTTTTGTAGATAACAGAAAAGGCTCCATTTGGAGCCTTTTTAGTTATTTAGGTGGGATTTTTAATGTTCCACCCTCTTAGGAGCTTTAATATCTTTACCTGTGATTTCTGGCTTTCTTACGATTTCACCAGTTTCTTTATTTTTTAACTCTTGCGTTCTTTGAGCGCCAAATTCGTTGGCATCTTTAGCTTTAAAAGCATGCTTTAAGATTTCGTTAAAGTAGGCGATCTGAGGATTATCACGGGCGATTTTTCTTTGAAAGAAATAGATGGATAAAGAGAGGTTTTGGAGGTTCGCCAAAGCTTTATCATCATTAAAATTTTCTTTCACAGTCATTAAGATGATGAGTTTGGAAGCACTATCCCCAATATAGGTGTTGTACATGCCGTCTTCTGCAGGGCAACGAAGCCTCTTACCATAGATTTTTTCACCATCTAAGGTACAGGAAGCCCCTGTTACTAGGTTATTAGAAATAGACTTGGAAGTAACCCCTTCTTTAGGAAAAATCACCACACTTAGGATCTCTTCCCCATTACACTTATACAACATGTATTCGCCGTCATAGGTGTAACTTAGAAGACTACAGTCATCAGGGAGGATGGAGTCCGCTTTATTGATGTTGAGCTGATTGTTAGTTATGTAGTTTTCTTTAGCATCCTGTTTTTTAGTAGGTTCGGTAGTTTTCGGGGTAACCACAGGATTGGCTAAAGCCTGCTCAATTTTCGCTTGCCCAGCTGCTCCCGCATTTAACATTTGGGCGGTTTCTTTTGCTGACATTTCTGGCTCTTTATTTTCATCTGCAAAAGCAAGGGACGCTTGAGAAAAGGCACAAAGACATAGATAAGGAACAATTTTAGCTAGTTTCATGAGGTTAAATTTCCCTTTAAAAAACAGATATGTGCATTATATCAAAGAGGCTGATTCAAATAGCCACTAATAATAAGAGTCCGATAACTATGAATAAGTTTATTTTGAGTGCTCATTTTTTGGAGAGTGTTATGAAATCTTTTGTAAGCTTCTTTTCCGAGAGGAGCATTGGTATTAGGACTGTCGGCTCCGACACCGCGTATTGCCTTTAAAAAATCTCCCGGAGTACTGTATTGCCTTTGAAAAAGATGTTCTTGAGCTTTTAAAGAGAAAAACTTTTCGGAAAGTTCCTCTGCCACATTGATATCTGGAAATTTGGCAGTACGATCCCCTAAGCCTGAAATTGCTAAGGCTTCTTTAAGTTCTGAAAGAGTACCATCTACCGGAAACGCTAAAGCTACAAAAGCCTTAGGAGTAGCGACTCTTTTTATTTCGGAAAAAGCCTTGGTAAGATCGCACCACTGTAAAGCTAGGGAAGAAAATATCAGATCAAAACTGTTCTCTTGAAAAGGTAGCTTTTCAATATCACCATAAATAGCGGTAGCGTTCGGAATGTTTCTTTTTTGCGCTTCAGCAATCATTCCTTCGGCTAAATCTAAGCCTGTTATGTGATTAACTTTGGTTAGTAATTTTGCAAAGTTTAATCCCGTACCACAGCCGAGATCTAAGCCGTTTTCAAAATGCTTCGGGATGAGCTCTATTACCTTATCGGCAATTTCTTGCTGCATCCCGGCATTTTGATCATAGCTATTTGCCGCTTTCGAAAATCTTTTTATGGTTAGCTCTTGCATTTCAGACTGTTTCCTAAAGCGTTGATAAGTCTGTCGATATCCTCTGTGCTATGAGCGGCGGTAAGAGTTATACGAAGTCTCGAGGTACCTTGAGGAACTGTAGGTGGTCTTATAGCTCCACACCAAATGCCTTGCGCTTTAAGTTCTTCGGAAACTCTAAGGAGCTTTTCCGTGCTACCTAGTAGGATTGGCTGAATAGCGCTATGGGATTCCGTGGTGAGACTAGCATCTAGGCTCTGAATGCCTTTTTTGAATCTTTGGATAAGATCTTGTAAGTGGGATCTTAGTGCCTCACCAGTGCTACTTTGGATAAGCTCTAAAGACTTCTTAGCTGCATAGGCTAGATGAGCTGGAGCCATGGTGGAATAAATATATTCTCGAGAGGTATTGATAAGGTAGGAAATAAAGTCCTTATCGGAAGCAATGAAAGCCCCGGATAACCCCACAGCCTTACTGAGAGTACACATGAGGACATCGGTATCTTTAAAGGAAAGGCCAGAGGCTGGAATAGTACCAAGTCCTTTAGGGCCAGAAACTCCGAAACCGTGGGCATCATCAACGATAAGCGGTGCCTTATATTTATTCTTAAGAGCCACAATTTCCTTTAACGGGGCATTATCGCCATCCATACTGAAGATACCCTCAGTGGCTATGACCGGTTTTTCGGTTTTATTAAGGACAACCTCAAGATGGGCGGTGTCATTGTGTTTAAAACGAAAGAGTTTATCGTATTTAAAACTTGCATCCTGCATCGAAGCATGGGTTAAGCGATCCAGCACGAGATCAGCGTGCAAATTTCTGAACGCTTTAATGAGGGTTTGGTTGGCACTAAAGCCAGTACTAAAAAGTAAAACAGCTTCTTTACCGGTAAAATCTTTGATAAATTCTGTAAGTTCTTCATGCGCTGGAGAAAAACCGGTAACAAGAGGGCTTGCACCAGTTCCTGCTCCGTATTTTTGAATACCGTCAAGGAGGGCATTTTTGATCTCTTCCGAACTTGAAAGACCAAGATAATCATTGGAGGCAAAGTTTAAATAGTCTTTGCCAGAAATTCTGATACCTTGAGAGCCTACTTCGCTAGCTATAGGCTGGGTACGAAATAGTCCCAGCTTTTGTTTTTCGGAAATGAGCTCTGCAATATTAAATTGCTCTGCAATTAGACTCACAGATTTTTCTCCAAACTATAGCAGTTGTGATCCGCCATCTTGTCGTGGATGGCACCGTAGATTTTTTGGCTATCCTGTTCTGGGGTGCTAACAGGAGGAGTGATGGTAGTTTTAACCCCGAGCTTTTGGAGCATCTTATAGTCAGTATCTTCTGTGGCATTAGCAGTGGTTAAGAGCTTACAACCATAGAAAATAGAATTAGCACCAGCAAGGAAGCTTAAGGCTTGGGCTTCAGCACTTAAGGTTTTTCTGCCAGCAGACATTCTGACCCAAGATTTTGGCATAAGGATTCTCGCTGTCGCAATCATACGAATAAAATCAATTGGATCAACATCAGGCTCGTTTTCAAGTGGAGTGCCCTTTACTTTAACTAAGATGTTAATAGGCACTGATTCTGGATGTGGATCGAGGTTTGCGATGGTTCTTAAGAAACTAGCACGGTCATCTATGCTTTCACCCATGCCCATAATACCGCCAGAGCAGATTTTGATACCGGCTTTTCTAACAGCATCGAGGGTTTTTAAACGATCTTCATAGGTGCGGGTGGTGATTATGTGGGAATAGTACTCAGGAGAGGTATCAAGGTTGTGGTTATAGTAATCAAGACCAGCTTCCTTGAGTTCTTTAGCTTGATTTTCTGTAAGCATACCTAAGGTCATACAGGTTTCCAGACCTAAAGACTTAACCATTTTAATTATTTCGACAATATATTTAATGTCAGATTCTTTAGGGGCTCTCCAAGCAGCTCCCATACAGAATCTTGTAGCACCTGCGTCTTTGGCTTCCTTAGCTTTGGTAAGAATGGTGTTCATATCGAGGAGTTTTTCTTTTTGTACTCCTGATTTATAGTGAGCACTCTGTGGACAATACTTGCAATCTTCAGGGCAGCTACCGGTTTTAATAGAGAGAAGTGAGCTTATCTGAACTTCGTTTGGTGGAAAATTCTCTTGGTGAACTTTTTGCGCTCTCATGATAAGTTCTAAAAAAGGAGAGGTAAGAATGTCCTTTACTTCCTTCACAGTCCAATTGTGCCTGAGCTCACTCATAGATTTTCCTTTTAGTAAAATGTTTTGTGCGTTATTTTTTGTGATATTTTTCAGACAAAGTCTAACGTGTATGTGTATACTGTCAACATTTTTTAAATATTAATGTTTACAAGTGGGTAGAAAATGAACAATTCTCTTAAAGAATTTGAACATCAACATGTTTGGCATCCCTACGATTCCTTGAATAATGCTGCTCCTGTTATTGATATTGTAAAAACAGAAGGAACAAAGCTATTTCTTGCCGATGGTCGTGTTTTGGTCGATGGTATGTCAAGTTGGTGGGCAGCTTGCCATGGTTATGGTAATCCGATTGTGGTTGAGGCTATTGAAAAGCAGCTCCACACGATGTCGCACGTGATGTTTGCGGGGATTACCCATTCACCAGCCGCAACCTTAGCAGAAAAGCTTTCGGAAATGACTCCTCAAGGTCTTGATGATGTATTTTTTGCAGACTCAGGTTCTGTAGCGGTAGAAGTGGCTTTAAAGATGGCTATTCAGTACCAATCTAGTAAGCATCCTTCAAGAACTAAATTTTTGACAGTAAGAGGCGGTTACCACGGAGATACCTTAGGTGCTATGTCAGTAACTGATCCGGATGGTGGCATTAATACCTCTTACCAAAACTACACTCCAAAAGAGTTCTTTATTGAAAGACCGCGTATAAAATTTGGGGAAAAATGGGATCCTGCAGCATTGGATCCGCTTCGTGAGGCTTTAGAGAAGCACCATGATGAAATTGCCGCCTTCATTATTGAACCTATAATGCAGGGTGCGGGTGGAATGTATTTCTATCACCCAGAGTACTTAAAGGGTGCAAGAGAGCTCCTTTCAGAGCATGATGTGATTTTCATTTGTGATGAAATTGCTACCGGCTTTGGTAGAACCGGGGAACTTTTTGCGTGCAATTATGCGGGTATTTCTCCAGATATCATGACTTTGGGTAAAGGACTTACCGCCGGGATGATGACTCTTAGTGCGGTTATGACTTCTGAAAAGATCCGTAACGGTATTAGTTATTCCCCTGCAAAGGTAATGATGCACGGACCAACCTTTATGGCTAATCCTTTAGCTTGCGCTTGTGCTATCGGTAGCATTGAAGCTCTACATTCATATGATTGGCAGACTAAAGTCCGTAATATTGAAAAGCTTCTTTATAATGGTCTTAAAGATCTCGCAAGTTCAAGTCTAGTTAAGGAAGTGCGCGCCTTAGGTGCTTGTGGCGTTGTGGAAATGCATAAGCCAGTTAATACCGTTAAGGTGCAGCAGTTCTTGATTAAAGAAGGGGTATGGTTACGACCATTTGGCCACATAATTTACATCTATCCGCCATTTGTAAGTAGCGATGCTGACATTCAAAAGAGTGTGGATGCTGTGCATAAACTTATAAAAGCAATGGAAGATGGTAGTTTAGTTTTGTAAATGCTTTAATTAAGTGTGGGAAGCTAGCTTAGGCTAGCTTCTTTTTTAGGCTACTTACAATTTTTACTTGCCACAAGGTTTGTGACTTCTTTATTGTGAATAAGACCATGCCACTTCATCTTGTCTAGCATGGAGATTAAATGCTTAGATGAAGGATTCCTACAGGTTTGGTCATAAATTTGTTCTAGGTAGCTATCTAGGACATCAATTGATACTTGGCTATTTTCTTCTTTGACTGGGTTATAAACCACGTAAAAATGTAACTCGGAACCGGGACCTGCATTTACTCTGTCGATAGTAAGGTTAGGGGCAATTTCATTTGGAAGGTTTTTCGCTAACAAAGGTATATAAAACTTTTTTAGAAAAGCTTCATCATAAAAGCCTTGTTTTTCTTGTTTCTCAAAAGCCTTGGTAGCATTGAAGTTATTATGCTTATTGTTTTCACAATAGTCATTTTTAATAACTTCTTCAGAAAAGACAGTGCCATTTTTATCTGTGTATATGATCTTGAGATAGTTCTTTTTGTTTACAAACTTAGAAGCTGTATTTGAAATGATGGTGCCTTGACAGAGAGCTTTTACCAAAAATTCAGGGGTGGTCTTTTTAAAGATTTCCACTTGCTCTGGATTATCCTTGATATTCAAAGAATTTTTTTTGATGGTAACTTCTACCCCATATTTATCTAGAGGGTTGCTTTGGACAGTATCACCATCGTTTTGGCTAGTGAGCATTTTTTCTAGTTCTTGAGATAGCTGGGCCGGATCATTGGCTTGATAACAGCCAGTTAAAAGCGCAAATGCTAATGGAAGAGCTAAAGCAATTTTATTGATGAACATTTTAATGCTCCTGCATTCAAGGAATACTAGGTATAAAAGGTATTATCAGACAATTAAGGTTTTAAGCATAGTTTCGTAATTATCTTGTTTGAACTTAGCCAAGATTATTTCTGTAAAGTCGGTTTTTAAAACGAAAAAAGGTCGACCATGGTCGACCTTTCTTAGCACTAAAAGCGAAATTAGTTAGCTAATTTCTCGTCCAAAACTGCTTCAATTTGGTCAAGAGCAATCTTTTCCTTAGTGAGAGCCTTACGTTCTTCGTATTCTACAGAGCCTTCCGCTAGAGCTTTGTCGCCGATGATTACGATATGTGGCACGCCGATAAGTTCCATATCTGCGAACTTAACACCAGGACGTTCATTACGGTCATCAAGGAGCACTTCCACACCTTTCTGGAGTAATGAGTTATAAAGGTCATCAGCTACCTTGGTGACATTTTCACTCTTACCGTAGCCAATAGGAACAATTGCTACCTGGAATGGAGCCATGCTCTTAGGCCATAGGATACCCTTGTCATCATGGTTTTGTTCAATAGCCGCTGCAATAACACGGGTAACACCGATACCATAGCACCCCATTTCCATTGGAATACTCTTGCCGTTTACATCGAGGACACAAGCATTCATAGCTTCTGAATATTTAGTACCGAGCTCAAATACCTGACCAACTTCGATACCGTGCTTAAGAACAATGGTACCCTTGCCATCAGGGCTCTTATCACCTTCGACAACATTACGAATATCTTTTACTTCATAGGTAGGAACATCACGATCCCAGTTTGCACCTAGGAGGTGTTTACCAGTTTCATTAGCACCGCAGCAGAAATCTGACATCACAGACGCTGCACGGTCAACAATGATTCTGCCCTTAAAGCCCACAGGACCTAGTGAGCCTGGCTTTGCACCAAAGGCGTTTTTAATTTCTTCTTCAGAAGCAAAGGTTAAAGGAGCCTTAATGCCATCAAGTTTTTCAGCCTTGATTTCATTGAGCTCATGATCGCCTCTTAAAACAAGAAGCACTACAGTGTCGTTACCTTTTTCATCAACGCCATGTACTACTAAGGATTTACAGATTTCAGTTGCAGGAATCTTTAAGAAAGCAGCAACTTCTTCAATGGTTTCAGCCTTTGGAGTATCAACTTTTTCAAGCTGCTTTGAAGGAGCCTTTCTTGGAGTTTCTGGAAGAGTAGCTTCTGCCATTTCGATATTAGCAGCGTAGTCTGATTCTGTGGAGAAAGCAATAATGTCTTCACCGGCATCAGCAAGCACCTGGAATTCATGAGAGTGATTACCGCCGATAGAACCAGTATCAGCTTCTACAGGACGGAAAAACAAACCTAAGCGATTGAAAATTCTTGTATATGTGTCGTACATAACCTGATAGGTCTTATGAAGGCTTTCTTTATCCATATGGAATGAATAAGCGTCCTTCATTACGAATTCACGACCTCTCATTACACCAAATCTTGGACGTACTTCATCGCGGAACTTGGTTTGAATTTGGTAAAGGTTCATTGGAAGCTGTTTGTAGCTCTTTACTTCATAGGTAGCAAGCCAAGTAACAACTTCTTCGTGGGTAGGGCCTAGTACGAAATTATTTTCTTTACGATCCTTAAAACGGCAGAGTTCAGGGCCATACTTTTCCCAACGGCCAGAGCTTTGCCAAAGTTCTGCAGGTTGTACTACTGGCATATTGATTTCCAGAGCACCAGAGCGATTCATTTCTTCGCGGATGATATTTTCAACCTTATTGAGAACACGTTGACCGGTTGGTAACCAAATATAAAGACCTGATGCTAATTGTCTAATGAGACCAGCTCTTAACATTAATTTATGGCTAGTAACTGTTGCTTCCGAAGGACTTTCCTTCAAAGTTGATAAAAGATATTGACTGGTGCGCATGTGAATGCCTTTTGAAAAATATATTGATCTGTCTTGAATGACTTAATGTGTGTATTTTAGCAAAAAAATTAAGATATAACAGAGTGGCTTTTGTGTTACGGCAAAAAGCATCTATCCCCCTTGGATCATCCTTACCAAATAGCCCCCTCTATGATACAATTGTGTGACTTTCAATAGAGGATGCCCAATGACTCTCAGTATTTTTCTATACACTTTCCTGTTTTTAATTCTGTTTTTTCTCTTTGCTGGCATTGGTTATATTATCCAGCATAAGATTATTCACGGTTCATGTGGTGGTCTTGCCAACGTTGGTGTTGAAAAGGCTTGTGAATGTGAATCCCCTTGCTTTAAACGTCGTGTGTATAACAAGATCAAGGGAATAAAATCTCCAACTACCTCTAAAGATAATGCATAGGATTTTAGGATTGGTTTTCTACACATTGTAGAAAGCCAATTTTGTTAATTTAGGATTATTAGTTAGGATAATTACTAATGAAGAAACTTTTATCAGCTCTTGTATGTTCAACCATGTTGCTAGCATCGGGAGTTATGATGACCTCCTGTGATTTTGGCGGCCCTAGAAATGAAATTAAGATAGGTGGCCGTACAATGGGGACTATTTATAGTATTACTGTTATAGGTGAATATCCTGGTGGACCAGAACAGCTTAAACATGAAGCAGATGAAGTACTTGATGCAATAAACCTTCAGATTTCAAGTTTTGATAAAAAGAGTGAACTCTCTAAGTTCAATGAATTTCATTCCACAGAGCCATTCAAGGTTTCTCAAGACCTTGCTGATGTAGTTATCGCTAGTATCAGAGCTGGACAGGATCTTAATGGTGCTGTAGATATAACCGTTGCTCCTTTAGTAAACATTTGGGGCTTTGGCCATGAAAAAAACGAAACCGTAGTTCCTAAAGATGAAGATATAAATATTGCTAAAGGCAAAATCGGCCTCGATAAGATTCATGTAACCGTAAGCTCAAAGTATGCAGAACTTAAGAAAGATATCCCAAATCTTGAGATTGATCTTTCAACCGTTGGTGAAGGTTTTGGTGCTGATAAGCTAGCAGAGTTAATGGATCATCGTGGTATTCAGAATTACATGGTTTCCGTTGCTGGAGCTATAAGAACCAGAGGTCATAACGCTAGAGGTACTGATTGGGTTGTTGCGATAGAACATCCTACAACAGGTCAGGCTTTAGGTCAGAAACTAGAAATCCCTGTATGTACTGGCGGTCAGGCGTTATCAACTTCAGGAAGCTACAGAAATTATAAAGTTGATGAAAAGACTGGTCAGCGTCTTTCCCACATTATCGATCCAAATACTGGTAAGCCAGTTACCCACCATACAGTATCTGTTACTGTAGTAGGTCCTACCGCACTATGGACTGACGCTGTAGATACAGGCTTTATGGTTATGGGCTCTGAAGAAGCTCTTAAGTATGCAAATGATCGTAATTTAGCTATTTATACTATTGTGAAAGAAGGCGATACCTTCCAATCTCACTATAGTAGAGCCATGCAGCATTACCTTGAATGTGATTAATATTTAATCACCTAAGAATCCCTAGAATCTTTTAGTTTCTAGGGACTTTTTTTATGGGAATTTTGCAAGCCAACGTCATTATTTTGATATGGCTCCTTATTAAGCTCTTCAATATGATGTATCTTTGCTACATCAAATTTAGAGGAATCTCAGATGGCTGGTATCCTAGTCACAATATTTAAAGCAATACTTGGTAAACCTAAAAGAAAAACCACAAGACGCAGAAGTACAACTACCTCTAGAAGGCGCAGAACAAGAACTGAGGATCTCGAAGGAGATGCATTGCTTCGAGAAGTGATGCGTCGTCTTAAAAGAACTGGTAACAGAAGAGCATTGTCATCAACAGAACTCTTTAAACAGGCTGTGCAATCACAAGGTTTTTCTAGAAGCCAAGTAAATAGTGCGGTAAGCGTTTATAAAAACTTAACTTCCAATAAATCAGCTCTTAATAAAACCTTAGGTGTTGCTTCAGCATTAACAAGAGATTCTGATCATAATGGCAGAGCAGATATCGTTGATTTTGCGAGTGCCTTATGGGACAAAGTTTGGGATGATGACGATGACGAAGAAGATTCGTCAGATAAAAAAGAAGAATAGAATTTTATTTTGTATCCATTTGGACATTCAAATGGTCTTAAAAGAGAAGATGTTATGCATATACATATTTTAGGAATCTGTGGAACTTTTATGGGTGGTATTGCTGTTATTGCCAAACAGCTAGGGCATAAGGTTACAGGCTCTGATGCAAATGTTTATCCCCCAATGAGCACAATGTTAGAAGAAAAGGGCATAGAGATTACCGAAGGTTTCGATCCTAGTCAGCTTAAACCAGCACCAGATCTTATTGTGGTTGGTAATGCCATGAAGAGAGGTAATCCTTGTGTGGAATATATGCTTAATGAAGGCTTGCCTTTTACATCTGGCCCTGAATGGTTAGAGCATTATGTTCTTAATACCAGAAAAGTTATCGGTGTAGCTGGTACTCATGGAAAGACCTCTACCTCCAGTATGGTTGCTTGGATTCTCGAAAAGAATGGTCTTAATCCGAGTTTCTTAATTGGTGGTGTTCCTGGTAACTTTAATACTTCCGCAAGAATTGGTGCAGATCCTTATTTTGTAATCGAATCCGATGAATACGATTGTGCTTTCTTTGATAAGCGTTCTAAGTTTGTTCACTATCGTCCTTACGTTCAGATTCTTAACAATCTTGAATATGACCATGCGGATATTTTTGAAAATGTTGCAGCTATCCAAAAGCAGTTCCACCACTTGGTCAGAATTATTCCGGAAAAGGGCGCAGTAATTGTTCCAGCTCACGATCATAATCTCGATGAAGTTATTGAGATGGGTTGTTGGTCGCACCTCTTCCGCGTAGGAGCTAAAGGTGTTGGTCTTTATGCTGAACTCCTTGCTTCTGATGGTAGTGACTTTAACGTCTTTGAAAAAGATGGTGAAAAGTTAGGCGAACTCCGTTGGAGCTCAATTGGTCTTCATAATGTTAATAATGCTTTGATGGCTATTGAAGCTGCAAGATACATTGGTATTGCGCCAAAGGATGCAATAGAGGCTTTATCTTCATTCGTAATGCCAAAGCGTCGTATGGAGCTTAAAGGCACAAAGAACGGGGTTACCGTATACGATGATTTTGCGCACCATCCAACTGCTATTAAGACCACTCTTGATGGCCTTAGAAAGAAGGTGGGTAATGATGTTCGCATTATCGCTGTATTTGAACCACGTTCTAATACTATGAAGATGGGTGTGAACCATGAAAAGCTAGCCGATGCATTTAAGGCAGCAGATAAGGTCTTTATGTACGCAGCTTCAAGCTTAAAATGGAATACTGATGAATTAGAGCTTCCTGGCCACTTTGAGGTTTGCCATGACTTTGACAATATGCTCTCACAAATTGTCAGCACAGCTAAAAGCGGTGATGTAATTCTAGTGATGAGTAATGGTGGCTTTAACGGTATCCAGGCTAAGCTTTTAGAACAGCTATAGTTTTAGGAACTTGTTTGAAGAGAGGTGTCATTTTATGATGCCTCTTTTTAAAAAACGAAATAAAAAAAGCTCTGATATTATCAACATCATTAAGTTAACGTTTTACGAGAATCTTTCAAAAAAACGTTAACCTTT
>CAVGFV010000042.1:0-21379 GCA_963628765.1 Succinimonas sp.
TCTACAACTTCCTTAAACTTTTTTTCTGTGTATGTTTAAAATGACAGAATTACGGTTCTCAATTAACGATTCTTTTATATTCTCAATCTTAAATCCAATTTTTTAAATTCATCACATATTGGCATACATCTTGCTTTATTAAAAATATGATTTTATTTGTTATTTTTACGGCGGAGGTATGGTCATGGATGCGAATCTTTCTACTGCAGACATTGGTCTTGTACAAGATGTTCATAATTTAGACAAACTCCGTAAAATGGGTAAAGGTGACTACGAATCAAAAAAACAGGCCTTATTTACAGCTGCAGAGCAATTTGAATCACTTTTAAACCAATTCTGGTTTAAAGGCATGCGTGAGTCTAATGATTCTATCTGCCCTGATAGTCCTCTACGTAGTTCTGATAGTGGTATCTTCCAATCTATGCTTGATGAACAACTCATTACCGGTGTTGCCAAGGCAAATTCTGCTAATAGTTCTTCACTCACTAAAATGTTGGTGAGACAGTTTGCTAAGAGCATGGGTGATGACGGTAAAAAGATAGTGGAAGAAATGGATGGCAAAGTTTCTAAAACTGATGCAATTCATGAAGTTCCAAACCGTCAGAATTTCGACTCTTCTACTACAAGTACACCATCTGACAGCCTTATAAGTATCCTTAATCAGAATCAGGTTAAGCCATCATCTCGTAGTGGAAATTATTCACGTGATAACTCACGTTTGGATGCTTACGCTTCTGTTAACGACAATCGTTACGATAATGATTTGAGCTTTAAAGATCAGAAAGATTTCGTATCCAAACTTATGCCACTCGCTCGTAAAGTTGCTAAACCATTTAATCTCAATCCTATTGTTATTGTTTGCCAAGCTGCTTTGGAAACAGGGTGGGGCAAACATGTAGGTGCTGATAATAACTATTTTGGTATTAAAGGTGGCTCTTCTTGGAAGGGAGAAACTGCAATGATGGAATCTCCTGAATTCGAAAATGGCAAAATGGTTAAACAGGTTTCATCATTTAGAGTTTATAACTCACCACGTAAAAGCTTTGAAGATTACGTTGGTCTTATTGTTGGCAATCAAAGATATGCTAAAGCTGCTTCTGTAAGTAGTGATCCTGATCAATATTTTGAAGAAATTCAGCGTGCGGGTTACGCAACTGACCCGAATTATGCAAGGAAATTAAAAAGCATATTAAGAAATGACGCTTTTAAGTCATATATAAATGAGTAGCCCGGAGAGAATATTATGTCAGACATGCTGAAAATCGGTACAAGTGGAGTTCTTGCTCAAAGAGCTCTCTTACAAACTACCAGTAATAACATCAGTAATGTAAGCACTGCGGCTTATTCTCGCCAGCGCTCTATCATTTATACTAACATCCTCGATCAAGGCTGTGGTGCTATTAGCACTACCCGTGTTATTAACCAGTATGCAGAAAGAGAACTTCTTCGTGATAATGGCTCAGTTGGCTACTATGAGGCTTATAACGAAGGTTTGGATTCTGTTGATAAACTCCTTTCTGGTGACGACACTGGCTTAAATAGCGTTATTACCGATGTATTTGGTGCTATTCAAAGTGCTAATAACTCACCTACAGATTTAGCATCTAGAAGTAACCTATTAGGTACTCTTCAGACCTATACAGATCGTGTAAACAATTTAGGCATGGAGATTCAAAACCAGTACCTTACTGCTAATAAGAAAATTGTAGAATCTGTGAGCAAGGTAAATGAGTTACTTCAGGGTATCTATAAATCTAATGCTCAAATTGTTGAAGCTAGCACTGACGTAAATTCGGCAGCGTACCTTCAGATGCAGGATCAGCGTGACGCATTAATAACTGAACTTTCATCAATCATTGATATCAAGACTGTAGATCAGCCAAATGGTTCTTGCTACGTAAACTTGGCTTCTGGTCCTACTCTTGTATTAGGTGATGGTTGTGCAACTCTTTCTGCTGAAGCTAGCTCTCTCGATGAAAACGACTATCAATTAAAGCTCACCTATAACGAAGACAATGGGTACACCATGCTTAGCAATGATGTTGGTGGTAAGCTCGGTGGGTATTTTGATGCAGCAAATGCATTAAAAGATGTGCAGAGAGAATTTGGTAAGATTAACCTTACCATTGCTGACAGACTTAACAAGCAAAATAAATCAGGTATTACCCTTGAGAACCTTGCTGGTAGCGAGCTTTTCAAAATTGATGATGTTAAAGCTAGTTCTAATAGCAAAACTGGTACTTTAACAATGTCTTTTGTTGAGGGTAGCAGTGACAAAATTACTGGTAATGATTATAAGCTTGTTGTTAATAGTGACGGTTCAACAACACTTTTTGAAAAACAAGATGGTAGTTTTAAAGAGGTTGAATTTGAAGATGGTGAAACTACCGAAAGTAAATTAGGGTTTTCATTAAAAACAGATGGTACTTTAACCCCTGGTGATGAATTCCTAATTCAGCCTACTCTTAATTTTAGTTACAACCTTGAACTTGCTATCAATAAGCCAGAAGACTTTGCTTTTACAAGTATGGTCAGAGCTAGTGCTGATAACCAAAATCTTGGTAATGCAACGATTAAAATCAATGGCGTTACCAATACTGATGCAAATTCAGTGTTTTCATTAACATCAGGTAAGGAAGTTACAGAGAACAGCCTAAATGAAAATGCACCAGCTAAAGTTGTAATAAACAAAGATGGCAATTATGAAGTTTATGATAAAGGTAACAACCTACTTGGCACAACTCTTGCAAAAACAAAAGGTGAGAATATTTTGGCGAATATGTTATCCGACGTAAGTGATGAAACTTCATTAGTTTACGATCCTGGTAATAAAGACAAACCAGCTAAACCTGATTTTGATTTCAATATCACTGGTACTGTTGCGAAGGGCGATGAATTCACAATTGCAATCAACACTGATGGCTTTGCGGATAATTCCAACGGCCTTATGATGCAGAATTTGGAACAGACTCAGATTGTAGATGGCAAGCATACCGCCAATGCTTCCTACAGTAATATGGTGAGCGATCTTGGTAGCAAACTTTCAGCTGCCAATGTTAATCTCAATGCTGCAACAGCTAAAAGAGATCAAACCATGACTATTACTGAAGAAGCTAGTGGTGTTGACTTAAATGAGGAAGCTTCTAACCTCGTAAGATATCAACAATGCTATACCGCTTGCGCCAGAATAATCTCAGCTTCACAAACTGTTTTTGATTCATTGTTAAGTGCGTTGGGGTAATTTATGCGAGTTGTTACAAGTTTGAGCTATGACAGGAGTGTACGCTACATGCAAGCGTCAAATTCCCGTCTAGAAAAGCTTAATCAGCAGTACAATACTGGAGCTAAATTTACTCAGGCTTCTGAAAATCCTACAGGTATGGGCACCAAAATGCGTTTGGATGCTGAGATAGCTACCTATACTCAGTATTCTGTTAACGCAGGTCTCGCTTCTGATCATCTTAATTTGGAAGAAACTTCTTTATCTTCAATATATGATCAGCTTAGTAGTGTGGTAACTACCTTACAGGCTTCCGTAAATGGTACTTATGATCAAGCTAACCTTGAGACAGTTGCGGCTTCTTTAGAAGAAAGCCGTGATATGATTTACGACCTTATGAATACCCGTACTGCTAGCGGTGAATATATTTTTAGTGGTAATCAGTCACTCACACCAACATTTTCAAAAACCTCAGATGGTGAATATGTATGTAATGCTGATGGTGGCTCTCGCCAGATTAAGGTTTCTCCATCAGTAGTTATCACATCTTCTGATAGTGGTCTTGATGTTTTTCAGAGATCCCAGATTTGCCGTACTGCGACAGCTGATGCTAATGCGACATTAAAATATTCAGATAGTATTGAATTTGATAGTTTTGTGAATGGGTACTACGACAAGACTAGTGATAATAATACTTTGTCAGTAGAATACGATGGAACAAATTACGCTATAAAGGATCGTGACGGTGCTACTTTACAGGAAGGTACTGTAAAAGAGGGGGATGCAATAACTTTTAAAGGGGTAGACATTACTCCAAAGAATGGTAAGTCAACCATAACGCTAGAGCCTCCAGAGAATGACAATATTTTGAATACTCTTTCAAACATTATTGATGCTCTAAGAGACAAAGACCTTTCAAATGAAGAAAAGACAAAATTCTTACAGCAGGGGCAGGTTGCGACCAATAATGCGAAAGAAAATATCAATATGACCTTAGGACATGTTGGTTCACGCCTAAGCAATATTGATAAAGTAATTTCTTCAAATGAAACTTTAAATGAGATCAAAACTACTACTAGAGCCAATCAATGCGAGGTTGATGTTTATGAGGTAGTTTCAGGATTACTTCAAGAACAAAATGCTTTAAACGTAGCACAGCAAACTTTTAGTAAAGTTAATGGTTCAACATTATTTGATTTTATAAATTAGTTCTAGATAGAAACATTTTATCTTCTTAAAAAGCCCTTGGTTATAAATACCAAGGGCTTTTTTATTAGGAAAATTCAAAGGCTAGGACGAAATTTCATTAACAAAGCTATACAGCCTAAATAATAGCAGTTATCAGAACCTTAATCGTTAACTTTAAGTAAGAGATTTTTAGATGACTAAAAATTGTCATTCCTATATACGAGCGGTATCTAACGAGTTTTTTATTCTTGTAGATAAGTTTGTAAGCTTGTTTTTCTAAAGAATCATTTTACACCATAGATGTGTATTAAGTTGACAGTTACTTATGTTTTCTTTGTTTCTGACTGGGAATATTAAGGTCACTTAGTTCCGAAAGTGCCACACCAGGGCTACTTTGATTGCCACTGTCATAATTTTTTAATCCCTATATCCAGCCCAATATATTAGGCATTATTTTTTAGGTGACAATTTTTGTTACTGTCAAAAATATTACGGCAATTTTTGTCTTAAACCTTAAATTAGTCACTTGTTAAAGTTATATTTTTATAAAAATTTAAGCCTGTAATACCTTATGTTATAAGACTTTATAAAAATAATTATTTCTGAATTTAAAAGTTGGCACAGTTATTTCATATATCTAGACAGAGAACGAAAAAGGTTCTCTGGAGAAGAAAGTGAAACATTTAAAAAATTATAAGAAGTTTCACACATGGATAGAACTAATGTTCAGGAGTAATCAATTATGGCTCTTTATGTTAATACTAACGTTTCATCATTAAACGCAAGACGTAATCTTAGTAATTCAACCAACGCTCTCGATACCTCTTATCAGCGTTTAGCATCAGGTCTTCGTATCAATAGTGCAAAGGACGATGCTGCAGGTCTTCAGATTTCTAACCGTCTTACCACTCAAATCAATGGTCTTGAGCAGGGTAATCGTAACGCTCAGGATGGTATTTCTTATGCTCAGACTGCTGAAGGCGCAATGGATGAAGTAACTACTATGTTCCAGCGCATTAGAACTTTGGCTCTTCAATCAGCTAACGGTACTAATAGTGATAGCGACCGTATAGCAATTCAGCAAGAAGTAACCCAGCTTTGTGCCGAAGTTGACCGTATTGCCAAAGATACAACTTTCGGTGGTCAAAAGATTTTGAATGGCGATTCTGGTATTACAGTTACTAACGGTTTAAAGGCATCTGGGGGTGCAAAGAATGATAAGGTAATAGCTTTCCAAGTAGGTGCTGATGCATACGAAACTATAAGCATTAACTTAGGCTTAAAAACAGATTCAGATCAGCTCCTTGGTTTTAATATGAACAGCTTAACCACTGCTCTTAAGGATAAAATTATGATTGATCCTGATGGAGCGGCTGGTGCTACAGCTGCAAAAGCTATAGCAGCAGGCGATATCACTGATGAAGGCACTGCTGATAATAAAACTGGCTTTATGAAGGCTGGTGATAGTATTACATTTGATGTAAGTACAGCTGAAGGTGCTCAAAACGTTCTTGCCAATATCGATCACTATATTAGTGCCATCGATTCTAAACGTGCAGAACTTGGTGCGGCTCAGAACCGTATGGAATCAACCATCAGAAACCAAAGCAACATTAACGAAAACGTAAGTGCTGCAAGAGCTCGTATCCGTGATACCGACTTTGCTACTGAAACAGCAAATATGACTCAGATGAATATTCTCCAGCAAGCATCTCAGAGTATTTTGAGTCAGGCTAACCAGAGACCACAAATTGCTCTTTCACTCTTACAACAGTAATAATAAATAATAATTAACAGTTTTCTCTCTTGAGCTTTATAGCTCTATCCTCTTGGCCGGTTTTTGCCGGCCCTTTTTAGGGAATACTAAATCTTCGAAATGAGGTAAAGTTCTTTACTGTTATTTCGCTATACATTTCAATTAAGGGAAAACTGTTAAAATATTTTGATATTTCTCACGTTTTAAAAGTTTTCTTAAAGTCTTTTCTAAAATACCATCAAGAAATCAAATTATCTGCCGCTATTATTCTGTAGAAGAAGATTTGAATTGTTTTGTTTAAATTCATCGTTCTGAAAATGAGAAAAAGATAGGGGAATTAATATGATTGACGCGGTTGTGAATAGTTCTGCAGATTACCTAGCAAAGGGTAAGATCCAGAATAATCCTGCCTCAGAAGTTAATCAACCTCTGTCAACACAGCAGAATTCTAAGACCTCCAAGGCTACTGAAGTAGAAAGCCAAGCTTCAGCTGTGAATGACAAGGATAATGTTACAAGGCAGGCCATAAAGGAAAAAAATGGCGAGCATGGCTCTGGTAAACATGGTTCAGGCTCTCATGATGATGCTATATCTAAAGCCAAAGAAGATGAAGAAATTACAGATATTGCCGCTGCTCTTTCGGAACTTACTCATGGCTATGGATTAAGTTTTGCACTTGATAAAGAACTCAATCAAGTGGTTGTAACAGTAACGAATACCTCTACAGATGAAGTAATAAGACAAATTCCGCGTGAGGATTTTATAAAAATTGCCAAACGCTTTAATGAATTACGACAGGAAATGAATGGTAATGTTACTAAAGAGGATCTGAAAGGATTCTTAATGGATAGCAATATATAACTATTAAAAGTAATAGAAGAACACCGGACGGAATATAAGGGTAGATGGAGACAGAAAAATGACAGCAAGTGTAACCTCGGCAGGTGCAGCCTCCGGAATTGACTTTGAGAGTATCATAAGCGCAAGTGTAGAAGCAAAAAAGGCTTCCTTATCCTCAAATATTAGTTCTAGAAAAGCAGAAACTAATCTTCAGATCACTGGTGTTGGTCTTATGAAGAGCAATCTTAGTACCTTTAAAGATTTGCTCGATGATATGACCAAGAAGAATGCTTTTAATAAGCGAACCATAACTACCAACCAGAGTAGCACAGATCCTGCGTTTACTGTTTCCGCAAAGGATGATGCTTCTAATGGTAACTATAATGTTACCGTAACCCAGCTTGCCCAAAGTACCTCGTTTAGCCAATCATTTGAAGGAGCTAGCCAAAAATTTGGTGCTGGTAGCCTTACTTTTAGCATTGGTAGTGGTGACGATGCTAAGTCATTTTCTATAGATGTTGGCGAAGATGACACTCTTTCAAGCATTAGAGACAAAATTAACAATAGCTCTGATAGTTTTGGTGTTACAGCAAACATTTTGACCCTTAAAGATGGCACTGCAAAGTTAGTCCTTGATTCTGGTAATACCGGTGATAAATACAGTAACTTTTCTATTACTGCATCAGGTGATGAAAAACTAAATGTTTTCAATGCATCTGTAAGCACTGATGCCGATGGAAATGTAACAGCTTCTGATGACTCTAGTATGAAGTTAGTTCGTTCAGGACATGATGCTGTTATTGACGTTGATGGTGACACTCTTACAAGCGATACCAATGTTTTTGATGGTACTATTGCTGGCATTAAGCTCACTGTAAATAAACTATCAGATACTGAGACAATAACTGATAGTGATGGAAAAACTTCAACAGGCTATAAATCCAATACTCTTTCTGTATCAACAGATAAAAGCGCTATTAAGAGTATGGTGAGCAATTTTGTAGAGACATACAATTCTCTCCGTACCAATTTGGATAACCTTTCAAAGAGTAATACTTACACTGATGGTGTTTCTAATGATGATGGTGGCTATTTAGCAGGCGACTCTACTTCTCGTAATATTAAGAGTATGCTTTCAAATACTTTGTCATCATTTACTACCACAGGTGATTCATCAGGCTTAAGTATCTTTTCTTTAGGAATTAAGATGGACAATAGTGGTAACCTTTCTATTGATTCCACAAAGTTTGATGAAGCCTTAGATAAGAATTATGAACAGGTTGTTAATGCATTCTCTAGCGATGATGGCATTTGTAAGAAGATGTCAGATTCTCTTGAGTTATATACCAAGAGCGGTGGTATCCTCGATATGAGAAAGGATGCATTGAATGCAACTGTGCGTAACTATGAAAACCGTGAAAATGCTAATGCAACTTTCCTTGAAAAGTATGAGGAATCTTTACGTAATAAATACGGTAACCTGGATTCATTGATCGGTAACTTGAATACTTCGTTATCATATTTAAATAGTGCTATCAGTTCCTCTAAATCATCAAAATCTTGATGATAATGTTTAAAATGCGTTAAGGCTTAGGTTTTTAAACTGAATAGTCTTTTATAATACAGCACCGTGAGGTGCTGTTTTTGACTCGGAATAGGAGAAGTTATGTACGGGCGAAATTTAAAGGCTTACAAAACTACCAATCTTGAAGCTGAAATTTCAGTGGCAGATCCTCATAGGATCATATCAATGCTCTATGAAGGACTTTTCCAGAGAATAGCTCAAGCCAAAGGTGCTATTGAGCGAAAGGATTATGAATACAAGGCTGATCGTATTGAAAAGGCGATAGCGATTGTAACTGGTCTTGAAACTGGCCTAGATATGAGTCAGGGGACAATATCTCAGAATTTCTTGGACCTTTATGAATATGTAAAGCAGCGTCTTTTAGATGCTTCTATTTCACTCGATACCGCTCCATTAGATGAAGTTATTAAGCTTTTAATGCCAATAAAGCAGGCTTGGGATAATATTCCTCAAGATGATAAGGATAAAGCTTTTGCGGAAAGGGCAAGAATTGATGCCGCTGAAGGTGAAAATTAAAAAATATTTCTCCGCATATGTGCCGAAACCTTTATATTAAGATTCGGTGCTTTTATATTTAGATAAAATGTTATAAAATATATGCGTATATAAAAAAGCAGAAAACGTAAGTTGTTTATCTAAAGTAGGCGTTTTTCTGATGAAATACGGGAGAAAGCTATGACTGATAATGTAGAATTGGCTTCAGAGCCACAGGTGGAAATGTTAAGGAACCACCTTACAAAGTCAATGTCACTTATGGCAAACTTTGATGAAAATTTCGATGAGATTTCTAGTGAAATAGAAAAGTTTACAAAGGAATTGACACCAGTTGTGGATAACCTTGTAGCACTTGGAAATCTAGCTGAATTAGAATCTTTAGAGCTCCTTTTAAAAGAAACTTTAGAAAAATTTACCCAAGAACGTGAAAAGGTAGCTTCGGCTTTACTTAATAGAAAAAGAAGTGCTAAAGGAATCAATAAATACATGAATAATTCCTCAGGACTTTCTGGATACAATGTTTAGCTTTTAAATCTGCATCTTGTTACATCTTCATAGCCATTTTTATAAATTTATTTAAGAAAAACTCATCTTGTAAATAAGAAACGGCAGAATTATGAAATTCCACCGTTAGCTTATCTAGCAATAGTGTGTCTATCACTTACCTAAGATGTTTTCCCGAATCTTTTTAGTAAAGAGACATCTAATTGCATTAAGCACTGCAAGGATCATTACTCCTACATCTGCGAAAATTGCAAGCCACATCCCTGCAAGCCCCAAAGCCCCGAGAATAAGACAGATAACCTTGATGCCTATTGAAAACCAAATGTTTTCTTTTACGATAGTAAGGCATTTTCTCGCGATGTTGATACCAACGGCAATTTTTGCAGGGTTGTCATCCATAAGAACGACATCTGCAGCTTCAATAGCAGCATCTGAGCCCATAGCTCCCATAGCAATACCTAGATCCGCACGAGATAATACTGGCGCATCATTGATACCGTCACCCACAAAGGCTAACTTTTTACCTGCTTTTTCTTGCTTTAATAGGGCTTCTACTTGTGCTACTTTGTCTTGAGGCAAGAGTTCTGCATGGTATTTATCGAGTTTAAGCTGGCTAGCAACGTGCTCAGCAACTTTGGTGGCATCACCAGTAAGCATTACCGCACGTTTAATACCGTGGGCCTTTAAAGCAGTTATGGCAGCTTCAGAGTTTTCTTTTATAACGTCGGAAATTACAATGTGACCTTCATATTCACCATCAATGGCGATGTGAATAATAGTTCCTGTATGGTGACAAGGGCGCCATTTGGCACCTGCTTTTTCCATAAGTTTTTGATTGCCTACGTAAACAGTTTTGTTATTTACTTTACATACAATACCGTGACCTGCAATTTCCTCAACGTCTTCAATATCGTATTTATCTACATTACAAGCTGCTTTGACTATAGAAAGTGCTACAGGGTGGTTGGAATACTTTTCAACAGACGCTGCCAACTTGAGTAATTCTTCTTTATCAAGTTTATCAGGATGTACCGTTGTAACTTCGAAAGTACCTTTGGTAAGAGTACCAGTTTTATCAAAAACCACAGTGTCAGTTTGCGCCAAGGTTTCCATGAAGTTAGAACCTTTGATTAGGATACCTTCTCTTGATGCACCACCAATTCCAGCAAAGAATGACAAAGGAATGCTAATTACAAGGGCACAAGGACAGCTTATTACCAAGAAGGTAAAGGCGCGGTATACCCAAGTATTCCATTCAGGAGCACTACCAGCCAGGATAAGGCAGAGTGGCGGTAAGATGGCCAAAGCGATAGCAGAATAAACTACAGCAGGGGTGTATACACGAGCAAATTTAGAAATGAAGTTTTCAGACTTAGATTTTCTAGTACTAGCATCTTCAATCAATTCTAAAATTTTAGATGCAGTTGAATCTTCAAATCTTTTGTTAGTTTTGATTTTAATGATGCCATTTTGGTTAATACATCCTGAATTGACATCAGAGCCTTGATGAACATCTTGTGGAAGAGATTCACCTGTAAGGGCAGCTGTGTTAATGGTGCTGTTACCTTCTACAACAACACCATCAATTGGAATTCTTTCTCCAGGTTTTACTGTAATAATAGTGCCTATTTCAACTTCATCAGGATCCACCTTGCTAAGATTGCCGTTTGCATCTGTAATCCAAGCAAAATCTGGTTTTATATCCATGAGCTCAGATATGTTTTTACGGCTTTTGTTAACAGCATAGGATTCAAAAAGTTCACCGATTTGGTAGAAAATCATTACAGCTACTGCTTCGGTATAATCGTTTCCTGTATATAAAGCTAAACCTAATGCACCCACAGTAGCTACTGCCATAAGTAGGTTTTCATCAAAGGCCTGTCTATTGATAATACCCTTAATGGCTTTTTGAAGAATATCATAGCCAGAAATTAAGTATGGGATTAAGTATAGGACGAACAGCATAAATCCTTTGATAGGAAGAAAAGCTATTATTATTGTCAGGATGATAGCTGCAATAATACGGAACAATTTAATTTTTTGCTTGGGAGACATATTTTCCACCTTTAATCTTAAAGGTAATTTTAGTGATTTTTTTCTCACTAATAACAATCTTTTAGTTTTGTCCGAATAAATGAAATTCTACGTAGAATGAAATGAGGAAAATGGTGCTTTAAGGCAATATAAAAATAAATTGTTTGCACCAATTGTTTATATTGCCATGTATTAACATTAATACTTAAGCTGTGAAAATTTCGCAGTCTGATTCAACCTTTTTACAGTTTTTAATAACTTCTGCTAAAACAGCCTTGTAGTCTACGTTCTCTTCAAAATCAATCTTCATTTTAAGAGCCATAAAATTTACTACAGCGTCCTTAACACCATTAGTATTACGAGCAGCTTCTTGCATCTTTTCAGCACAGTTAGCGCAATCAACTTCAATATTGAAGGTTTTTTTCATGATTTATTACCTATTTGAATTTTAACTGTTTTAATTATAGCATATTGTTTAACGATTAAACAATCATTTAATTGATAAATCATTCAGTCTATGTAATATAATTGCACCTGCTTAAAGATGGAGGTTAGATGTCTATGTATAGTTCTGATGATTTAGAGTCTTCTTTAAAATCAGATAATGCACTTCATAAATCAATTGACGCTACAGTTGATGCTGTTGCAAAGGTAATGAAACAGTTAGGAGATCCATCAAGGCTAAAGATTTTTATTATCTTATGTCATGCGGAAAAATGTGTAAGTGAAATTGCAGAAGCAACGCAAATGACAAGTCCTGCTGTATCTCATCACCTCAGAATTTTAAAGGTAGCAGGTGTAATAAAATCACGCAGATCAGGTAAAGAAATGTATTACAAAGTTTCTGATTCAAAATTGGCTACTAAAATTCATGAAACTATAGAAGATATTGCCGAAATTTCTTGTTCTTCTAGAAAATAAAAAAGCCGCTCGAAAGCGGCTTTATAGGGGTAAGTACGTTAAAGACTTGTTAAAGCTTCACGAACCTTTTTGCTTAGTTGCCCCATATCAGTTTTACCAGCTACCTGTGGTTTTAAGATACCCATAACTTTACCCATATCGGATACAGCTTTGGCACCTACTTCCTCAATAGCTTTTGAAATCAAGTCGGACACTTCCGCATCAGAAAGCTGAGCTGGAAGGAATTTCTTCAAAACACCAGCTTCAAATGTTTCTTGTTCAACAAGATCGGTACGACCAGCTTTACCGAATTCAGCAGCAGATTCTTCATGTTGCTTAATAAGCTTAACAACGATTGAAAGAAAAGCTGAATCATCGATATCAATACGCTGATCGACTTCAACTTTTTTAACCTCAGAGAGTAGCATGCGCAACGCATTGGTGCGCGCCTTGTCCTTTGCTAACATAGACTGCTTAAGTTTTGCAGTCAAATCTTCACGTAATGACATTTCCCTAAGACCTCAAAAATTTTTAGGTAAAATTAATATAGACGACTATGGCGAGCGTTTTCACGAGCTAATTTCTTAGCCTGACGCTTAGCTGCAGAAGCCTTAGCACGCTTACGAATAGTAGTAGGTTTTTCATAGAATTCACGACTACGAACATCTGCTAAGATGCCTGCTTTTTCACAAGAGCGCTTGAAACGGCGTAATGCAACGTCGAAAGGTTCATTTTCACGTACTTTAATAACTGGCATGAGCCATCACCTCAATATAAATATCAAATTACACAGAATTCCACGTGAATAGAATATCTGCAAAAAGAATTGTGCGGATTTTAATACTTTATGGCTAAAAAGTAAACGTTTTTTTAAGTGATGCTCATCTATGTTTATGCGCAAAGGTCAACAAAAAGCCTAGATCTTATAGATTCTCTTAATATTTCCTTTAAAAATTAAAAAATCTTGCCTTTCTAAAGATAACATTGTTTATAAATAGTATAATTTACGAGTTTTTGACCATCTGACTTGCGGGGCACGTGATGCGTATTATTGGAATTGAAAGCTCTTGTGATGAAACAGGAGTTGCAGTATATGATGATGAAAAAGGGCTTTTAAGTAATGCTCTTTATACTCAGATAGCCATGCACGCTCAGTATGGCGGAGTTGTTCCAGAGCTCGCAAGTCGAGATCACATAAGAAAAGCTATTCCACTTATTAAAAAGGCTTTAGCGGATGCAAATTCAACACCTGATGATATAGACGCTGTTGCATATACAGCTGGCCCTGGCCTTGTGGGAGCGTTGATGGTCGGTGCTACTGTAGCACGTAGCCTTGCGTATGCTTGGAACAAACCTGCTGTGCCTGTTAACCATATGGAAGGGCATATGCTTGCTCCAATGCTTGAAGATAAAAAGCCAGAATTTCCTTTCTTAGCTCTTTTAGTCTCAGGCGGACACACCATGATTATTAAGGTTGCTGCTCCTGGTGATTATGAAATTATCGGTCAGTCTGTTGATGATGCAGCAGGAGAAGCTTTTGATAAAACAGCCAAACTTCTTGGAATTCCGTATCCTGGTGGTCCCTTGCTTTCTAAATTAGCTGAAAAGGGCGTTTCAGGAAGATTCCATTTTCCAAGACCAATGGCTGACAGCCCTAATCTCGATTTTTCTTTCTCGGGATTAAAAACTCATGCTGCTAATACCATTCATTCAGTTGAAGGAACTGAACAGGATAAAGCTGATATTGCTAAAGCATTTGAAGATGCTGTGGTTGATATATTATCCATAAAGGTTAAAAAGGCCTTAAAAATTACTGGATATAAGAGATTAGTAGTTGCTGGTGGCGTTAGTGCTAATAAAGGCATCAGAAAAGGCTTTGAATTGGTAATGCAGAAACTTGGTGGGGAAGTTTTCTACCCAAGAACAGAATTTTGTACTGATAACGGGGCAATGATCGCCTATGCAGGAATGTTTAGATTTAAGCTAGGTAATCGTGCCGACCTTTCTATAGAAGTAAAACCTAGATGGCCGTTAGATAGTTTAGAGAAACCTAGTAATGGAGATTTACTCTAATGTTAGCGACAAAAACTGATAAGCAAGATGTTGTAAAAATTAAAGATCTCGAATTTTCTTGCATTATTGGTATTCTTCCTGAAGAGCGTGTAAAGGCACAACGAGTTATTTTCAATGTGAATATGTACACCGATTTGTCGAACGCCATGTCGTGTGATGATGTTTCCTTGACCTTGAATTATGCTGATGCCGTAGACATTATTAAAAATACTGCAGAAGCTTTAAAAGCAGGAACTTTAGAGTATCTTGCAGGACAGGTAATCGAAGCTTTAAAGAAGCATTTTGGTGAGAAACTTCAAGGACTCGAGATTGAAATCATAAAGCCTGATATCCTTCCTAATGTGTCAGGTGTTGGTATTTCAGTATCAAGAAAATTTGGAGATTAGCAATGACACAAGTATATCTTGCTATAGGATCAAATATTTCGAGAATTGTTAGTTTGACACATGCTGTACTTGAACTTAGAAAAATTCTTACTGATATGCATTGCTCTCCCGTGTATGAAAGCACTCCTTTACATGCTAAGGGACCGAACTTTTACAATGCTGTTATAGTAGGTAATACAACGCTTGAGCTTATAGAGCTTTTAAAAAGAACCAAAGAAATTGAATCTAATCTTGGCAGGCAGGTTTGGTTATCTCCTTCTTATGAAAAAATGTCTTTACGTTGTTTAGATATCGATATTCTACTTTACGGTGAACAAATCAGTGAGGAACCTGAAATTCCAAGACGTGATCTTAAAAATTATGATTTTGTTATTAAGCCAATGATTGATTTAGCTCCATCATTGGTAATTCCTGGAACAGAAATCACGATGCAAGAGATTTCTGCAAAACATGATTTAAAAAAACTGAAAACCGTTACGGATTTCAACCTCAATAATATTTAAAGTTTTTTAAAATCTTGGAGTTTTTATGGAACTATATCAAGTTATTGTGCTTGCCTTTATACAGGGATTAACAGAGTTTCTTCCTGTTTCAAGTTCCGCTCATTTAATTTTACCTTCACAGCTTTTTGGGTGGCCAGATCAAGGTTTAGCCTTCGATATTTCTGTTCATGTAGGAACTCTTTTAGCTGTGCTTATATATTTTAGAAAAGAGCTTGTCTTTATGTTTAGCGAGCTTTGGGGATGGCTATTCCGTGGTACAGGATTAGGCTCATACACCAAAATATTTTTGTGTGTTCTCCTTGGAACTATTCCTGTGGGACTTGCTGGCTTATGTTTTAAATCATTAATTGAAGAATATTTAAGATCTGAATACGTTATAGCAGCGACAACCATATTTTTTGGTATCTTACTTCTCGTGGCAGAACGTTATAACAAAAAGCATTACATTCAAAATCCAAATATTGATTTAGAAGAAGAACCAAATAATAAGGTTTCAGGAAGGCTATCTGCATTAAAAGATCACAATGTTTTAAAAGCTTTTGGTACAGCGCTCCTTATTGGTTGTGCGCAAGCAGTAGCATTAATTCCTGGTACCTCGCGTTCAGGTATAACCTTAACGATGGGATATTTTTTAAAGATGCATCCAAGCACCGCTGCAAGATTTAGTTTTTTACTTTCTATTCCTGTAATTATTCTTTCAGGTCTCTTAGGTGCGAAGGATTTAATTGAGGATACAGGAGTAGAGGAAGTTGATGTAAGTTTTGTGGATGTTGGTTTAGGAATCGCAATTTCATTCGTTACTGCTTTACTTGTCATAAAGCTCTTTTTGAAATTTCTTAATAGCTTTGGTCTTTTACCTTATGTAATTTACCGTGTAATACTCGGTATAGTTCTTATTGTTGTAATTACTTTATGATAAGAATTGACAAAATACCGGATGATTCCGGTATTTTGCTTTCGCTTACTTATGCCAAAGTTTTTTCAGCTCTTCTTGAGCTTCCTTAATAGCTTCGCATCTTAATCTTGTCATTTCTTTTCCGATTTCTACGCCTTTGAATCCAGCCTCTAATACTGGTCCTGTTTTTATTTTTGCAGCACGACTAAACATAAACACAAGGTTATATGCTTCAGGGAATACGGCATCGGTTTTTAACTCTCTACCGCGATAATCAGCTGTCAAACATTCTGAAAGGTAGGCAATTCTTTCTTGAAAGCGATATGCTCCTATATCATGAAATGTTTTTTCGATTGCTTCGGCAGGTTTATTTAATAAATTTAAATAAGAATGATTTCGAGAAATTCTCATGCCTGCTTCGGCATACTCATTAGGGATACGGAGTCTCGTGCACATTTTTCTAATAAGATCCGAACCTAGTTTACGGTGCTCATTATGGTTAGGTAATTTTTCTTTTGGGGTTTGAGTTTTCCCAAAATCGTGTACTAGCATTCCAAAGCGTACAACGGGATTTTTAGTTATTTTACAAATTTCCTTAAGAGTTAACATTGTGTGTGCAAAAGTATTGCCCTCAGGATGATATAAAGTATTTTCAGGTACATCTTTGAGAGCTTGTATTTCTGGTATTACGACCTTTAAAGCGCCAATTTCTTCGAGAAATTCAAAATAACATTCTGGATTATCTGTTTTTAAGGCTTTTTCCGTTTCAAGCCAAACTCTTTCTGGTGTTAAAGCAGAGAGTTCGCCACTTTCAGTCATTTTTATACAAAGACTTTTAGTTTCTTCAGCGATGGTAAAGCCAAATTTTTTAAACCTAGCATAAAAGCGTGCTAATCTAAGGACTCTTAAAGGATCTTCTAAAAATGCTGGACCTACGTGTCTTAAAATACGATTTTTCAAGTCATCCACACCATGTAGTGGATCAACAATCTGCCCATTTTCATCTTTAGCAATAGCGTTTATTGTGAGGTCCCTTCTTTTAAGATCCTCTTCAAGGGTTATTTCTGGCGAAAAATCGCAGATAAAGCCAGTGTATCCATGACCATTTTTTCTTTCAGTACGACATAATGCATATTCTTCATTGGTTTTTGGATGTAAAAATACAGGGAAATCTTTGCCAACTTGCTTGAAGCCCAATTTTTCTAGCTCTTCAGGAGAACTTCCTTCAACGCAGAAATCTCTATCGCTTCCTTTAATGTGCAGTAGTTCATCCCTAACTGCGCCACCAACGAGATAGATATGCATAATATTTCCTTAAATCTGAATTCAGAAACGGTGTGGACTGCTTCAATGTGTCGTTTTTGTGCGACAACATCTTATAGCGTTTGTCTTTTAAGTGTTAAAATACCGCAAATATCTGCAAATATCCATAATAAATAGGTATCACAATATGTATGAAAGTTTTTTCGGATTGAGCGAATTGCCTTTTAGCATTTCTCCTAACCCTAAATACTTTTATCTCAGTAGTCACCATAGAGAAGCTTTAGCTATGCTTAGACATGGCATCCTCGATTCTGGTGGCTTTGTTCTTTTTACTGGGGAAGTAGGAACCGGAAAAACTGTAATCTTAAGAACTCTCTTAAGAGATATGCCTCAAGATATTAAGACTGCAGTTATTTATGATCCTGATTTACCGCTTCTGCAGATGTTAGAGAAGATCTGTACTGAATTTGGAATTTCAGTGCCAAAAGAAAATAATAAAAGGATACTTACAGATCTTATCAGCGATTTTTTATTAAACACGCATAAAGAAGGGCAGAGAGCAGTACTTCTCATTGATGAAGCCCAGTTAATACCAGATGATGTTATAGAACAGGTAAGACTGTTAACCAATATTGAAACTGATAATCAGAAAATTCTGCAAGTTATATTGGTAGGTCAGCCAGAACTTCAAGAAAAGTTACGTCAGCCTCACATGCGTCAGATAGCACAACGTATTACTGCAAGATTTCATTTGCTACCTTTGTCTCTTGAAGAAGTTGACTCTTATTTAAGATTCCGTATGCAATCGGCAGGTTGTGTGGATATCATTTTCTCAAGAGCGGCTGTAAGTGAACTTTACCATGCTTCAAATGGTATTCCGAGAATCATAAATGTGGTTGCCGATAAAGCCTTACTAGCTGCCTATGTGGATAATTCTCATCATGTTGAAAGAAAGCACATGATTCGAGCTATACGTGAGGTTTTAGGGACCAAAGATCTTTGGAATACTGTAAAGGATTATTTCCAAAATGAGCATTTAAAATCACATGGTTTATGGCTTGCTCTGTTTGTTGCGGTAGCTGCAGTTTCGGGATACGCTTTAGGTCATTTTAATATTGAGACTAATCCATCTAATCTAAAGCAACGAATGGTTAATGAGCTCAAAGCGGATTCTGATATTCTTGATCTCAAGGCACAAATATCTGAATTACAAAATAATCAAAAGCAAATGGCAAATGTTAACCGAGAACAAAGCCGTTTTGCTGCAGATATTCTCAATAATAGTTTTGAAGAATCTTCTTGGAAGAACCTTGCGCAAGAATGGGGATTTACAGATCTTCCTGATGCCATTGAAGAAAGTTGTCGTGAGATTGCCTCTAAAGGTTTCCGTTGTCTTAGCGGTAAGTTATCTCTTCAAGAGCTTGAACACTATAACTTACCTGCTGTAGTGCAGCTTATGGATCGTAAGCTAACACCATTCTATGCAGTGCTTTTAAAACTTAATGAAAGCCACGCTGTGATTATATTGAATGGACGTGAATGGATAATGCCTCGTGAATGGGTAGAAAATTCCTTTGAAGGTGATTTTAGATTAATTTGGCCACTCCCAGCAGGTGAAAATAATATTGGACCAGATAGTTCTATTGATGCATTACAGCTTGTTGTAGAGATGTTAGACCGTTACGCACCAGATGAGAATTATACATTTAATGGTTGGGATGAAAATTTAAGTGCTCGTATTAGCGATTTCCAGAAAAGTGTAAATCTACCTGTTACGGGAACAGCAGGATTGGACACTTTGTGGGCCTTGCTTCCATATTCGGACCCTGCTCACACCCTATACGAACAATATATCTTACCTAAAGAAGAGATTCAGAGTACATCTAATGAAGAAGCTATTGAGAATGCGCCATCTGACACAGACCAATCTGAGAGCACTGAAGAAAAAGCTTCAGAAGTAGACTATTCCGATGTTGCTGATTCTGTATATGAAGATCTTGAAATTGAAGATGAAGAACCAAAGGAGCAGCCTACAAATGCTCAAGACTCATCATTAGATAATAAAGTTTCTTCTGATAGTCATGAATCAAATGTTCAAGATAATAGAGTAGAAAAAGATCCTAATTTTGGTAACAGTAAGCAAACTACTGAAACAAATCAAAAAGCTGGAAAAGTAGCAGTCGAAACAAAACCGCAAGATAAAAAGCAGACTACTGAAGCCAAGTCACAACCTGAAAAAAAGGTAGTGGAAACTAAACCGGAAGACAAAAAACAAGCTACCGAAACAAAATCTCAAGATAAGAAGAAAGATACTGATGCCAAAAATGACAGTAAGAAAACTGAAGCCCAAAAGGATGTAGAAAATAAGGCATCATCAAGGGAATCTTTGGCTAATGATAAGAAAGTTAACGATTCAAAGAGCAGTGAGGATAAAAAGAAAAACTCTGAACCAAAAGAAGTTACAAAAAAAGAAAATAAAGAAGTAAAAACAGGTGCTGACAGTGCATCTAAAACAGAAGATAAGAAAAAAGTAGAGAACGATAAAATTTCCACTAGTACTACTACACCAAAAGAACAAAAAGAAAATAATGTGGAAACTTTAAACCTTGAGGATCTTTTTAATAACAATGATCAAATGAGCGTTGATACGATGCAGATTTTGGAGCAGGAAATTTTAAATCCTTCCAGCTCATCAAGTAAAAAAAATAAAAAAGGTTTAGAAAAACTTCAGCCTGTGAATAACACATAGTGGAGAAAAAATATGTCACTTTATCTTGATGCTGATTCTGTGAAAGAGTCAGAACGTGGTAGAAAATTTTTTCCAAAACGAATGGCTACCGGAGTTTGGATGTGGCGTGGTGTTACCATAGTGTCAAGTGTCATCGCATTCATTGTAGCTTACTACCTTGCGGGACATGCTGGTAATTCACAGTACGATTTAGCATATGAAAAACAAAAGAGTGCAATTGTAGATAAACTGAATTCTGATTTAGAAAACATACAAAAGGATTTAGAAAAAAACGCAACTGAGCGTTATCCATTTATTGGAAATTCGAAAATTCATAATTCAGAGCTTAAATTCGTAGATGATAGCCAAGATTATGAAAACTCGAATGCTAATGTTGAAGTAATTCAAACAGAACCTGAGATAACTCCAGATTCCATTGAATATAAAGAACCTGAACCTATAAGAGTTACCGAAAAGCCTGTACAGACTTCATCAACAGAAAAACGTCAAACTTCTAGTAATAAGCCTAAAGTAGAAACTAGAAAGCAAAGCGTGGAAGAACTTTTTAATGAAGCTGTTAAAGATACTGGGGGACTTTCTGATTTTGCTCCAGAACCTGGTCGCTCTCAAACAGCAAGAGCAAGAGAACAACGTCGAGAAGCAGTTTCAGTATATGAGCTTCCTAATAATATAAGACGAGACATACCTGCATTTGTTTATAATGCTCATAACTATTCTACAGATCCTTCAAGACGCTCGGTAACCTTAAATGGCATCTCTGTAAAAGAAGGGGGCCGTTTCCGTAATTTAGAGGTTTTGAGTATTTCTGAAGGTTTTGTGGTGATGCGCGTTGATGGACAAAGTTTCAGCGTAAAGGCTATAGATGACTACAGTCCTAATGATTAGTAACTAAAAAGGCAACATAGTGTTGCCTTTTCTTATTTTTTAAGAATCGATAGTGTATAATATTTTGTGTAAACGATAGTTCCTAAGGTATGGAAAAAGGAAC
>CAVGFV010000043.1:0-4336 GCA_963628765.1 Succinimonas sp.
CTTTCATAGGTTTTTTTGGTTAATTTGTTGTGGTGACACAAGTTTAACACAAGAAACCCTTTCTTTTTTCTGTAAAATTTTTAATTTATAGAAGTCCCCTGAAAACATTGATGCTGTTTTCATAACATACAGTTTAAAACCAACCCACGTAGTTATTTATAAGGATGCAAGCCCAGGTCACAAAGGTATAGCTGAGCATCAAAAATACCGCTGCACTACCCATATCCTTAGCACGACCGGAAAGTTCATGGTATTCGTCACCAATACGGTCTACCACAGCTTCAATGGCTGAATTCAAGATTTCAGCTGTCAAAATAAAGAAAGGTCCTGATAGGAGAATTAAGAATTGCACTACGCCTTCGGCTACGAAAAAATCAGCTATGAGAAGGATTACTGCAATAATAAAATCCTGTCTAAAAGCAGCTTCGTTGATGAAAGCAGCTTTGAATCCTTTGCCACTGTATTTAGCTGCATTGATGATTCTTTTAATGCCAGTAACGCCGGTCTTTGCCATATTATTATTCCTGTATAAAGGTGAAACTTGCTACTATTTCTAGTAGAGTTTAAGGTCTTAAGAAATTACAAAATTCCTTAACAAACATATGTGTTTTGACCTCATTGTAAGAAATTTATTCTTTTTAAAAAGAGGCTTTTATATTCAAAAGCATTATATGCTTTTTAAGAAAGAACTGCATTTTTAAGGTTGGCAAGAAAAAATTTTGTTAGTAGTTAGTTCCCCAATATTAAAAGAGAAAACTCATAAAGGTTTTGAGCCTTTCCTTGTAACTATAAAGCTCTTAAAGGTAATTTTTTTAGCCAATGTTTTTAAAAAGACTTTTTAAAAATTCAAAAATGTTCTATTGTCTCTTTTGACAGTGTCATCTTATGTTGTGGAATACGGATATATTCCTATTATGTATTGGTAACCTATGCCTAAAAGAATCGACAGAAGTACGGCCCCATATCCTGAAATTAAAGAAGTACTTAAAAAAGATAATTTTCCAGTTCAAGAAAGTAAAAAGAAAAGTTCAAAGTCCCCCATTGAAACTCTTTCTTTTAAGGAATCTTGGTCTTTAACACTAGCGACAATGCTAGGATTCTTTTCTTGGAAGAATCTCGTGATTTTAGGCATATGGACGGTTTCACTTTCTATAACAGAGCCACTTTTTTATATACCATTTGTTGATTCTATTGTTACCTCTTTGTCTTTAACGATCATTTTTATGTTCATTCTTGCAAGTTCGGGATATGAATCAATACAAAATAACAAAGATCATTGGTTCATTAGATTATTAAAGGTATGGCCGTTAATGATACTCTTGGTGCTTTACTGTTTCCTTTTAAGATGCCTTATATATGGGACACTGGTTCTTTTAGTATTCCTCTACATTGCATGGTATTTATGGTCATTAGGGGTTGGGGTATGGGATTCCTTTAAGGCTGCCTATAATGGAGGTTTGCTAATTTGGGATAAAGGCGTTGATTGGGAAAGTGCTTCACCTATTTGGGATTTTCTAAGCTCATTATGGAGCGGGGCTATGGGTTCTAGCCAACTATATTCATTTTTTCAAAATTGGACCATTGGAGAAGCTATTGCCATAGGTGGTGTGGCTTGGGCTTTGGTAGAAGTTTTTATTGGGATGGTCTCTTGGTTTTCAATGCCTTTAACCGTAATTGAAAAGATGAAACCTTGTAAATCCATGTACTTAAGTATTAAAGCCGTAATCAAAAATTACCGTGCAGTGCTTCTTTTGCTACCGGTCTATTTAGCAATTTTTGCCACCGTGTTTATCATATTTGGAATGTTTGGCACCGTAATTCCCGTGCTTGCTTTGGCAGGGTTCCCGGCAGCCTACATTATTACTATGGATGTATTTGGACCTTTGGGACAGTTTGAGGGCATGAAACGCATTTTTGGCAACCTTAGAAAAAAATTCCCGAAAGAGTATCACAAGGATGCTAAGGATATTTAGCATTGCTCACCTTGAAGGTGTCTTTTTAAAATATCTTGGGTGAAATTTTTTCTAAGATAGTAACTATATATTTTTTCATTACCTTGTTTTCCAGAAGGGCGAATTTGCATAAATTTTCCTAAGCGGGAAATTTCAGAGGGCTTGTTCCCCTCCGAAAGAGCATCCATTATTTCTTGCCAATCGCTCTTGAGATTCTCTTTTTGCTTTTCATCGATTTCCCAAAGAAAACCTTGCCCAATATGACGATTTTGAAGGGGAACATCTACGTTTCCTTCAACAGGGACCCAGAGTACTCTTTTAATTTTGTTCCAAAAGTTGGAATTTTCGAAGGTTTGGCCGATTTTTTGGTGAAGCAAGCAAACATGGGTAGTTTCCTTAGGAAGACCAGAGTAATTTATAGGAATGGTTTTTAATTCAATATCCAATTCTGGAAAGTCTTGCATCGGATGTGACCCCGCATCGGCACCTAAAGCAACCTCTACTATTTGTCCAATAAAACCTTTCGCATAAAGAGGGGAACTTGGTATAGGGGCGCCAAGTTTTTCGGCAAGTTCTTTGACGGTCATGCCGGTTATAAAATCCGCTCTTTTAAGAAGCTCTTGAATATCTTTAGGTCTCATGAAAAAGCCAAATAATCTGCTTAAGGCTATCTAGCTGATAGCAATTGCGTAGTTTGTAAGAGAAATCTGTCCTAAAAAATTTTATTTGAATCATCTCATCTAAACAAGTGAAATGTATCCCTAAATTTCTTCTTTTGGCAGAATATATACTATTATCTTAGAATTTGAGATTTACATGTCTCTGATTTAAACTAGTAAGCAGTATTTTAATAAATAAGGTCTTTGGTCTTAAGACCACGAAATTCGTTTAGTGCAAGGAATTATATGAGCCACATCGAAAATCAAAAATATCGTGTTATCTTAGAAAGAGCTCGACGTCTTGAGGAAGAAAGAAGACGTGAAGAACAAAGACTATTAGAAATTGCAAAGCGAGAAAATGAGAGAAAACGCCGAGCTGCTTTGGATGCATTTAATATTGAAGCAGATAAGTTGGTGTTAATAGCCGATAAAATAAATAAAGCTCCAGTTGAAAATAGTGTTATCAAAGAAAATCCATTTTTACGAGAAAATGAAGAGGTAAAAAGGGCTTTAGAAAGAACTAAAGAACTGACGAAGAGATTGGAACAGGTGCGCGCTAAAGCCGGAAATGCGTACAGTGCTGATGGCGTTGCCGATGTTGGTATTTTTTTAGAGCCGATAGAAAATGAATTAAAAAAAATCGATACGGAATTTCATGATTTTTTAAAGAAGGCTGACTTTGATATCAAAAGCTGGGATGAAGTAATTAAGAAAGCCCAAGATATTGATTTTACGGCCACATCTCCCTTAGTAATCGAAGCTAAAAGAAAACGTGCAGAATTAGAAAAAAAGGTACAACAAGAAAAGGAATTGGAAGCGTCAGAGGAACGTCGTTTTAGAGATAAAATCTCTGATAGACTTGCCATTTTGTCTATTCAAGTATTACCGTTAGCCTTAAGAAAGAAACTATCTAATATTAAGGATCTTCTAGATTCTGAAAAACTTCCTGTGAGAGCGAAAGATTTCTATGCCATTTCTGCAGAGCCGGTATTTAGTGAATGCGAAAAAGAAATGGCAAAGATTGCTCAGGATGAAAAAATCTACCATGAACTTTGGGAACGCTATTTAGTACTGTTAAAAGAAGCTGGAAGATCAGACCTACAATTCCAGGAGAAGTACCTCCCTGAAAGCAATCAAATTTCAGACATTCGCAAAGCAATTTTAGATTTAGAAAAGGAAGTACGTGAAAATCAAGAAGCTTCATACGTTAAGGAGATGTTTGATAAAGTTGCTCAAGAAATGGGCTACGAAGTAATAGGTACTAATGAAAAGACCTTACGCGATGGCAGAAAAAGCCAACGTTTTCTTTGTTATTTTCAAGACGATATCGGTATTGATATGCGATACGATTCGGACGGAAGTTTTTCAATGCAGATTGGGAAAATTGCTACGGAAGATCGTTTACCTTCCAAAGAAGAATCTCTGTATCTTGAAGATAAAATGCACTCCTTTTGTAGTTCATACCACAAATTTTTAAAAAGACTTGAAGAACTGGGAATCACTCCTGATACCCCTAATGAGATTCCGCCATCTTCAGCCTATGCACAAATTATTAATGCTAACGATTATGGCGAAGAAGCTGTTTCAAAGATTGAAGCTCTAAAAGAAGATGCGGACAGAGATACTTTTGCGAAAAAAGATACTTTAAAAAGAACGCTTTAGAATTTAATCTGTAACGATATAAATTTAGGTATGTAATTTAATTACTAATCTTACGAAACCACT
>CAVGFV010000044.1:0-10179 GCA_963628765.1 Succinimonas sp.
TTTTTCTTGGATGAGTAAGATGGGAAATCACATACCTAAAATCCTATCGTTACAGTTTAAGAGTGCGGACCTCTCT
The DNA here is from genome assembly GCA_963628765.1 of Succinimonas sp. Taxonomy (GTDB): domain Bacteria; phylum Pseudomonadota; class Gammaproteobacteria; order Enterobacterales; family Succinivibrionaceae; genus Succinimonas. The sequence continues at coordinate 77 of CAVGFV010000044.1, forward strand.
TATAAATAACTATATAAATTGCGCCTAAAACCAGTCCTGCCAATGCTCCAATGAAATGTGAAGGAGCTGAGACATAGAAATTTTTAATGTTATTTACTTTGTTTCCTAATTCAGTAAATTGGAAATTACTACCATACATTTTTCTTGCAATGGCATCAAAACCAAATTCTGGGTGGTAGTAATCGACATATATTTTAATAAAAATAATGATTACGGCTACAATACCTTTCCAATCTTTATCAGTTATCCATCTTGAAAATGCTGCAGCTACTGCGGTACCGTGTAAGGCACCTGATAAACCAGTGTATTCAGAAGTATCGGTAAAGAAATATATACCAATGGTTACAGCAAAGGCTGGCACAATAATGGCAAAAATTTTGTGGAGAATACTGCCACAATTCTCACCAAAAAAGAACCACCAGATGAAAAATAAACCGATTAAATTTTCGTAGAGATGTTGGTTTGTAAAATGAGCAAATGATGCAGTAGCGAATTCCCAATAGTTTTGGCCCGCCATGATATCCCATCTCAATAAAGTCCAAAGATGCGGATTGGTAAAACTAGAACAAAACCAACAAAGCCCACCTATTAAAAAGAAGAGGACTACATTTAATATTTTTGCTTGCATAACAAGAAAGGGACCTTGTTTAAAAGTGAATATTAGTAATCATTGATAAAACATTTAAAGGCAAAAAGAAACCTAGATTACGTAAAAAATTTTCTAGTATTCTATTTTAAAAGTCTTTAGTTATTTATTCTGCTACTGAAGATGCTACGGATTTAGCGGCAATTTCTTCGTCAGACATTCTGTAATGTTCTTTATCGGTTATACCATCAGCCTGCATTCTTTTCTTTAGTAGCAAAGGAATTTTACCTTGTCCTGTCCAAAAATGCTCTTCGCCGTTTAAATCACAGAAGCGATATTTTTCAGCCACTGGTTTACGTGGCTTTTTTGTTTTGGTATTCTCTTCGCTTATTGAAACCTGAACTCCATAGCTTTCTAAGACATCTTCTCTTGTAAGCCCATATTTTTCAGCAATTCTATGGATTTCGGCTATTCCTTCAGCTTTTTTCTGTGCTTGAAGGGCTTTTTCTTCTTCTTCTCTGCTACGGTCTTCAACAACTTGGCGTAGCAAATTAAGCACATCCTTAAGCTCACTATTACTTAAGCTTGCTGATGCGTTTTTAAGTGCTTTCACATTTTTTACTGCACTTTTAAACACATTGATTTTGTCTTCTTTTGCGTAAGCCATTTCAATACCCTAATATTATTCCTAATTATCACCTTTTAAAATTGTGGATGCCCAGTTGGTAGATTTTTGATAGAAATCGATAGCCATTTCCTCAGTAATGCCCATCTTTTTAACTCGGAGATTTACTGTTTCAAAATCAAGGCGTTCATAATCCTTTACGAAATTAAGATAGAAGGCCATCTCACCTTTGTTATTAATTAAAGCTTCTTTTATAGCATCAGCAACTGGTATTTCAGAAAGAATTTCCTTCATGTCTCTTTGCATAATGGTATCAAGTAGAGAGAATAGGCCACATAGGAAAGATTCGTCGGGATCAGTGTGTCCTTTTCTAGCTTTAGAGAGCATTTCACAGAATGCTGCTCTTGTTAAAGACATCTGATGAAGCTCAGAAGGTGTATCGGTGCCTAAGGAGGTTGCGGATATTAACGATACAAATCTACGTAATTCTGATTTTCCAAGATATACAGTAGCATGTCTAAATGAAGTTATTGGCTCTCCACCATAACGAACATTGTTTACATATCTCAGAAGTTTGTAAGCGAGAGAAAGCTCTCTCTTAAGAAGTTTTTCAATTTGATCGTAATTGATATCTGTGCGCGCTACTTCGCGGAACAATTGCATAACTGTTAATTGATTTTGTGTAAGGGCTCTATCTTTAACAATTATAGGCTTCGAGAAAAAGTATCCTTGATAAAGTGTACAGCCGATTTCTTTAGCAAATTCAAAATCTTCAATAGTTTCAATTTTTTCAGCGAGGAACTTAATATTGGTCATTCTTGAAGAATGATCAGCTATATATCTTTTTATAGCTGATTTTGGATATCCTCTAAAATCGAATTTAATGATGTCTATATATTCAAGAAATCTTTCCCATTCAGGATTCATGGTGAAATCATCTAAAGCAATTCTAAAACCTTTGCTTTTTAGATTTTTGATGCTTTCATAAAGGACATCATCTGGTTCGCAGTCTTCAAGAACTTCGATTACAACCTGATTAATTGGGAGGAAATCTATTATATTGTGAACAAATAATGTATATGGGAAATTGATAAAACATAGTTTATCGTTCACCAATGATTCTATTGGTTTATCAATAAATTGTTGTGTAATCAGTGTCGCTGTTGCAGCTTCTGCGGTGACTTCTTTTGGGTATACATTATTTAACCCATTTCTATACAGTAATTCATATGCTACTGTGTTTTTGCCATCGTCAAGAATAGGTTGCTTAGCAACATATGAAAATAATTCGCTCATGTTTTTATACCTTACAACAAAAACTTTGTGAAATGATTATCTTTCATTCACTAGCAAACTTGGAACATTATATAGAGAGAACATTTGCTTACACTTTCCTGCGAGAATCAAATGTAAAGATATGCTCCTAGATATTCCATTATCACATCTTTACTATTATGTACTTTTTTGTTAATTCAATAAAATATTGATATTAGAACAGATAGAGGCGATCACGTTTTTATAGTGTTATTGCTGTAAAGCTAAGTGAGTGTTACACTTTTTTAAAAAATTTTATATTTAACAGGTACTGTTTTTGAATTCAATATTTAAAAAAACTTTTTTATGAATGCTATTTTGAAGTAATAAATAAATTTTTGAGAAAAATTAAAGTTAAAAAAACCACCTTTAAAAAAGGTGGTTTCTTTATTTTTTATGATTTTAGCGTTTGCTGAACTGTTTCATATATTTCACCATTTAAGCCATACGGGTTAATTCCGCGTTTAGCTTTAGCCTTTTGGTAATTTTTATATTTTGAAACAAGTTTATAAAGCGCTTTACCATTCCATTGGGCATGATCCTTCGACCAACAAGCTTGTGAAAGATTATTAGCCTCAGTTTTAATTTCCTTGTAGAAAGGAATGCTTGTAAGTCCTACTATAGTTTTATCTGGCCATCTCTTCTGTGCCCAATCGAGTAGGGCGGTACGGCAACGGATAGGGTCATTATTTTTCCAGTTCTTAGATAGTTGATGCCAATAACCTGCATAATCAACTTTTTGGTGGAGCCAGCCGTAAACACCAACTCTTCTACGGTACCAAGAAATACTATATATCATAAATATTATGAATAGTATTCCCATTACAATTCCGAATCCTATCCAATATGCTGTTTTTGGATCCTGTGGAATGTAATCATTAAAGCTAAATCCATCGATGGTATAGCTTGCACCAATAATGTCGCAAGTTTCCGGCTTTCCGTTTTTAGGATTGATCCAGTCAATACGGCTATTTTCAACATTGAAAACAGTGTGGTTCTTTTGCGGAACAAAAACCTGCTTAATGACACGAGTTGATTTGAGCTGCTTATTACGCATTAACTGCTCAATTTCGGTAGTGTTATCCTCGTATACATCAAAGTTTTCCATTTCAGGAATTGGAATTACAGGAAGCTGAGAAAGACTGTTATTGGTTGCTGTATAAGTGATAGTTCTAGTGATAGGTTCACCTACAGCAATATGTTTTTCTTCAGGACTCCATTGTACAGTTATGCTAAGGTTATCTGATACAATGGTATTAGAAGGATTTGGTGCAACAACCACGTTGGTATTGTGCGCCTTTTGCATAAACTGCTTTTCAGAATTTCCAAGGGCAAGAACACCAGAAATACTTGGCCCTTCAATGGTGATTTTACCTTCCTTTTTGAAGATAGCTTTATATTCTCTGATGGTCGTTTTATAAAAACGATTTCCTGCGCTAGCACGGCTTACAGTTCTTTCTGCAAATAGCTCAAAAGTAACACCATCTGCTTTTGGAGGAGTGTAAGTGTGAATTTTTACAGAAGGTAATTTATCGATTTCTACACGATACATTGCCAACTGTCCCTTCATTGGGGCTGTATTTCTAAGCTCAGATTTAATGAAGTTCTTTGCTTTTAATCCTGAAGGTGCTTCAATTTTTAGCTCAAATCTTGGTGTTTTTAACTCGCCAGATGTGCCAACATTCATTGATGGGACTTTTATGACACCGTTTCTATTTGGTATCAATGATATTACCCAAGTGTGGGTAAATTTGTCCTTATCGTTGAATTTTACATTACCAACACTAAAATCCTTATTTAAAGGAGAATAGTCAAGATCAGTATCCGTTACAGGTCTAGGAGTATTAATCATTACAAAGAGATTAAACCCAGTACCATCATTATAAATAACGGTTTTGTTTGTGCTTATAGAAAATGTAGTTTTTGTTGGTGCTTTTTCATTTTCTACAGCAACCTGATCGGCAATAGATTCAGGAATGTAGGCACTTGTTCCAAGCAGAGCAATGCTCATTACTCCGCCTAGTACCATAGATAATAAATTTTTAGTTACCATGTTTGCTCCGGAGTACTAACAGGACGTTTCTTCTGCTGAAGAATGAAACGCTTCTGCATGATGTTGTCTTTTTCTCCCAGTTCTACCAGAAGCGCGCTATCGCTGTCTGAGGAAATTGTAGAGCTTTGTACTACGCTTTCATCTATGACAACGTTTTTACGAGCAGCATTCATTTCTTCAATTTTACGAAGGTATTCCATGATTACTGTTTTGTTCATGCTAGCATCAGCATGATCAGGATTTATTTCTAAGGCTTGCTTGTATGCTAAAAGCGCATCCTTTAAGGCACTTGGTGTTTGCATATGTGCGAAGCAATTGCCAATATTGTATTTCGCCTCAGCATCATTTCCTAATGCTTGGTATTCAGGAATAGCCTTATCATATTTACCAAGACGGTAATAAGCGTGGCCACGCCACATACGATCTTTTAAGTACTCTAAGGCTTTTTCATATTGGCCATCTTGATATAGGAGATAGCCATATTCATTAGGACGCTTTTCACCTTCAAATTCTGTCATTTCAGTAACTTCTGCGAATGCAGGAGATGGAAGGCATAAGGTGCTTAAGCCGATTAAACCTGCAACAATGAAGCTGAAGAAGTAATTTCTAATAAAGCCAAAGCAAGATACGATAGAGATTAAGAGGAACCAATAACCTATATCTTTCTTGATATAATTACTCTTTTCAGTTTTCTTGTGTTCTGGATGGTCATAGCTATACATTTGTTCCAAATGTGGTGCTTCTTCGCCAATCTCGAAAAATATTTTTGACTCAGTCTTCTTGGCTGTATCTTGAAGTAAATCTATATGGGAACGCGCCATAACAGTTTCACCATTAGCATCGTGCATAATTTCGTTGTGGAACTTTACAGGTTTACCTTGTGATGTGCCAATTGCGTAAATATAAACAGGGTATACGCATTCAGGACCATTTATAAAGTCAACTAAAGCATTCTCTTCTTCTATACTCTTCACGTCATCAGTGACTAATAGAATATTACCAGGTGTTTCTGGATCACGAGAAAGAATTTCAGCAGCTTTTTTGATAGCTTTGACAGGATCAGAACCAACTGTAGGCATAATCTCAGGACTAAGCTCTTGTAAAGAGAATAGTATTGTGGACATGTCATCTGTTGCTGGTGTCACTTGGTATACATCGCTTGTATATGCCAAAAGAGAAATTCTACGATGGCTTTTTGAGGCATTAAGAAGCTCTATAAGACTATATCTTACACGTTGAAAACGATTTGGCTTCAAGTCATCTGCAAGCATTGATGGAGAAACATCAACTGCCCATACCCAGTTTTCATCAGTTTGAAAAAGATCGCTTTCTTGTTCAACCGCTGGACCAGCAGCTGCAATAACTGCAGCTACGTAAGGGATAATAAGCCAACCATATTTTTTCCATAAACGAGGCTTTGCAACGAGATCTTTTCTTTCCTTTTCAGAGATTTTCTGAGAAGCCGGGATTTCATCTTCCAACTCGTTTTCTGGGTCTTCTTCATCAGTTGCTATTTTTTTAGATTTAGGCATCAAAAAGTTAATGATGTCTTCTCTTATAAAACTTTGCAACTTGTAATTTTTTGCAAAGTCAATATAGACAAACAATAAAGGTAGAAGAAGGAAAGCCAACCACCAAGGGTGAAGAAAACTACTAACCATTGATTCTCCTTACCAATATTCCTGTTAATACTGAGAGGATAAGTGAAATAATGAGTGGGTATGAATATAACTCAACCTTTGGTTGATATGATTGAGGATCTGATTCAGAAGCTTCAAGGAAACTAATTTCCTTATATTTCCCGTGAAGTACTTTGCTGTTTTGAGCATGATAGCTTCTACCATGAGTCATATCGGCAATTTTTTGGAGGGTTTCTGTATCAAGATCAGTATTGGCATTGAGAGTCTCATTACCACGCTCATCAGTTGTATAAGTACCACCACCAAAGCCAATGGTGTAAATCTTCATATCCTTATCTTTGGCAATTGCAGCTGCATCTAAAGGATTAATACCTTCAGCTGTGTTCTTACCATCAGAAAGAAGTACTAAGATCTTTTGATTGGTTCCAGCTTCTTCAAAACGTTCAATTGCTAGGTTGATAGCCTCACCAATATTGGTAAGCTGGCCAGCCATACTTGCATCAATTTCGTCAACAAGCTCTAAAACCATTTTTTTATCGAATGTTAGAGGTGACAATACGTACGCATGATCGGCAAAAAGAATAACACCAATCCTATCGTTATAATTTCCCTTATCACGATCTTCGATAAATTCTTTTATCTGTTGTTTAACAACCTGCATTCTAGAAACAGGTTTGTTATTGACATCAATAATGTCTTTAATTTCCATTGAATCAGAAATATCAACGGCCAACATTATGTCACGATGAGGTTTATTAATAACGATTACCTGATCGTAATAAATAGGTCTAGTAAGTGCAATAGCAAGGAAAAACCATGCAGCATAGGCTACGCCAAAAATCAAATGCACTTTATTCTTCGGCTCGTGTTGCATATAGTGTGGGAGCGAAGTTATGTATATGAATTCGTTCTTTTTGCTACGTCCAGGAAGAAACCGTATGGCAAACGGTAAAAGGATAAGCAGGAGAGAAAGTGGCCAGTCAAATCCTAAAGAGTCCATAATCTTTTCCTTATATTAGCGAAAAGCCATTTTTTACATTGGGTCAAGAGCATTTTCTTTTCTTGTTCATTGATACCAATATTATGGTAGTCGTAAATAACTTTATTCCAAGCAGATGCGAATAGTTCGAAGTTGGTTCCATTACCTTTTACTGCGCTGTCGTTAAATGAAGGTTTCACTTCAGTTGAACGAGAAGCTTTAAAAAGGTTTGAAACTTTTTCAAATTCAGCATCGCGAATTTGTTGCTCTAAGTATTTATTTCCATCTTTTAAGGAACTTACTGGTCGAGCAATATCTTTTTCGACTGTACTCGTTACACTGTCTGGCCTGTCCAAAAATTCCAACCATTTTTCACCACATAAACCAGCGATTTTTTCACGCGGGTACATTATTAAAGCAGTTTCCTTTAACCAATAATTTACTAAAGGAACAAAAGCTTCACTCTTGATATCAATTTTGCGTAATCTTAAGTAAGCTTGGAAAAGAGGAACTAAACGCCATATGACGTAGGCTATTACTGCAATAACAAATAATGCAAAAACAATCCATAACCACCAAAAGCTATAGTCTACAGGAGGTGTTCCTTCGTGAATGTCTCGGAGAAGTGAATAATTGAAATCCATAACTTATTCCTTTCCTTCCTCAGTTCTTTCTTCTGATTTTCCTAGCATTGGATCTGAAACATCTATACAAATGTTTCTTTGTGATGATTCAGATAACATGCGGTTAATATTGTGGATACGGTGCACACCAATTCGACGGTAATTATCGACGAAATCCTTATTGAGAGAACTTATAAATCCTTGAGAATTACCAGTATTAATACCCACGGTACCTTTACCATCAATCTCCATCTCAAGTTTGTCGTATATTTGGTAAGTTCTTACGATATGAGACTTGTTCAATCTTCTTAAATAAAGCCAAGCGTTATCATCCAAACGATAAAAATCGCTAATGATATGGAATACACTTCCTGGTCTTGCATGGTTAACAAATATCTTAAGACCGTCACTTATTGTGTATTCGAAATTACGACGTCTTAAACCTATTTGATAAGCGTCATATACTTTACGGATCCACGCGAGCATATCGCCACGCATGCCACCTGGCTTATGGCGTATTGGGGTATCACCTAAAATGATCATGCCACCGACTTTGTCTTTCATATCAAAAGACTGCCATGCACATGAGGCTGCAATCAAAGATCCGAAACGTGACTTAAGTTGGCCTTGGGAGCCAAAATACATTGCAGGGTCTAAATCAAGTATTATGTAAACGTTACGATCACGTTCCTCACGGAAGAGTTTTGTAAAAGGTTTGCCAGTACGAGCTGTTATGCGCCAATCTATTGTGCGTATGTCATCGCCAGGCTGGTAGGCACGTACTTCTGAAAACTCCATACCTCGTCCACGGCTGTTCGCACGGAGCAGACCATAACGTTGGCTCGCTACCATGATATTTGGTAGCAACTGTGACAAGGGAGGAACCAACATTAGGTCCTCAAATTTTAGCTCAATCCCGTTTGGCATTTTTAAATCCTTCTGGTGCAGAAACGGTATGTCACGAAAAAAACTATGCTGAAAACTGAAGTAGAATACTTGCGTACACCTACTTCAGTTATTTTTGTTATGCAACAACTACTTTCTTGGTAAGTAGTTCAATAACTCTGTTTGCATCAACGCGGTCAGCTTCCGCTTCCATTGTTAAGAAAATACGATGGCGGAATACTGGATATACACAGTATTGAATATCTTCCGGTGCAACGTAATTTCTGTTGTCAAGCCAAGCATTTACACGAGCACAATTTGCAAGTGCCATTGTTGCACGAGGTGAAACACCACAGGCAATCCATCTAGCTAGGTCAGTTGAGTCATAGCTGTATGGACGACGTGTTGCCATAGTCAAATTGATTATGTAGCTTTCAAGAATATCTGGAAGAGTTACTTCAAGAATTTCTCTTCTTGCTACAAATAGTTCATTTTGGCTAAGAACAGGTGGTTGTTCACGTGCTGCATTTCGAGATTCCAAGTGATTAAGTCTTAGAATCTGAAGCTCTGTTCCCTGATCTGGGTAGTTGATTTCAAGCTTCAACATGAAACGGTCGAGCTGGGCTTCAGGTAGTGGGTAAGTACCTTCTTGTTCAAGAGGGTTTTGTGTAGCCATTACCAAGAACAAATCTGGTAAACGATATGTCATCTTACCAATGGTGATTTGTCTTTCAGCCATCGCTTCAAGTAATGCAGACTGTACCTTTGCTGGTGCTCTGTTTATTTCATCTGCAAGAAGCAAATGATGGAACAAAGGACCAGGTTGGAATGTAAATGTTCCGTCTTGTGGTCTGTAAATATCAGTACCGGTAAGATCCGCAGGTAACAAGTCAGGGGTAAACTGAATACGATGGAAACGTCCTTCAATACATTCTGCTAGAAGTTTGATGGCTCTAGTTTTAGCAAGTCCTGGAGGACCTTCTACAAGAATGTGTCCATCAGCAAGCAGCGCGGTCAGAAGACCATCAACTAATTCAGGCTGTCCGACTATATTACGGTTCATATAGTCGCGAACCTTTAACACAGCTTCATTAGACATGAATACAATATCCTTTTTATATGCACGGGACGTACAAGTTTTAAGTACTCACCGCGATGCATGGTCAATTTAGCACAACCTTTTTTAGTCTATGCAAATAAAGTTTTTAAGAAGAACTACAGTACTCGCAAACAGACTTGTGTTATTAGGCCTGTGCCGTTAACTCACTAAAGATAATAGTATTTTCTTGTTTGTGATATTCATTTTTCAAAAGAGATTTTAAAAATCAATGGCTTATCACCTTTTTAAACTACGTGATTAAAAACAATGCGAATGCGTAAATTTTGTATTCTTTTGAG
>CAVGFV010000045.1:0-19721 GCA_963628765.1 Succinimonas sp.
AGTGATCGTAAATCAATGACTTAGCATAAACTCATTTTTTACTGATCACTGTCGGTTAAAATAAACTTCGAATACATAGTGTTTCTGAAACAAATGTTAATTTAGAAAAATATTTATAGATACCTGTTCTGTTCCTTATGAATAAGCGATTACAACAGATAAAAGATTATAGACAGACATTAATGATTGTTATTGTGGTAACAATCATGTTGGCATTGTCATCCTTAGTTTTTCAATCGAAAATTAAGGAAGTGATGGACAACGATGTTAAAGAAAACTTTATTAAGAATTCCCTAAATGATGTGGAAATTGTTAATAAGAGCTTTTCGTCTATCATCGATACAATGAATTCTGTTGCTAATACCTTATCAGATAGTTATAAATTTCAAAGTGTTTTCAGCACAATCACTGCGTTACAAAGTATCAATAAAGTTACAGGCTTTGTTAATATCGGCGTTATAGATATTCATGGAAATAACGTTTACGGTCCTCCGATAGTAAAAGACGTTTCCCAAAAATTAATGTCTTCATTTAGAGGAAAGCCTACGGTAACGGTTGCATCATCGGATTCTGGTGGTAGCTATGATGTGCTCATTGCTGTTCCTGTGTTCCAGAATAACTACATAAAGTACGTTGTTTACGTAAGAGCTTCGGATGAAGAAATCATAGGTTATCTTCATAGAGATAGTACTTTTATCAAGTCAGATAACATTGTAATGAGTTACCTTGTGTATAACCTTACAGATGTTGTTTATTTAAATCACTCTACAGATGGTAGACTTCTTCCTCATTTTACTTTCAATGTCTTAAGTAAACGTTATGGTTTATCAAATCCTTCAGAGTTACAAAACACCATTGAACAGAATATAAACGAAGTTTATGAATATAAGGTTGATAGATATCCTGTTCATTACATGTCAATAATTCCTACCCAGTTTGAAGAGTGGAGTTTTGTAACGTTAATTCCTGTAGACGTTGTTGATAATAAAATTCGCGTGATTATGGGGATGTTTTGGGTTGTTGCGGGCTCCATAATCAGTATTTTAATGGTACTTCTTTTGTACTATGAATATGCAGTTAATACTAATAGAAGAAAAATCCATCGTTTAGCATATGAAGATGAAGTAACAGACATGCCTAATAAGGCAATGCTTCGTGAAGTGTTCGCTGATTTTATTAAAAACGACAATAAAACCCTGTTTCTAGTAAGACTTGAACTAGTGAACAGAACATTTATTACAAGATTATATGGTTATGAAGTTGCTCAAAAAGCGGATGCTGTTGCGGCAGTAAATTTTAAGAAAAATATGGATGACGATATTTTTGCAGCTAAGGTTCAAGACTATTACGTCATTCTTTTTAAAATTAAAAATATTGAAGAAGTTAAAAACTTCTTCAAAGACTTATTTAAGAATATCCAAAATATTCCTGGAGTGGATTATCAAGCTGTTTATGCTGTTGGCATTACTCAATGTACAAAACATTCTGATAATAATATTGAAGATTTTGAATATTATTTAGATAACTGTTTCATTGTTCTTACCCAGGAAACACTCGATACTAGACATCATTCGATTAAAATTTATTCACCAGAAATGCGAAAAGAGATAGTTCGTAGTGAGCAAATTGAGCACGAATTAATTCCCGCCTTAAAGAAAGGGGAGTTTTTAGTTTATTTTCAGCCAAAATATGATTTAAAAACCAATCGTTTGTATGGCGCTGAAGCATTGATTAGGTGGAACTATAAATTTCAAGGCATAAGACCACCTTATCAATTTATTCCAGTATTTGAAAGAAATGGTTCAATTGCAAATATAGATAATTTTGTTTTTGACCAGGTTATGAAGTGTATAAAAAAATGGAAAGATAAAGGGTATAGACAGGTACCTATTTCTGTAAATTGTTCACAGGTACAATTTTTAAACCCTAACCTTGTTTCTGATTTACAAAATAGAATCAAAGGTTTTGAGGATGTCGTTCCATATATTGATATTGAAATAACAGAGAGCGCCACAATTAATGATGTTAAGCATGTTCAAGAAGTTTTAAAACAAATTAAAGATATCGGTTTTAAGATTTCTATGGATGATTTTGGTACAGGCTATTCATCATTATCAAATCTTTCTTTATTGCCTTTTGATATCATCAAGATTGATAAATCCTTTGTCGATAGAATTGATGTAGAGCAAAAACAAGCCCCGAGCGTTATGCTTATTAAGGATGTCATATCAATAGCTCATCATTTTGATATTCTCACTCTTGTTGAAGGTGTGGAAACAATTGAGCAAAGAGATATCCTTAAATCATTAGGCTGTGAATATTGCCAAGGATACTATTATTCAAAACCTTTGCCAGAAAGTGAATTTGAGAAGCTTCTTTCTTTAGATTCAGTTTTTATTGATTACACTGGAGATAAAAAATGAGTAAATCAGATAACACTTCAGTGTTTTACCAAATTCAAGCAATTATTATTTCCTTATTAATCATAACCGGTGCGATATGCATCCTTCTTTTCTATGATTTTAGTGTAAGCGTTAATGTTGAAGATGAAGTTACTCCTCGTAAAAAAATTAGTGTAATGATGCTTGTGAATGGCACATATGACGACGGAACTTGGAGCGAATCACACGTTAAAGGTTTTATTGAGGCTGTAAATCAATTAGGCGTAAAAGCAGAAATACATGAAAAAATAACCAGTGAAAGCTGTGAAAAATATATTGATAGATTCGCTCAAAACGGTGGCAGTCTTGTAATTGTCCCAACGGCAGTGGGAGCTACATGTGTTGATAAAGCCTCAAAGAAGTACCCAGAATTATTCTTTATGGGAGTCGGGGATGGAAGCGTAATACGCCGCTCAAATGTAATGTCGTATATGGGGAGAATGTACAACGTAAGATATCTAAGTGGCGTGATAGCAGCAATGGCTACAGATTCTAAGGATTTTGGCTATGTAGTTGCCATGCTGTTTCCTGAGACAATTCGTGGTATAGATGCCTTTACACTAGGCGTTAAATCAGTACGCCCTAATGCGATAGTACATGTAGTTGAATTTGGCTCTTGGGATGAACAAGCGAAAATAGATGCGAGCCTTGATAAGCTTTTTGGAAAGTATCCTAATATTCAGTTAGTTACCTACCACATTGATACAGATGAAGTTAATAATTTTTGTGCCAAAAATGGCATTTTGTGTATTGCTTACCACGAAGATAAAAACGATTTTTACCAGCAAAGCAATTTAGCAAATGCGGTGTGGAACTGGTCAAGTTTCTATAAAAGAGAAATCACAAAAGTTAACGTAGGAATTTTTGTTCCAGGTTTTCAATGGGTAGATTTTCAGTCCGGCAATGCAATGTTGTCTAATGTAAATTATAAACTTTTGCCTTCCTACGCTTCTGACACGGTTGATCGTATTAGTAGCAAGATGATCAATGGCCAATTTGATGTTTTTTCAGGTCCTATATATGACAATAATGGAATGCTTCGAGTTCAAAAAGGAGAAAAACTGTCAGATGAATACTTAATGCAAAAAATTGATTGGTTTGTTGACGGAGTAGATAAGATATGAAAATAGATAAGTCTTCAACAATCATTATTGCATTAGTGGTAGTACTCATAGCATCAATAATTTTGTTTATTGTATACAAAGAAAACTTTTATGCTGTTAGAGATGAATCAATATCAATAAATAACAATTCATACTATGCTGACAAGATTAGTAATAGAACTGAAAAGGTCCTGCTAATTGAAAATACTTCAATTCGTGACGATAAGGTAGGTTGGCTTCATGTCAAAGGCTTTTTTGATGCTTCAGAAAAGTTTTCCAATATCAATATCAGCATTATTGAAGGTGTTCATGATGATGAAGCTAAACTTTATAGAATGGTGCAGGAGTATTCATCGAAAGGATATCGTTGGATTTTTTTGGATGGTTTTAAATACACGATAGAGTTAGGTAATTTTTTTCGCAATTTCCCTAATATGTTTTTTTTCTTAAATAATGGAAATTCAAAAGAGACTAACGTAATAAATTATCTACTTAGAACATATGAAATTAAGTATCTTCACGGCCTAATTGCCGGAAGAATAACAAAGACTAATGAGATAGGTTATATCTTAAGTTCTGACAATGGCATTGGAATCAGATCTGTAAATGCCTTTGCTTTAGGAATTCAGAAAGTAAATCCCAACGCAAAAATACATCTAATTAAAATAAAAGGCGAACACGATAAGGACACTGTTTCAAAGATTGTTAAAAAACTAAAAGATGAAAAAAATATTGATGTTATAAATGGTAATTTAGATAGATGCCAATGGTGCCAAGTTGCCTCGGATTTAGGCCTTTATTATTTTGGGGAATATTCTGATGAAAGCGTAACTTACGGTCAGAGATATTTAACTTCCTTTAAATATAATATGAATGTGGTTTATTCATACTTTTTTTCCGCCATTTCTAATGGTCAAAGAAAAATCGGCAACGATTATTGGTTTGATTACCGTCAAAATGTCGTTTCTTTAACGAATATTAGTGACCTTACCCCTTATGAAAGTAGGATCGAAATAAAAAGAGCTATTGAAAACTTAAAAGAAGGGAATAGTTTAATATTTCAAGGTCCTGTATATTCCCAAAATGGTTTAATAGTAATTCCTTCTGATGCCACAATATCAGATAAATCACTAGAAAGTATGCCAAACTGGCTTAATTGGAATATTGTTGATAATGAGATTTATGAATCGAAAGCTGTTTCTCAAACTCGTAATATCATTGAATTATCAGAAAAGAATGTTATTAAAAAATACTTGAATGATGTGGAGAGAAATTTTCGTAAACAATGATTAGTTTTTCTTAACGATGTTTTCCGAAAAATTTTCGTAGAAGAAAAGGTTTTACTTACGGCTAAATCTTTTTTTATGATTCATTCTTATTTTTGTAGTGGTCATATCTATAAATGCGTTAGGTTGTAGTCATTGATATTCACAAACATGTTACAATGGCGCAATAAAAACTTGAAAAGATTCCATTTGTAAGTGATTTAAGATCACTTGTATGTTCGCGTTAGGAGTAATAAATGGTTGCAAGTAAAGATCTTGCCAATGCTCTCCGTGCTTTAAGCATGGATGCAATTCAGAAAGCAAATTCCGGACACCCTGGTGCTCCGATGGGAATGGCTGATATTGCCGAAGTTCTTTGGCATGATTTCCTGAATCATAATCCTGCAAATCCTAAGTGGTTTAATAGAGACCGTTTCGTATTGTCAAATGGTCATGGTTCAATGCTTCTTTATTCTCTGTTACACCTAACAGGATATGACCTTACTATTGAAGATCTAAAGAATTTCCGTCAATTGCATTCTCGTACTCCTGGTCATCCAGAATATGGCTATACAGATGGCGTTGAAACTACTACAGGTCCTCTAGGACAAGGTATTACCAATGCTGTTGGTATGGCTTTGGCAGAGAAGATTCTTGAAAGCCAGTTTAATCGCGATGGCTTTGACGTTGTTAACCACTACACCTATGTATTTATGGGTGATGGTTGTTTGATGGAAGGTGTATCTCATGAAGCTTGCTCATTAGCAGGAACTTTAAAGCTCGGTAAGCTCATTGCTTTTTGGGATAACAACGGTATTTCTATAGACGGAAAGACCTCTGGTTGGTTTGCTGAAAATACTGCTGCACGTTTTGCTGCTTATGGTTGGCATGTTCAAGAAATTGATGGCCACAATTATGAAGCTATTGCTGAAGCAATCAAGAATGCACAACAAGTAACAGATAAGCCAAGTATTATCTGCTGTAAGACAATTATCGGCTTTGGTTCACCTAATAAGCAGGGTACCCAGAATTGCCATGGTTCTCCACTTGGCGATGCTGAAATTGCTTTGGCAAAAGAAAAGCTTGGTTGGAAATATGGTCCTTTTGAAATTCCAGAAGAAATTTATTCAGCTTGGAATGCAAAGGATAACGGAACTAAGAAAGAACAATCTTGGAATGAACTTTTTGCTTCATACAAGAAAGCTTATCCAGAATTGGCTGCGGAATTTGAAAGAAGAATTAACCATGTTCTTCCTAGTGATTGGGCTGAAAAGTCAGAACAGTACATTAAGGAACTACAGGCAAATCCTGCAAAGATCGCTTCTAGAAAGGCAAGCCAAAACGCTTTAAATGCATATGGTGCAATAGTTCCAGAATTACTTGGTGGTTCAGCAGATTTAGCTCCAAGTAACTTAACAATGCATGCAAATTCTAAGTCTATAACTCCAGATGATGCTAGCGGTAACTATATCCATTACGGTGTTCGCGAATTTGGTATGAGCGCCATTATGAATGGCGCGTATTTACATGGTGGTTTCATTCCATATGGTGCTACATTCTTAATTTTCATGGAATATGCTAAGAATGCAGTTCGTATGAGCGCTTTAATGAAGCTCCCAATAATCTATGTATTTACCCACGATTCAATCGGTCTTGGTGAAGATGGTCCAACCCATCAGCCAATTGAACAGATTTCTTCTTTACGTATTACTCCAAATATTAACACTTGGAGACCTTGCGATCAGGTTGAATCTGCAGTTGCTTGGAAATTTGCAATTGAGTCAAAAGAAACTCCAAATGCACTTATTTTCTCAAGACAGGGTCTTGCTCAGATGGATAGAACTGACGAGCAGCTTGCAAATATTAAGAAGGGTGGTTACGTACTTAAAGAAGGTACACAGAACCCAGACCTTATTATTATTGCAACAGGTTCTGAAGTTGAATTAGCAATGAACACTGCTACAGAGCTTGAAAAACAAGGAAAGAAGGTTCGTGTTGTTTCAATGCCTTGCACTGAAGTCTTTGATAAGCAGAGCGCTGAATATCGCGAAAGCGTACTTCCATCATCTTGCAGACGTCGTTATGCAATTGAAGCAGGCATTACCGATTTCTGGTACAAGTATGTTGGACTTGATGGTCGTGTTCTCGGTATTGATCGTTTCGGCGAATCAGCTCCTGCTAATGATCTTTTCAAATTCTTTGGATTCACTCTTGAGAATTCTGTAAAGATCGCAGAAAGCTTGTTCTAAAAAACTAAAATTATCTAAGTATAAAGCCTAACTTTTTAAGTTAGGCTTTTCTGTTTCTAGAGGGAATTTATGAAAATTGAAAAAAAGAAATTGTTTTTTTTCAATGTCGTTTTTTCTTTTTAAAGACAGATACACGAAAATGGAGTAGAATTTCGTTATCTAATTGAGAATTAGTATTCAGTAGAATAATGTTTTACTGAATTTTTTCTCCAGTTTTATTTTTTCAACTTTGTTGAGGACTAAATAATGTCAATTATCAAGATGGCTGATCTAGATCTTGCAAATAAGCGAGTTCTGATTCGTGCAGATTTGAATGTACCTTTAAAGGATGGAAAGGTTGCTTCTGACAAGCGTATTACCGCTACATTGCCAACAATCAAGCTTGCACTCCAGAAGGGCGCTAAAGTTATGGTAACATCCCATCTTGGCCGTCCTGAAGAAGGTGAATATAACGAAGAATTCTCTTTAAAGCCAGTTGTTGATTACATGCAAGGTCTTCTTGATGTTCCTGTACGTTTAGTTAAGGATTATCTTGATACTCCTGTTGATGTAAAACAGAATGAAGTTGTAGTTCTTGAAAACTGCCGTTTCAACAAGGGCGAAAAGAAGAATGATGAAACCCTCGCTAAGAAGTACGCTGCTCTTTGCGATGTATTCGTAATGGATGCTTTCGGTACTGCTCACCGTGCACAGGGCACCACCTATGGTGCTGCTCAGTTCGCACCAGTTGCTTGCGCAGGCCCACTTCTTGCTGCTGAACTTGACGCTCTTGGCAAGGCAATGGCTAACCCAGCTCGTCCAATGGTTGCAATTGTAGGCGGTTCAAAGGTATCTACCAAGCTTACCGTTCTTCATTCTCTTTCTAAGATCGCTGACCAACTTATCGTTGGTGGTGGTATTGCTAATACTTTCATTGCTGCACAGGGCAACAAAGTTGGTAAATCACTTTATGAAGCTGATCTTGTTGAAGAAGCAAAATCAATCGCAAAAGAAACTACTATTCCTGAAGTTGTTGATGTAGTAGTTGGTAAGAAGTTCGACGAAAATGAACCAGCAGTTATCAAGGACGTTAAGGACGTTCAAGATGACGATATGATTTTTGACCTTGGTCCTAAGACCATGGAAAAGATTGCTGATATCCTCAAGAACGCTAAGACCATTCTTTGGAACGGCCCTGTAGGCGTATTTGAATTTGATCAGTTCGGTAAAGGCACTCAAGTTATGGCTAATGCAATTGCTGAAAGTGCTGGTTTCTCAGTAGCAGGCGGTGGTGATACCATCAATGCTATCCAGAAGTACAAAGTAACTGACAAGATTTCTTACATTTCTACTGGCGGTGGTGCTTTCCTCGAATTCGTTGAAGGCAAGAAACTTCCAGCTGTTGAAATTCTTGAAAAACGCGCTGCAGAAGCTAAGTAATTAAATTGGCGGAGGGGAAAATGTTTTCCTCTCCGCCTTTCATATATTTGATTTTTTATATCTAAATCTGGAATATTAAATGACTAAAGTATTAGACGTTGTTAAGCCAGGCGTTATCGCTGGTAAAGACCTTAATAAGGTTTTCGAAGTTGCTAAAGAAAATGGTTTTGCAATCCCTGCAGTTAACTGCGTAGGCACTGATTCTATCAATGCAGTAATTGAAGCTGCTCGTGATGCAAAGGCTCCAGTTATCGTTCAGGTTTCTAACGGCGGTGCTCAGTTTATCGCTGGTAAGGGCCTCAAGATGGAAGGTCAGCAGGCACAGGTTATCGGTGCTAAGTCTTTAGCTCTCCACGCACGTAACGTTGCTGAATACTATGGTGTTCCTGTAATTGTTCATACCGACCACTGCGCAAAGAAGCTTCTTCCATGGGTTGATGGTCTTCTTGTTGAAGATGAAAAGTATTATGCTGAACACGGTGTTCCACTTTTCTCTTCTCACATGATCGACCTTTCAGTAGAAAGCTTAAAGGACAACGTTGATCTTTGTTGCCAATATCTTGAACGTATGGCTAAGATCGATATGACCCTCGAACTCGAACTTGGTTGCACCGGTGGTGAAGAAGATGGTGTTGATAATTCTGATAAGGATGAATCAGCTCTTTATACCCAGCCACAGGACGTTTGGTATGCTTATGAACGCTTAATGAAGATCAGCCCTAACTTCACTATCGCTGCTTCATTCGGTAACGTTCACGGTGTTTACAAACCAGGTAACGTTAAGTTAAAACCAACCATTCTTCGCGATTCACAGATTTACGCTGCTGAAAAGCTTGGTCTTGCTAAGGATAAGAAGCCACTTAACTTCGTATTCCACGGCGGTTCAGGTTCAGATCCTAAGGATATTCGTGAAGCAGTTTCTTACGGCGTTGTTAAGATGAACATCGACACCGATACTCAGTGGGCTACCTGGGCTGGTGTTCTTGGTTATTACAACGATAAGAAGGATTACCTCCAGGGTCAGCTCGGCAACCCAGAAGGTCCTGATGCTCCTAACAAGAAGTACTACGATCCACGTGCATGGCTCCGTAAGGGGCAGGAATCAATGATTAAGCGTCTCCAAGATGCATTTGAAGAACTTGGTTCAAAGAATTCTCTTTAATTTTCTGAGAGTTTTTTAAATTAATTCTAAAAAGCGCTACTTTAACTAAGTGGCGCTTTTTTTTCTTAAAGCATACTAGTTGTAAGTGGTGATTTATGTCTTTTCTAAAACATTTAAATTTTTGCAATCACACCAAAGATAGTTTTAGAGAGTTTTTTATATATCTTATCTCTGCTTTCGTGCCTGCAATATTGCTATGCTTAATCGTGCAATGGGGTGGTCGTTACGCCTTTATATTAAATTTCCTAAATAATAGCCTGGCAGAGATAGATAATGAGGGGCTATTAAGTTACTTTTATACTTCTACAATGTTTGATTTTAAGGTTATTGCAACTTTATATGCGTTACCTTTCTTCTTAGCCTTGTTCTGTTTTAGGAAAGCCCTTGTTCCTTTATATAAACGTTTCTTTGCTATTTGGAATATTTGTGCTTTTTTAATTATTTCTGTCTTTACAGTTATTAACTTCTATTACTTTAAGACCTACGACAAGATAATAGATACCTTCTTCTTCTCGTTTTTGGATGAAGAACCGCTAGCTGTGCTGAATACTATATTAGTGGATTATCCATTAGTCCCAGGAATTATAGGTATAATCTTTTTAGCTTTCTTGTATTTTTACGTATGTAAGTACTTCGCATTGGGGATGAATAAGATTTGTGGTCTCTTTCTCCCAAAAGCAAAAATTATTCTTATACTTTTTGTAATTACTTCTATTGCTATTTGGGCTTTTTGTCTACGTGGTTCATTAAATAAATTTCCTTTAAGAGAAGAAAATATAAACGTTACTACTAATGCTTTAGTTAATAAATCGGTGCCTAATGGACTTATGGCTTTTTACTGGGCTTATAAGTGGCATTTAAAAGAAGATGTTATTCCGAAAACTGAAGTAAAAGATATTATTAACGATTATGCAAAACTGGACATAAAAGCAGACTCTAATACACCTTTTGCTCCTTTATATAGCAAAGCTGTTAATGTAGATGGGCATCCTAAACACCCTGATGTTGTTTTAGGCATTATGGAAAGTTTTGGCAGACATGTGCTCTTATTCGACAATGCTGAGCGTAATTTATTAGGAAGTTTTTCAAAACAAATTCGTAATAGTGGTAATGACTTTTTCTGGTTAAATTTTTTATCTGAAGGTAATGGAACCATGGATAGCTTAACAAGGCTTTTCTTGGAGATTCCAGATATGAATTTTTCAACCTCAAAGAATGTAAGCCGTGATTATATTACTGATGTCTTTTTACCTTTTAAAGAAGCAGGGTACCGCATTGTATTTGTTACTGGAGGTTCGGGTAGTTGGCGTAATATTACTGAATTCTTACTAGGTAAAGGTGTTGACGAAGTATATGAAGAAAATGCCATTAGAGAGTCCTACAAGGATGCCGGAAACGAACCTTGGGGAGTTCATGATGAATTCATAATGCGGAAAAGTTTTGATATTCTTCAGGATAACTTAAAAAGTGATAAACCTATTTTATTAGTGTTATTAACAGTAACTAATCATCCCCCATATAAAATACCTAAGGATTCAGAGCTAGGAAAAGTTACTCTTACTAAAGATGTTCTAGAAAGATTTCCTTATGACAATACCGAAACCATATTTGGTACTTACCGTTATGCAATTGATGCTTTCGGAAAATTAGTACAAAGAATTAAGGACCATGCTGCTTTAAAAGAAAGGACAGTAATTGGCGCTACAGGAGACCACAATTTACGTGGTATTGGTTACAAAAACTACCCTGAGGAGTCTGTTTTAGGTTACATGGTGCCTTTCTATCTCCATGTGCCATCTGCTTATTTAAGACCGAATTTTAAATATAATCCAAACACTTGGGGCTCACACAAGGATATTATGGCAACTTTATCGGCTGTTGCTATTCCGGAGCTATCTATTCCATCTATTGGTTGCAATATGTTGGACAGGGGAAATTGCCAGTTCCCTTATGTTTATAATAATGACGTTGCGGTATCTCCTGATGGAAAATACGCCTGTGTAATAGATTCCTTTGATGATTATTCTTTTAAGTCAGCCAAACTCAAAGGAATATATTTAGATCTGTCTCTTACTGATAAATTTGATTGTCAAAAAATGCAGGCATTTAAGGATTTACAGAAGCATCTTTATTATTATCAAGCTACCTATTAAATAACGTTTATCGATAATTTGGTGTAAAAAAAACGCCTTCACGTTGGAAGGCGTTTTTTACTTAGTTAAGACTTGGCATTACTGATTGTTTGTAATAATGCAAGGCTTTCTATCTTCAATTGGAAGAACTTCACGATGTGGGCTACCAATGTAGATTTGACGAGGTCTACCAATACGTGAATCAGGCTCTTCGTTCATTTCAATCCAGTGGCTGATCCAACCAACAGTTCTTGCAAGAGCAAATATTACTGTGAACATATTTGTTGGGATGCCAATAGCATTCAAGATAATACCTGAATAGAAGTCAACGTTAGGATATAGCTTGTGTTCAATGAAGTAATCATCGTGAAGAGCGATATCTTCAAGTTTAACTGCTACGTCAAGAAGTGGGTGATTAGTAATCTTTAATTCATCCAAAACTTCATGACAGGTTTGACGCATTACCTTAGCTCTTGGATCATAGTTCTTATATACACGATGACCAAAGCCCATTAATCTGAATGGATCGTTCTTGTCTTTAGCTTTAGCAATGAACTGTGGAATTCTTTCTACAGTGCCAATTCTTTCTAGCATTCTAAGGCATGCTTCGTTAGCGCCACCATGTGCAGGACCCCAAAGTGAAGCCAAACCAGCAGCAATACAAGCATATGGGTTAGCACCTGATGAACCAGCAAGGCGAACTGATGAAGTTGATGCATTTTGTTCGTGATCAGCATGTAGAATGAATATACGATCGAGTGCTTTTTCAACTACTGGGTTTACTTGATATTCTTCACAAGGTGTAGCAAACATCATGTGGAGGAAATTTCCCGCATAGCTAAGAGAGTTCTTTGGGAAAATAAATGGTTGACCAATTGAATACTTATAAGCCATTGCAGCCAAAGTTGGCATCTTAGCAATGAGTCTTACAGCTGTAAGTTCTCTTTGTTCTGGATCGTATATATCAAGAGAATCGTGGTAGAAGGCTGATAACGCCCCAGCAATACCGCACATAACAGCCATAGGATGAGAATCTCTACGGAATGCTTTGAACAATGAATTTATCTGTTCATGAACAAGGGTGTGGTGAGCGATACGGTGTCTGAATTCGTCATACTGATTCTTATCAGGGAGATCACCGTGGAGAAGAAGATAACAAGTCTGTAGATAGTCACAATGAGATGTTAATTGATCTATTGGGTAGCCACGATAAAGTAGGATGCCTTTTGCACCATCAATAAAGGTTATACGTGATTTGCAAGAAGCAGTGGATACAAAACCTGGATCGTAAGTAAAATAGCCATGAGAACCTAAAGCTCTAATATCTATTACCTCAGATCCTTCTGTTCCTTTTAAAATAGGAAGCTCTATTGGATCCATTCCAGGTATTGATAATACAGCTACTTTCTGATTTGTATCAGACATGTAAAAAGCTCCTTTTGTAAAAAACAACACTTTGTGTGCTGTTCTAGAATTCACATAAACTGCTTCTGTATTTTTGCATATTTATGCATAAAAAGTGAATTTTTATTAAAAATATCTTCAAATATTTTGAATGTATTTTACAATTCACTTAAAAACTTTACACAGATTATCACAAATTTAAAGTTAAGGCTTTTAAAATAGGAAACTTTGTCTATATTCCGATATTTCCTATATGCTTAGTAGATGTTGTTATTTAACGCCATCATAGTATAATCAAATTCAAGAAATATAACGATGATATAAGATTGATCTTTTAACTAAGAACATAAATCTTTAATCGTCGATTACAGAATTACGTTAAATTTAAATAAAGAGTTAATAATGAATTTACACGAGTATCAGGCAAAAAGCATTTTAAGAGATAATGGTCTTCCTGTACCTGATGGGTTTTATGGCTCCTCTTTAGAAGAGGTATTAGCTGCTTATGACAAAATAGGCACTGAAAAAGCGGTAGCTAAATGCCAAGCTCATACTGGTGGTAGAGGCAAAGCTGGTGGCGTTAAAGTTGTTTCTTCAAAAGATGAAGTTAAAAGTTTCGCTGAAAAATGGCTTGGAAATAGGTTGGTAACTGTACAAACTGGTGCCAAAGGTCTTCCAGTTTCAGGAATACTTATAGAAAAGTGCAGTAACACTGTAAGAGAACTTTATCTTGGTGCAACCATTGATAGAAGTTCTTCTAGAATAGTATTCATGG
The DNA here is from genome assembly GCA_963628765.1 of Succinimonas sp. Classification (GTDB taxonomy): domain Bacteria; phylum Pseudomonadota; class Gammaproteobacteria; order Enterobacterales; family Succinivibrionaceae; genus Succinimonas. The sequence goes on from CAVGFV010000045.1 coordinate 13,951, forward strand.
CTTCTACTGAAGGAGGCATGGAGATTGAGAAGGTTGCTCAAGAAACTCCAAATAAAATTTTTAAGACTTTTATAGATCCTATTGTTGGTGCTCAACCTTACCAAGGCAGATCTTTAGCTTTTAAATTAGGTCTTCAAGGCGATTTACAAAAACAGTTCGTTGTAATATTTATGCGCCTTGCGAAGCTCTTTGTAGAAAAAGATTTATCTTTAATAGAAGTTAACCCATTAGCAATTACTGAAGACAACAAGATTGTTTGTCTTGATACCAAGATTAATATTGATTCAAATGCACTTTATAGACATAAAGATCTTGCTGCTATGAATGACGTATCTCAGGAAGATCCTAGAGAAGCTGAAGCTCAAGCTGTGAATTTGAATTATGTTGAGCTTGACGGAAATATAGGTTGCCTTGTAAACGGTGCTGGTTTAGCCATGGGAACTATGGATATCATTAAGCTCTATGGTGGCACTCCGGCTAACTTTTTGGATGTTGGTGGCTCAGCAACTAGAGAACGTGTGATTGCAGCTTTTGAAATCATCTTAAAGCATCCAAATATCAAATGTATCCTTGTGAATATTTTTGGTGGCATTGTTCGTTGTGATTTAATAGCTGAAGGTATTATCGGAGCTGTTTCAGAAGTCGGAGTACAGGTTCCTGTAGTGGTTAGACTCGAAGGAAACCAAGCAGAAGAAGGACTTCGTAAGCTTAAAGATAGTGGGTTAAATATTCTTGCTGCAGGATCTTTAAAAGATGCGGCTGAATTAGCTGTGGCTAAGAGCAGAGGTTAACAATGTCAATCTTATTAAATAAAAATACAATCGCTATTTGTCAGGGATTTACCGGTGCTCAAGGAACCAGTCATTCTGAACAGTGTTTAGCCTATGGTACAAAATTGGTTGGTGGTACTTCTCCAGGAAAAGGTGGTCAGCAGCATCTTGGTCTTCCAGTGTTCAATACCGTTGAAGATGCGGTTTTAGAAACTGGTGCCACAGCTTCAATGATTTACGTTCCTGCTCCTTTTTGTAAAGATGCCATTAATGAGGCAATTGATGCAGGTATTAAATTGATAGTGTGTATTACTGAAGGAATTCCAACCTTAGACATGCTACAAATTAAACGTCGCTTAGTTGGCTCTGATGTTGTTATGATCGGCCCAAATTGCCCAGGTATAGCCTCATCTGGTGAAGCTAAACTCGGAATTATTCCAAATAGCATTCTTAAAAAGGGTAAAGTTGGTATTGTTTCAAGAAGTGGTACTTTAACCTACGAAGCTATCAAGCAAACTACTGATATCGGATATGGCCAAACTACTTGTGTGGGAATTGGTGGTGACCCTATACCAGGCTCTAACTTTATTGATATCTTGTCTCGTTTCCAAAATGACCCTGAAACAGAAGCGATAGTAATGATTGGTGAAATCGGTGGTAGCGCAGAAGAAGAAGCTGCTGAATTCATTAAGTCTAACGTTACTAAGCCTATTGTTGCATATATTGCTGGTGTTACTGCTCCTAAGGGTAAGAGAATGGGACACGCTGGTGCAATTATTTCTGGCGGTCATGGCACAGCTAAAGAAAAATTTGTAGCTTTAGAAAGCGTGGGTGTAAAGACTGTAAAATCAATTGCAGAAATTGGTGCAGGTCTTAAGGAAATCACTGGCTGGAATTAGTTCATATCTAGATTTTAGATTTTTAGAAAAAGCATTTTTCAAACTTGTTGAATATGAAAATAAGTGGAAAGTGTTTTTTTGTTTATGTGTGCGTTTTGGTGCGCCAAGATCTAAAGACAATGTGTGGAAAGCCCAAATGAATTATTCAGAAGCCCAAAATAATGTCTTACATGAAGTACAGTATGCTGTACCAATAATTTTAGAAGAACTTCCTAAAGATTTTCAGTTACCAGATTTTGCTGATTTTTGTAAGGAGATCCCTGCTGTTTTTAGTGTACCTGAAATAGTTCAAGACTTATCACCTCGGGAAATTAACGAAATTCGTTCTGAGAGTAATGCCTTTGCCTCTTTAGTTGATGTTGTTATTTATCAAAAAAAAGTAATTAACTTCATGAGAAGCTGGATTATTAAAAAAGAGTTTTCGGATTGCGAATTTCAAAAAACTAATACTTTAGGTGGAAATAGTTTTACGGCATCTAGTAGCCTTATAAAGACCGATACTAAATATTATAGAGTAAAACTGTTTTTAAACGACTTTTCCTCCTGTATTTATACGTATGCAGAGCTGGTGAAAAAAGATTCCGAACTCGCGTCTCTGCAATTTGTGAGAATACGAGAAGAAGATTCAGATACGATAGTAAGATCAGTTTTTGCACGAGAAAGAGAATTATTAAGTCTCAGAAAAAGAACTTAGCCTTAAAAAATAAAATAATTTTTGAATTTAGCATTTTTAATATTTGTAACTTCAATACTGAATGGCTTAATTTGCCCATGTTGTATATAATCAGTGCCGTAAGTTACAAAATGGAGACACCTTTCAGGTGAAACATAAACTTTTTCGTCCTCTTTTTTTATCCATAGGTATAAATTATGCCTTCTCATCAGGAGGGCATCGTTTTGCTTCGTTTATTGCCTTTTTGTCCATGCTTGGAATAATGCTAGGTGTGGCAGCTTTAATCATTGTCTGTGCTGTGATGAATGGGCTAGAGGGAGATCTTAAAGAAAGAGTATTGTCGGCTGTACCACATGCTTTAATTTATAGTGCTGATGGGGAACTAAAAGATTCAACTGATACCAAACAATTTTTAAAGATTCCTAATGTTGCCTATGCCATGCCGGAAGTTACTGATGAAATTATGGTGCAGGGCGGGGATACTTTAACTGGTGCGATCCTCTATGGTATAGATCCTGAAAAATATCCAAGTAATGACTTAGTACGAATTTCTATTGGCTCGCAAATTTTTTCTTATCTCGAGCCACGTAGCTATGAAGTGATACTAGGTGCCGATCTCGCGAGAATGCTAGGAGTGTCGGTTGGTGAAAAAATAAGATTGGTATCGACCTCTTATGTGCGTTATACCCCGATAGGAAGGGTACCATCACAACGCCTTTTTACAGTTTCTGGAATTTATAATTTAGGTGTTTCTTCATCTACAGGCTCTTATATGGTTCTTGCGAATATAGATGATGTTAAAAAGCTCATGCATCTTCCTAAGAACGATATCTCGAATGTAAGACTATGGCTTAAAGATCCTTTTTCTATAGCGGAAGTAAAAACTAAAATTGAAGAAAACAAGAGCTATAAGGTAAAAGATTGGCGCGTTACTGAAGGGGAATTCTTTCAAAGTATCGCCATGGAAAAGATCATGATGAGCCTCATGCTGGCTCTTATAGTAATAGTTGCGGCCTTCAATATGCTGTCAGCTTTGATTATGGTTGTAACTAGCAAGGTTCAAGAAATTGCTATATTACGCACACTTGGAATGAAACAAAGAACTGTCCTCGCAATTTTTATGGTTGAAGGTGCTTTGAGTGGAGTTATCGGATCTGTCTTGGGCGCAGGACTTGGTCTTTTATGCGTAAATAATATTAGTTTAATAATGAAGGCTACAGGGCTTTATTATTATTTTGGTGGAATGGCGGAAATTCCTGCAACAATTGATCCATTCCAAGTGACCTTAATAATTTTGCTTACAATAATATTAAGTTTTGTAATAACTATCTATCCTTCATGGCAGGCGTCACGTATTCGTCCGGCACAATCTCTGAGATATGAGTGAGTATAAAATGGAACAACATTCTTTATTGGAAGTTAGCAACTTAACACGTTGCTATAAAGAAGGAAAAGTAAAAACCGAAGTTTTAAAAGGTGTTAATCTTTCCATTTTAGAACATGAAATGATAGCCATTGTTGGTTCCTCAGGTTCTGGAAAAAGTACACTTCTGCATATTTTGGGTACACTAGATGCTCCAACATCTGGTACAGTACTTTTTCGAGGTAAAAACCTTTTTAATTTGAATTCAAAGGAATTAGCAGATTTTAGAAATCGCCACTTAGGTTTCGTATACCAATTCCATCACCTCCTTGCAGATTTTACTGCTTATGAAAATGTCGCTATGCCACTTCTTATTGGTGGAGCTTCAAATAAAGAGATTAAGGAAAGGGTATGCGCTCTCTTAGAACGTGTGGGTTTAAAAGATCGTATGAACCATCGTAGCTCTGAGTTATCAGGTGGTGAACGTCAACGTGTAGCGATAGCGAGGGCTGTAATTACTAAGCCAGCTCTTGTTTTAGCTGATGAGCCAACAGGAAATCTTGATCATAGTAGCTCTGATAGTGTGTTTGAACTTCTTTTGGAATTAAAGAAAGAGGTTGGTTCTGCAATGATAGTTGTTACTCACGACCGCGAAATGGCTAGCCGTTTTGAAAGAGTTTTAACAATGCGCGATGGTAAAATAATAAAATAATAGAATAACATGTTTAAACCTTTACCCCTATTTATCGGACTTCGCTTCGCAAAATCATTGCAACGTAGTGTAATGGCACGTTTCATTACACTGGCATCTACCATTGGCATTACTCTCGGTGTAATGGTTTTGATCGTGGGACTTTCGGCAATGAATGGTTTTGAACGAGAACTTTTGTATAGAGTGCTCGGAGTAATACCGTCAGCTGAAATAACATCTGATGAAGGTGTTATCCCTGGTGTATCAAAAAAGATTTCTACCTTAACAACACATGAATCTGTAGTAGCTGCTGCTCCTGAAATCAATGTTAATGGTTTACTGTCGCATGCGGGAATCTATAAGGCAGTACAAGTGAGATCTATCGATCCTACTTTGGAACAGAAGGTTCTAAATTTAAAGCCTTTTGTTGTAAAAGGAAGTTTGGATGATCTCAACAGTAATGTAGATAATACTCTCCCTAAGATAGTTATTGGTGAACAGGTAGCCAAGCATATTAAAGCTGATATCGGAGACTCTATTGAGCTTTTAATGACTCGTCCTTCTAAGGAAGGAGGAATTTCTGTGCCTTTAGCAACGGAATACCAAATTTCCGGAATCATTAAAATAGGTGGTCAGCTAGATTCTTTGATAGCTTTTGCGGGAATTGAAAATACCCGTAAGCTCTTAGAAATGAAAGAAGATACGGCGACGGTTATTTCTTTTAAAACCAGAGATATTTTTAAAGCTAGAGAGCAAAGCTATAGTGCTGTTAGATATTTGGTAAGTAAGATACCAGAATCTTTATATGTACAAAGTTGGGTTTCCAAACAGGGTAAGCTATATAACGATATCCAAATGATTCGTTCTATTCTGTATTTAGCACTAGTTCTCGTAGTGGCTGTAGCTTGTTTTAACATCATATCTAGTATGATTATGTCAGTTAATGAAAAGCGCTCTGAAATTGCTATTTTAATGTCTATGGGCTATCGAAAATCCCAACTCATTGCTACTTTTGTGGTTCATGGTGGGGTGAGTGGTTTAGTAGGATCAGTGTTTGGTATTATCTTAGGAATTTTGACTTCCCTTTATCTCACTGAGATTATAAGTTTTATCGAGACTCTATTTGGCTTCCATCTTCTTAATCAAGACGTTTACTTTATAGATTTCGTGCCTTCAGAACTACATTGGTTTGATGTATTTATTGTCGGTTTTGTTGCTGTTTTATTAAGCTTGTTAGCAGCAACCATTCCTGCTTGGTTTGCATCGAGAATAAAGCCAGCTATTGAGCTTTCTGGAAAATAACTGCCAAGATTATCTTAATACCGACAGTGATCAGTAAAAAATGAGTTTATGCTAAGTCATTGATTTACGATCA
>CAVGFV010000046.1:0-3881 GCA_963628765.1 Succinimonas sp.
CCATAATCTTATCTCCTGTGTTATTCCCTTGTCTGTACTTATAACGTTTGAGAAAGGGGAAGGTTACAAGTTTTTTTTGTTCGAGGAAGGAAACAATACTAAATTTCTGTTTTGTTCCCTTGTCTGTTCCTATAACGTTTTCCATGAAGGTAAGGTTACAAGATTTTTAAAAATTATTTTTGAAGGGAATTTAATACATTGATTACACACAAAATAGGTTTGAGAAAACATTTTTAGCATGATTATCAGCTATAAAATATAGGAAATTCCCATATATGCTAAAATCAATTCAATTGTACAAATATCAACTGATCTATAGGATCTACACAACATGGCAGATGATTTACTTTCAAGTCTTTTCGATATCGCTCAAGGAAGCATGGCACAGAATAACAACAGTTCAGAAAGAGCTACTAGTGCTAATTCTAATCAGTTGATTTCAGCATTGCTATCTGCTGCAGTTGGTAATATGAACAGATGCGAAACCAGTGCCGTTTCTCAAGCTACTCCAGACACTTCATTAACTGGTGCTCCAATGCTCCAAGATATGTTCAAGAGAATTGCAAATGCTGGTGACAAACAGGCTTTTACCTCAGCTCCGTTATTTGCTGCAGCAGCTTCTGCATTAGGATTTTCTCAAGATCAAGTTAATGCAGCTTCTGCAATTTATCAAGGTTTTATCGCTTCCAAAAATACTGATGGTGCAAGCGGTACTTCCGCAATCCTAACAGCACTTATGCAGGATGCTGATGGTGATGGCAAGAGTGATATTCTAGAACTTGGAGAAGATCTTTTAGGTAGCTTATTTGGCAATAAAGATAACCGCTAGATTTAGTAAATCCTAACCAAAAATATCTTTTTCGATAAAACCATTTCATGGGGAATCCCAATTTTGGGCATTCCCTTTTTATTTAATGTTCTAAATCCTATCAAAATTTCTGATTTCCCTTTTCGCCTAAATCAATTTCCTTAGCCGAAATTAAGATCTGCTAATCATCGCATTTAAGTGTAATTATCACTGCTCTTCTTCGATTTGCATCTATATAAGATATTTTGACAAAAATATAGAGTAAAAAAATACATTTATTTTTAGTTCTCTTATAAAGCAAAAAAGAGCTTGCTGATAGGCAAGCTCTTATACCTTTAAGTTACATATTTAGGAATTTAACTTGATTATTATGAAGCCATCTTAAAGAAAATCTTTAAATCATTTTCAGGTGTTGAAATTCCAGAGATGCCGAAATTCTGTACTAGAACATCAAGTACTGCTGGTGATACGAATGCAGGCAAAGTTGGTCCTAAGTGAATATTCTTTACACCCAAATGTAACAATGCTAAAAGAACAATAACCGCTTTTTGTTCATACCAAGAAATATTGTAAACGATAGGAAGATCATTTACATCCTTGAGACCAAAAGCATCACGAAGTGCCAAAGCAATTACTACAAGAGAGTAAGAATCGTTACATTGTCCAGCATCGATTACTCTTGGAATGCCGCCGATGTCGCCAAGATTTTCATTGATAAATCTATACTTCGCACAACCAGCTGTAAGGATAACGGTATCTTTTGGAAGATTGGTTACGAAATCAGTATAGTACTGTCTATTCTTCATTCGACCATCACAACCAGCTTGAACTACGAAATTCTTAATTGCACCACTTTTAACTGCTGCAATAACTTTATCAGCAAGTTTTAAGGTCTGATCATGACCAAAGCCCGCAACTACAGAGCCTTCAGTCTTACCAACTGGTGGTAATGAAGCTTGTGCTTGTTTAATAATTTCAGAAAAGTCTTTATGACCATTAGCATCTTTTTCAATATGCTTGCAACCAGAAAAACCAGCAGCACCAGTAGTCCATAAACGATCCTGATATGAAGACTTAGGTGGAACCAAACAGTTGGTGGTTAAAAGAATTGGGCCTCTGAAGTTTTCAAAATCTTCCTTCTGCTGCCACCAAGCGCCGCCGAAGTTACCAACCAAATGAGGGGACTTCTTAAATTCTGGATAGGTATTAGCTGGAAGCATTTCACTATGAGTGTAAATATCAATACCAGCATCTTTACTCTGCTCAAGGAGTTCTTTGAGGTCATGAAGATCGTGACCTGAAATAAGAATACCAGGACGGGTACCGACAGAAGTCTTAATATTGGTAATTTCTGGGTTGCCATAACTTTCGGTGTTGGCTTTATCTAAGAGAGCCATGCCCTTAACACCATATTCACCACACTTAAGAGCAAGTGCAGTTAGCTCTGGAACTGTCTTAGTGTTATCAGTGATTTCAGAAAGTGCTTTTACCAAGAAAGAGTTAATCTCTTGATCTTTGTAACCTAAAGCTTCAGCGTGGCTTAAGTAAGCAGCAAGGCCTTTCATACCATAGGTGATCAGTTCTTTAAGAGATCTAATATTCACATCTTCAGTAGCAAGGATGCCTACGCCATGAGCCTTTTCTAAGAATTCGTCACGTTTACCCTGCCAAAGAGCAGCTTCAACGAGATCAGAGTTATCACTTAAAAGTTTAACTAGAGCTTCCTTGCGAGCTAAAGTCTCTTCAATATTCTTAATTAAAGCTTCATTATCAAAGTTAGCATTGGTAATGGTTGTAAATAAAGCTCTAATAATAAAAGAGTAGTTGTCTTCTGCTACTGCAGTTTTAGCAGCTTCTAAACGAGCAATAATTGAAGAAAATCCCTTGATATTCCATACCAAAAGATCCTGGAGAACCGCGGTATCAGGTTGTTTTCCGCACATTCCTACAGTCGTACAGCCTTCGCCGCCCTTTGCTTCCTGGCACTGATAGCAAAACATTTTCGCTTCCATGATTTTTCTCCAAATTCCTTGTGTACTAATCTAAAGTTAGAACAGATTTTAATATTTGATAAGCATTCTAAGAATACGCCTTAATTTTGAGTTATAGTGTTGCAATTGCAACACTTAGTAATTTAGAAGGTAAAATTTTTTATGCCACTAAAAAATCAGCTTTCAGAAATTCCTTTATTTAAAGATATCAGTGACGATGACCTTACAAAACTCCTTAACTGTTTAGGGGCTAAGATCAAAAGCTACGACAAGGGCAATCTTATTATCCTAGAGCAAGAAAAGGTTAATATGGTTGGCATCGTTATGCATGGTGTTGTGGAAATGATAAAAGAAGATATTTGGGGACACAAAAATCTTCTTGTTGCCTTGCATGAGGGTGAACTTCTAGGAGAAATGTTTGCTATCCAAAAGAAGTCAGAGTCCTATGTAAGTTTCTATTCCGTTAATAAAACAGAAATAATGTTTCTTCCGGCAGCTAAGATCATTCACAATTGCCCTTCTCATTGTCCCTTCCATGAGCAAATTATCCAAAACTTCTTTAATCTACTTGGTCTCAAAAGCGTACAGCTTATGGAAAAGATTGAAATCTCTTCTAGTGGCACCACAAGAGAAAAAATACTCCGCTACCTTTCTTTGCAAGCTCAAAAACAAGGTTCAAAACGCATAAAACTATCTTTTAGTAAAAGCACTTTAGCCGAATATCTCGGGGTAAATAGAAGCGCTATGGTACGAGAATTATCAAAACTTAAAGATGAAAATGTCATCGAAGAAGATGGAGATTCCATAATAATTTTAAAAGCGGATGCTTTCTCAAAAGATGATTGAGAACATATATTTAAAGCTTATCAATAAGCAAAGAATTTATAAAACTTAAGCCTGCCTTATGTCTAATACATAAAGCAAGCTTAACGATTTTCTAGCAGATAACTGATACAAAAAATAGCTGCCTACCACTCTATTTAGGGGACTTCTATAAATTAAAAATTTTACAGAAAAAAGAAAGGGTTTCTTGTGTTAAACTTGTGTCACCACAACAAATTAACCAAAAAAACCTATGAAAG
>CAVGFV010000047.1:0-3288 GCA_963628765.1 Succinimonas sp.
AACGCTCCTTTAAGAGCGTTTTATATAGTCTTTTAGTATTGGGAAAGTTTTATTAAAAGATAGAGTCTATAAATGTACCGAATGTGGTATATCTATAAATAGAGATTTAAATGCAGCGATAAATTTAAAAAATCTGCTAAAAGAAAAAATAGGGAGAGCTACTCCCGAATTAACGCCTGTGGAGCTGACGGCACTGCAAGATTGTTTTAACAAAAATAATCTTGTAACCAGCAGCGTTGAACCAGGAATTTAGACAAATCTGTTTTTACATATTTATATGTTTTTATAGATTTTATAAGATCTAAAATAGCGGTTATCTATATTAGCAACTTGCTAATATTGGTATGGTAAGGTGGGGCACACCTGAACCGAGGAATTTTCATCAACGCTTGCGGACACTAACGGGGAACTGCTCATTGTTTGAGTCAGAAAATAGCTTTAGTGGTTGAAACAAGAATCCAGTGAGCTTTTGCTCGTTAGAGTGTCAACCCCACGTACGTGAGAAGCCCCGTTAAATTTAGGGCTCTTTTAAAGGTTTATATTATTTTTTTCTGTCATAATGTTTTTTATTACTCCCAGAAATAACTTGCTTGATAGTGAGAAAATCGCCTCTAGTTTCTATTTCAACTTGTTCATCAGATGTTTTGTTAACATTAAAATTATCGGTAAGTTCCTCTAATCGAATAAGTTTTCTTTCTTGATCTTCCGTAATAATGGTCGGTGTTACTCTAAGATTGAAAGTTTTTTTAAAGTCCTCTTTTAAAAGAAATACGTGGTTATGCAAAGAATGAACTAACTCTGTGTAATCTCCCCAACCGTTATTTTCATCAGAGGTTGCGATATTGGTAGCAATAAAAATTACATTAGGAGAATTGGTGGTTAAGTTGTGAGTCGCAAGCCATTCGCTAACAATTTTTAATTCTGCTCTACGGTTAGGATTAAAGATTACTATGTTTTTTGATAGATGCTCAAAATCTAAAGGATTTACGCGTGTTCCTGCTTTTAATAAGACTTTACCACTAGAATCTGTTAAGTTGTGTTCCAAAGAAATCGAAGGATCTATTAACCGTACTTTGTTGTATACAGCATTATCTAATACTATATTAAGCCCGTATTCGTTTCTCTTTCTAAAGAAATTCTTTTGAGCTATTTCCTGTTTGGTTTTCCAGTCTATCCCTATTACTTTCTTTTTCATGACTTCACGAAGGTCTGGCTCTAGTACAGGGACAACATTTCCAAAATTACCAAGATCGCCATACTTTTCTTTTTTAGCTCTTTCAACTAAAAAGTATGGATTGGAGATACCTGTTGCTTTGGAGAGGTAGCATACTTCTATAGGTGAATCCATGCGTATTGCTGTCTTACATGTTGAAGCCACATGCCCTGGAACGAAATACAACATTGTAGGTACATGGGTAATAGAAAAGTCTGAAAAAACCGCAGGATCAATAATTATCGAGGGCGGAGGTAGTAACCCTTGGACTGCTAGCTCTTTTAGTTTGTTGTAGCGAACTTGCTCTTCTGAACTAAGCTCTTTATTTGTATCAAGTTCCTTTAAAAGTTCGTTTTGATCTTCATTAAGTAAGCGTGAGAGACGTCTATTCCCTTCTGTAATGCTTTCGTTAGGAAGGTAACCTCTAAAAACTAAAACAATGTTCTTTACGCCTCTAGTGTTTCTAATGATCTCTTTTAAGTCTTTTTCTCCCATCGAAATGGAAACAAGTATATAAACCTTGCCATCAAAGTTATATTGCCCTTTTTCTTCTTTTGGCATGAGCTCTGATTCGTTATTATCGTAAAGGTTTTTTTCTAGTTCTACTAGCTCTTTAGTTAGAGCTTCATATTTTTTAGGTGAAGCCCCTTCTAGAAGCTCTCGCACTTTTTTAACTTGGTATCCAGTATTAATCTCTTTTGCACTCTGAGAGAGTTCTTCTGCTGTAGAAAAGCCTCGATCTATATTATTGTCGCCGGTTTTCTTGCCATTAAGGACTTTTTCAAATTGAGATTCTTTAGCTTTAACTTCTTTTGCAAAATCTTTTCCAAGAATAGATTCCTCATTGCCTGTAAGAGACTTTTCAAAATCGGCCAATGCCTTAACTGTATCTTGATCGTTTTTATTTGCATTTGTTAAATGAAGAGAACTTATAGGCGAAATATCAGAGTCTGCGTCCTTTAGTGGTGTTTCCGGTATTGCTATTGGAATTATCATTCCAAAAAAAAGGAATAAGCCCGTAAGCTTTGCCAACAATTTGATCTTCATCTATAGCTCCCCAGTAGCGTGAATCAAAGCTCGAATTTGTGTCGCCCAAAACAAAATACTTCCCTTCAGGTAGTGTTCCTGAGAAAACAAAGTTTTCTATAGGAAGATTCGCTTTATGAATGTAAGAAAGCCCTTTTGCGACTTCTTTGCCATTAACTAAAATCTTTTCTCCTTTGGTTATTTCTATATGATCTCCCGGAAGACCTACAATGAATTTCACAAAGAGAGTGTCGTCAGGGTATAGCTTCACTCCCTTTACTTTGAACATGTAGACCGCTCCTCGCTTAATGCTTGAGTAATCACCATTCACTTTTTTTGCTAAATAAACTGCATAAGGCTTAGAAAGACAATGAGTGCCCTTTACTCCAAGATGTCCCCAAACCCCGATTTCGAAGTTGGTGGCGAAGAAAGAAAAACCAAAAGTTAGTAGAAGAGCGATTAAAGCTGCATAGATGGTTTTTCTAAAAGACATCTTCTTTTGTAGCTTTTTAACAAAAGAGATCTTGCTTGTTTTCAATTTTCATTACTCTTGTGTGCAACATACTATTACCAATAATTTTCTTTTTAGAAGTTAATGATTTTGGTAGTAACAAAATTATTAACCAAGTTTAAGATTGCAGAATGTGCGTTTTTACGAAGTAACTTCCACAAAACGATAGCAATTGAAAAATAATTAAGGCAGAAGAAAATTTGGTAAATTTTTTATTGATTCTTCAAAGTATTCTTTTGAACTAACTTGTTGTTTAGTTGGTAAGAAATTTCGTTTAATTTGATTAAGATTATCTCTTTAGAAAGACCATTATCGTAAGGTTTAAGAACAGGATACTTATATGTAAACTATATAGAAATAATGTATTAACCATATATTATGTGGTTTAAGATTGAGTTTATTTTAAGGTTCATTTTTCTTTTACCTGATTGTCGTTTTTTGAAAACACTTGCTAATTTAATAATTATTACCTATTTGTATAATCATCTGACTTTTACAATTTTTTGTACTAAGATTCCTCTTTGATCACAAGCCTATT
>CAVGFV010000048.1:0-5343 GCA_963628765.1 Succinimonas sp.
TTTTTCTTGGATGAGTAAGATGGGAAATCACATACCTAAAATCCTATCGTTACAGATTAAGATTTTAAATTCCAAGTGGATTTTGATAATTATAAGTAAAAAAATAGCAGGAAATTTTGAATTCCCTGCTACATAAATATCAAAATGATTTACTGGAAATAGAGTTACTTTCCTGTTCTTTCAACATAAAACTCGTGATTAAGTGAAGTTGCAAAACCACTATACATCCTTGCGGTCACACCAGTACTAACAGGCTTATCATCGGAGTCATAAAGAGTAATAGAAGTCTTACCTTGATAGATACCTAGCTTAAAAGTGTACTTACCAGATTCAAGAGCCCAAGACTCAGTGTTATGCTCTGTCCAAAATTCTGGATCCGGTTCATCATACTTGATCTTAATTTGACCAGTGGTTGATGAATATTCTTTGATCTGAATTTCGTACTTCAACATAAGCTGCTCTAACGCCTTGTAGGTATCATTAAAGGAAGCATCTACTATCCAACAAGGAAGAGCATTATTATCCTTTCCTAACACGATTCCTACATATGAACTTTCTTCATTGGTGTGTTTTGTCTTCATATCTAGGTTGTAGAACCACATTAGGCGGTTAGCCATAAGTGCAGTAAATCTAGAAGGTTCATAACGATTAAGGCCGGCTTTTAATTCCCCGCCATCAGGTTGCTCAATAATATTATCGGTAAGCTGTACAGAAACGCCCAAGGCGCCTTCAGTATTTTTTCTTAAACCGAAAGCATATTTCTGACGATAAATCAGAAGATCCTTTTCTAAAGAATCTGGAGTATATGGGGTGGCAAATTCGGTGCCATCGTACCAGTCGGTACGAATGACACTATTAACAGCATCTATTTCATCAACACTAATACTAGAACGTTTAAACATTCTAAATAATGTTTCAAGAAGATCATTTGAAGTCATCTCATGGCCTTCTTCGTCAGGATAAAACCAAACGTATGAAATATCACCGTCCTGATTAACAGCAATGTTGCTATTTAAAGGAATAAGCTTCTGTGGTGGTCGTACGTCAACAGCCCTACCAACCAAAGCCGATCTAACATTATCTTGAGCAATTTTTGGCAGAACAAATTGATTTGAATAGTTAATAGGATCAGTACCTTGTGGCTGTACTAAATTTCTTTCGATTGCTACTTCATCGAGATAACGAAAGTTATTATTAGCCTCACGTACATCACTATTAACATAATTTGACCAACAACCAGTCAAAATACATGAGAAAAATATTGATGCCATTGGTAAGCACACAAAACTCGTCTTTGCCTGGCGATTGCACATATTATTCTGCCTTTTAAACATCATTTTTATAGATAAACTAACGAGAAATCTTAGCTTTCTCTTTTAATGGTCTCCACCACTCTTCATGTTTTAGATACCAATCAACGGTCTTTCTAATACCAGTTTGGAAGGTTTCTTGTGGTTTATAACCTAATTCGGTACGGATCTTATCTGTTCCTACCGCATAACGTCTATCGTGTCCTGCTCTATCTTTTACATAAGTAATTAAGGTTTTAGCAGACTTGCCATTAGCACATGGTGAATTTGGATATTTCTTAGCTAATTCAGGATCTTTTGCAAATTCTTCATCAATGAGTTCGCAAACAAGATTTATTATATCGATGTTCGCCCATTCATTAATGCCACCAATATTATAAGATTCGCCAATACGACCATTGTGAATAACGAGGTCAATACCTCTACAATGATCTTCAACAAACAACCAATCTCTTATTTGTTTACCATCGCCATATACAGGAAGTGATTCATTATCGAGAATATGGGTAATACATAAAGGAATCAACTTTTCTGGGAAATGATAGTAACCATAGTTGTTAGAACAATTACTTGTAGTTACCTTTAATCCGTAAGTATGGCAGAAAGAACGTACAAGTAAGTCTGACGAAGCCTTTGATGCTGAATATGGAGAATTTGGAGCATAAGGGGTAGTCTCAACAAACAATGGATCATTAGGTCCTAAAGTTCCATAAACTTCATCTGTAGAAATATGGTGGAATCTGCCCTCAGGCTTTTTATGCTCAGAAAGCATCCAAACATTTCTGCAAGCTTTTAGGAGTGAATAAGTACCATTTATGTTTGTTTCAATAAATGCATCAGGACCAGTAATAGAACGGTCTACATGGGATTCTGCTGCGAAGTGAACAACAATATCGATATCTTCTTCGGTCAAAAGTAGTTCAACAAGTTCGGTATTTAAAATATTTCCTTTAACAAAACGGAATTTTTCATCACCAAACAAAGGACGTAAAGTTTCAACATTACCAGCATATGTTAAAGCATCAAGAACAACTATTCTGTCGCTTGGATACTTGTTATGCCAATAATAAACAAAATTTGAACCAATAAAGCCGGCACCGCCGGTAATCAAAACATTGCTCATTTAATAGACTACCACTAACAATTACTTACAAGATTTACCACCGCTTGGGAGAGCTTTTTCACCCTCTTGAAGAGCCTGGCCTAAAAACTGACGATACTTAGTAACTAATTCAGCAGTAGAGAAAGTTTTTTCATAAACTTGACGGCTTACACGCATCATATGAGGCTTTTGATCTGCGCTATAAACCTGTGCTAAGCATTGCTGAGCATTCATAAATTCTTTATTAACAGAAATTACATCTTCTTGCTTCTGAAGATCGATATTAACAATCTTATCAAGAGATTCTGCATACTGATTTACTGCTCTTTCTTGTCTTACGTTAAGACCTGAACCTGAAATATAGCTTGAAATATCAGAGCTAACTTCAGCGTTAGCAGAAGAAACAACTAAACCAAATGCTAAAAAAGCAATACTTTTTAAAAAATTCATAAATAATCTTTCCATTCAGTTAAAAAGCTACTTCCTAAAAGAAGAAAGTAGCATGTAATCAAACTTATTCCTTAATAAGGTAACTAGCAAGGTTATCAATAACCTTTTGGAATACCTTCTTAACTTCAGGACATTCTTCATCACCGTCAAGTAAAGCACAACCTTGACCGATATTACCATTCTCATCTTCGTAAAATAGTTCGATGTGGGTAAAGGTCATTTCAATTTCAAGTTCAGAAATAACCAAGTTACCACGGAATCTAATATAACGAACACCTTCTTCAGCAGGGAAAAGTGGATCCTTCATTCTTTTTACGAATGCGAAAACCATCTCTTCTTTGTCTTCCCTAATAATTTCTTCTGGTCTTACACCATCATGAAGCCAGTGTTTGGTTCTTGGGAAAATTTGAAGAAAAACATCACCCTTTGGAGCTCTGCTACTTAATTCAACCTCATAATCATTATCAGCCTGATTACCTTCAACGGCTGGTTCTTCATTGACGTCTACATCACTTTCGTAAATTTCTTCGTCGCTCATACAACTTCCTTTATCTATCGGATTAAGCTTGGGCTTTCTGGGCATCTTCTTTGAGAGCCACAGTCAGATTAAAAACTTTATGTTCAGCATATGAGTACTTACTGTCTGCACAGAAATACCCAGTTCTTTCAAATTGGTATGCTTGTCCAGGAACTGCGTCCTTTAGGCTTTCTTCCATAACTGCATTTGGAATAATTTCCACAGAATTCTTATTTATAGTTGAGAGGAAATCCTCTGAAGCACCTGGATTTGGAACATTAAAGAGACATTGATATAGCCTTACTTCTGCAGTGATATGGTGATCTGCATTTACCCAATGGATAACTCCCTTAGGCTTATGTTCAGCAACATCCACACCAAGAGAATCAGGGATGTATGTACAATGAACTCTGATAATATTTCCGTTCTCATCTTTATCGCAGCTTTCTGCTTTGATGATGTAAGCGTATCTAAGGCGAACTTCTTTACCTAACACTAGACGCTTAAATTTCTTGTTGGCTTCTTCTCTAAAATCATCCTGCTCAATGTAAATTCTCTTTGAGAAAGTTACATTACGTGTACCCATTTCTTCATGCTGTGGATGATTTTGAGCAACAACAGTTTCTTCTTTTCCTTCAGGATAGTTATCAATAACTAATTCTAAAGGCTTAAGAACTACCATTCTTCTCTCTGCATGCTCGTTAAGATCTTCTCTCACGCATGACTCAAGAGCTTTCATTTCTACAGTGTTATCTTGCTTAGTAACACCAATTCTGCGGCAAAATTCTCTGATAGCTGCAGGAGTGTATCCTCTTCTACGCATGCCAGATATTGTGGTCATACGTGGATCATCCCAACCATCAACAATATTTTCTTTTACAAGAAGATTAAGTTTTCTTTTAGAAGTAATTGAATATTCCAAATTCAAACGGCTAAATTCGTATTGATGTGGATGATGTTCAATTGTGATATGGTCTAATACCCAATCATAAAGACGTCTATTATCTTGGAACTCAAGAGTACAAATAGAATGAGTTATACCTTCAATAGCATCAGAAATACAATGGGTAAAATCGTACATAGGATATATACACCATTTATTTCCTGTACGATGATGTTCTGCAAAACGAATTCTGTATATTACAGGATCGCGCATACACATAAATGGGCTTGCCATGTCAATCTTAGCTCTAAGGCATGCTTTTCCTTCTTCAAATTTGCCATCTTTCATTTTTTCAAAAAGTGCCAAATTCTCTTCGATAGGACGATCTCTGTATGGGCTATTTTTGCCAGGTTCAGTTAATGTTCCTCTGTATTCATGAATTTCATCAGGGGTTAATTCATCAACATATGCCAAACCTTTATTTATAAGTTCAATTGCATAGCCGTACAATTTTTCAAAATAATCAGAAGAATAATGTGGATTGCCGTCCCATTTAAAGCCAAGCCATTCAACATCCCTCTTTATTGAATCTACATACTCTGTATCTTCTTTGGTAGGATTAGTATCATCAAAACGAAGATTGCAAGTACCATGATAAGCTTCTGCAATTCCAAAATTTAAACATATTGATTTTGCATGGCCTATATGCAAATACCCATTTGGCTCAGGAGGAAAACGAGTCTTTACACTAGTGTGTTTTCCTTGTGCCAGGTCTTCATCTATAATCTGTGTAATAAAATTCACTGGCTTAACAACATCTGATTCAGCGGGCATGAAACACCTCTAAAATATACCGACTTCCAAATCCTACAAAAAATTATCTAAATTATATGATAATAATGCTTTTTATACTATCTATTCAATTCTTAGTAAGAGAACAAAACGAGATTAGATGGTTTTAAACTACCGAATTTTGTTATAACAAAATCATAAACACTTATGAAATAAGACTTTATCCGACAGTGAACAGTAAAAAATGAGTTTATGCTAAGTCATTGATTTACGATCACTTTTTTCAAAA
>CAVGFV010000049.1:0-8792 GCA_963628765.1 Succinimonas sp.
TTGCCATCTTTCAATTAGGGGGAGTATATCCTGAAAAAATACTGATCACTGTCGGATTCACTACTAAATATGTGGTATTCAGTAATGTTGCTGTGAATCCTAATAAGATCCACCTGTACTCGTTACATCAGCATAACTTGAAGCATTTAGCTATCAGCTGTACAAGACCGATAGGTGCGGTTATGCAGTTATCTTGTTAAACAAGAAAAATAACGTGTCAATGGTTCGAAAGTAAGAAAAAAGATGTTTAACTAACACCTTTTTCTTAACTTAATGCCATTGACGATCTTTATAACCAATGGGTGATTAACTATTATCAAAACTTCTTAAGATAAGGCTTAGTAGTTATACTGCAAATTGAAAGCAACTTTGTCATCTGCTCTTTCTTCAGTAGAGGCGATTTTTTTGCCAGTTACAGAATCAACTTTATCGATATCACCTACACCAATTTCAGTTTCGATATAGGCACGGAAATTCGGGTTAAATTTGTATGAAAGTTCACCAGTAATTTTGCTAACAATTAAAGCATTATCTTGGCGTTCTTCACTAAATTCAGCGAGAAGTTGGAATCCAGCGTCCCAAGTATATCCCAAGGCAAGTTCCCAACCATTGACGTTTTCTTTATGCTCATAGTCAGTAAAATCATAAAGAGCACCAACATAAAAGCCACTTGAAAGCTCACCACCGTGAAGAGAAACAGCTAGAGAATTTCTATTATCGTATTTAGCAGGCGCATTATCAGCAACATCATAATAATCGTAACCAATATCAGCACCAACTGGGAAAGCTGTACCAAATTCGTAGCCAATTGCTGTTGCTACACCAGACTCTACATTATCAAGACCTGCTGTTTGATATGAAAGGCCAAATTTTAACTGATCTGAATTTTCGAAATCTTTCTTATACTGATAATGGATTAAGCCTTCCTGTCTACCTTTTGAAGCATATTCATAGTGGGTATGACCAGCAGAACCCCAGTCAATAAAAATATCAGTTGCTGCTAATACTTGATGAATGGCTGTGCGGTTTTGACCAAAAACAAGCTGACCATAATTATCAGTTTTAAAACCTACATAAGCGAAACGAGTGTCCCATTGACCGTTATGAGATGTTTCAGCACCGATCTGCCATTCACCAAAAGCTAAAGCTTTAAGGCCATCAACAATCTTAGATTCTGCGGCAACTCTTAAGCGAGCAGTACCTACAAGTTCTACCTTTTTGTCATCGCTTTTAGAAATTTCAACACTGTTTAAAGCAGCATTTAATCTACCACCGACTTCAAGTTTTGCATCATCAGATTTATAAACTACTGCAGCTTCTGCGGTACCAATAAAAGCTAAAGCTATAACAAGAGCTATATTTGTTTTTCTCATAATGGTTCTCTTCACTAATATATTTTTTGTTGTTTGTATTTTTTAAAAGTAGATGTTCTTCGCTAACTACTTTCTTATCAATTTAAATGTAAGGGACGAAATAACCACATAAGAACTTCTAAATTTAGGTCAAATCATCTCTGTAACCAATTCACAAGAACGCATTATAAGAGTAGCTCGTAAAACTAAAAAAAATATTTTGTAAATATTTAGTAAAATATTTTTAGAGCAAAAGACTTTATCTTACGTATTTTTAATAATTTTATTAGTTTATGGTTCTTATATTGATAGCCCCAGGACCTTAAAACATAAGACTTGGTCTTATATTAAGAATGGTCATAAGCTATCAGCATTGGAGCCTGGTAAAAAAAAATGAAGAATTTTTCTAAAGCTGTCGTAATTTTTTCCTCACTATTTTGCCTTCTTAACATTTGGGGATGTAACACAAAGGAGAACGCTATGAAAAATGATACTTTCGTAGGAATGCCTAATCCTTTTACTAACATAGCCTCTATAGAAGAAGGTAGCAAGGTCATGGGTTTTCCAATCAGTACACCACAAAAACTTCCTAATGGCTTTGATAGCACGCCCTATATAACCGTTCTCAATAAAAACAAAATGCTGCAGCTTACATATAAAAATACCGAAGATAAAAGGATCCTTTACCGCGTTTCCCAAAAATTATCTTCAAAAACTATGAACGGCGATTACAACAAATACGACGTAAAAGACAATTTACTCTTAAAAGGAATTAGCATTGAAGCTCAGGGTACCCAAAAAGGCTATCACACTGCTGTTTGGAAGGAAGGTAATATCAATAAATGCCTTCTTTCTGATGTGCCATTATCAAAAAAAGATATTAGTGAATTTTTAGAAAGTAATTGTTCTCGGATCTCGTTACACACATAAGGCACCTGAACAAAGTAGTGTAAAACCTGCTAAGTTTAGGTGTCATTTTAGTAACCCAAAATTTTATTCGAATGCGTTTACCTAAGAGCCCCTTCCTGATTATTGAAACGAAACAATAAGACCGATCAACACCATTTTTAACAAAAAAGTTTTCAATCCATTTCAAAAAGCCCCGCGCAAATATTCATTTTAAATAGTGACATGTTCCAAAATTTTTAAAAGACTTTTTTATACCACACTTGTAATTGGATAATCTGTAAATGTTTTCATAAAATTAATATTGTTCTAACGAGGTGTTGTATGCCACGAACAAAAGCTCCTTCAGTTCCTGAAGAATTTGAATTCAATTTGATGGATGAAGACATAATCAAAGCCAAAGAAAAAGCAATGCAACTATGTCTCAAAATTAACGAGACAAGCCCTCTTAATTTTTCTGAATACTCATCATTAGTAAAAAAACTTCTTGGTGATGTTGGTGATGGTATTTTTATTCAACCGCCGTTTTATTGTGATACTGGAAAAAACATCCATGTAGGCACTGATTTCCTTGTAAGTAGTAACGTTACTATTTCTGATACCGCTCCTGTATATATTGGCGATTATTGTGTAATTGGACCAAATACTCTTATCACCACCATTTCACACCCTCTTTCTCCTTCTGAAAGAAGAGAACATATAGCCACTGCAATGGCTATTCATATTGGAAACGATGTAATGATCGGAGCTAACTGCGTTATCCTTCCAGGAGTAACCATTGGTAACAATGTTATTGTTGCAGCTGGAGCTGTGGTAACAAAAGACGTACCTGATAATTGCGTTGTAGGTGGAATTCCTGCAAAAGTAATGAAAAAACTAGCAGACGATACTGATTAAAATCACAACTTTTTTAATAAAACAAAAAGGCTCCTTTAGGAGCCTTTTTAGCATTATCAAATATCTAAATAGAACTTAGAAATCGTACTGTAAGCCCCAAGATACCTTGTCATGAGAACGCTTTGAATAAATAACTTGATCGTTTTCATCAGTATAATCGATATCACCTACACCAAATTCGGTTTCGATATAGGTCTTTAATTGTTCATTAAAGTGATATGTAACTTCACCAGTTATACTGCTAACCAAGGTTCTGCTGTCTTGAGAGAGGTTTTGATAACCTAAATACACAACAAAGCCATTTTCAAAGGTATAACCAGTAACGAGTTCATAGCCATCTTTATCCTTAGAGTCTTCATATGAAGTACGCTGATAAAGACCTGCTGCATAGAAACCTTGTGAAAGATCGCCAAGGCTTAAAGAAACTGCAAATGACTGAGGATCATCTGAAGAATACTTCAAATCATATGAATCATAACCAAGATTGATAGAAATAGGGAATGCATCTCTATTGAATTCATATCCTGCTGCTACAGCTACACCGCTATCTACAGTATCAAGACCAGCTGTTTGATATGAAGCACCAAATGAAAGGCCATAGTCATTAGCATATTGATAGATGATCTGACCTTCTTGACGGCCACCAAGATCGCCATAAGTGCTTCCTGCAGCACCCCAGTCTTCAAAGATATCGGTTTTACCAATTACATTATAAAGAGCGGTATCATCTTGACCGAAAGTCAATCTACCAAAACTATCAGTATCAAAACCAACATAAGCATAACGGGTTTCCCATTTACCGTTATCCTTGGTTTCAGTTCCAATATCCCATTCTGCAAAAGCAACAGCCTTGATACCATCATAAATTTTTGATGATGCATCAACATGTAAACGGCCAGTGCCTTCGAGAGCAGCTTTATCTGCATCATTTTCATCAGCTAATGCATCGGCAGTAGCAAATACGCTGTTATAGTTAGCTTTAACACGGCCACCAATGTCTAAAGAAGCCGCATCACTTGTAAATACATTAGCAGCAAAAACATTACCAGACAAAACAAGAGATATTGAAGAGTACAAGAAACTCTTTAATAATTTCATAATATATTCCTTCATTTATGTTAATAAACACGCACATTTTAATTATTTTTATTGATTGTTTCTAGTTCTGCTCACCTATAAAAAGTGAGATTTTTTATCAAAAACTAATGTTACGTACCCCAAAGTTGCTATCCATAGCACATAAATTATAACAAATTTGGAAATTTATTCTAATTTACCCAAGATATAGCAGCACAACATAAAATTCTTAACATCTCAAACTATAATTCCTTTGTTATGCTACTATTAGTACACAAAATAAGAGTTATTAAAGTACTCATATCACGGATATATAAATACGAATTTCAGATAGAAGATTCCGATTATATATGCCTCACGCACTCTAGAGATAGATATATCGGAGAACACAGTGAAAGAGTTAACCTACGAAAAACTAAGCCCATCTATTTCAGATCTAGGTGATCTTAACGATAAAAGCAAGGTTACATTTGCAACATTCCAAAAACGAGCTTTTAGTGCTTTGCAAGAACTTGTATACACTGAAATGCCTAACCCTGTAATGTTGTTATCTACATATCCAGATATAGATACCGTACAGTGCGTAATCGATCTTTTACAAGCTTGTGATAAGCCAGATCATCAGCTTTACGATATTTTTTATGCAGAAAATCTTAATAACGAACTGTCACCAACTTGGCTCCACATAAAAAGTGGCACTACAGATGAGTTTTTAACACTTATAAACGAGCTTATTAAAAAAGCTAAAATGAAGCTCGATCAAGAGCAAATCCTTTTAAAAATTTTAGAGAAACAAGATCATAATACTAAGCTTGAGGATTACTTAACTAGCCTATGTAATTCTATTGCACAAGAAAAAATTCCTGCAGATCAAGTAATTATGAATTTAATGGTTAGTCATCAACCAAACAAAGCCCCTCTTATTTTCGGTTGCGACTTAACTTGGAAAAAGCTCTTTGGTTGCGTAAATTATTTAACGGAAAACGGCACTACCTATTCATCTCATAATTTTTTGGAACCTGGTTTATTAAGAAAGGCTGATGGTGGATATCTAGTTCTTCCTGTAGAAGAATTAGTACATAACCCTATTTTGTGGTTTAAATTAAAACATACCCTAGAACTTGGTTTAATTGATTGGGAAAACCCTAATGAGGCAACCAATAGCATTATCCCATTCTTTGCTCCTGAGCCAACTCCAATTGATGTTAAAGTCATCCTGACAGGTTCATATACCGATATAGCTGAGCTTTATAGCATTGACCCTGAATGTACAAGTCTTCTATACCTAAGAACCGATCTAATAAATTTCTTTTCTCTTGAGGAAAACCTTCATAATTTGGCCTTGTATCTTAGAGACAGAGCTGAACTTTTAGAGCTTCTACCTCCTACTAGCGAGGCAATTAAAGAACTTATCAAATGGTCTTGTAGACTCGCTGAAAATCAAAATAAATTTGTACTTTCCGAGCAAAATCTTTGCAATATTATGAGGGAAGCTAGTGGTAAGGCTAAAAGAAAAAATCTCTCTAATATCGATGCCAAATCTGTATCTGATACCTTAAAAGAACGCGAATTAAGAGCCAATTATGCGGTTCAAGAATCCAATGATCTTTTTAAAGATAAACAGCTTCTTTTACAAACAGATGGCGAAACCGTTGGACAAATTAATGGGCTTTCTGTCATACAAACATTTGGCGATGATTTTGAATATGGTGAACCAACTCGTATTACGGCAACTATTCATTCAGGAGTTGAAGGCGGTATAACCGACATCGAACACAAAGCAGACTTGGCTGGTGAAATTCATACAAAAGCAATGATGATTATTAATGGCTACCTCACCCATAAGTTTGGTAATGATTTTCAGCTTCCTGTCAGCGCTAACCTTGTGTTTGAACAATCATACAATGAGATCGATGGCGATAGTGCATCACTAACTGGTCTTTGCGCTACCCTTTCCGCCCTATCAGGGAAACCAATTAAGCAGCAATTCGCCCTTACAGGTTCTTTAGACCAATTGGGAAATGTACAACCTGTTGGTGGCCTTAATGAAAAGATAGAAGGCTTTTTTAGAGTTTGCAAAATTAAAGGCTTAACTGGAAAACAAGGTGTGATAATTCCAGAAAGTAACTCCACTGCACTGATTTTAAGCGATGAAGTCATAGAAGCTGTGAAGGATGGTAAATTCCATATTTATCCAGTTTCGATTGTTGATGAAGCCATTGAAATACTTACAGGCTGCAAAGCTGGACTTCAAGAAGCTGAAAACGAGGAAGAGGAAAGTAATGACAAATCCTCTAAGGAATCAGAGGAAGAAACTCTATACGATATTATTAGTGAAAGGCTATATGAAATCGATAACCAAGAGCGTACATCAATTTTTGGAAGAATACTAAAAAAGATCTTCCATATTGAATAATGAAGTTGATTCTCAAAACAGCTTGTTAATAGATATTTAATTACTAAGACTTCTATTTCTATTGTAGAAAGATAATTTGAGCGATTAAAATGCTACAATAAGATAAGAATCTATAGAGATGTTTTTACGTAAAATTAAGGATACTGAGTTGGACAATACTGAACAAAAGCTCTCTCTTTGCGATAGAGGCGTAAACTCTTTTTCACGAGACGATTTATTAGCATGTAGCCGTGGTGAACTTTTTGGACCAGGTAACAGCCAATTGCCTGCACCTAATATGCTTATGATTGATCGCATTGTGCAAATAAATGACAATGGTGGCGATCATAACCGTGGCATAATCATTGCCGAATACGACATCAATCCAGATCTTTGGTTTTTTAAATGTCATTTCCCAGGAGATCCTGTAATGCCAGGCTGTTTAGGCCTTGATGCTATGTGGCAGCTTGTAGGTTTCTTCCTTGGATGGAAAGGCGGTCCAGGAAAAGGACGTGCTTTAGGTGTTGGCGAAGTAAAATTCTCTGGACAAGTACTTCCAACCACCAAAAAAATCACTTACACCATCAATATGAAGCGTGTAGTAATGCGTAAGCTAATCATGGGTATTGCTGATGGTACTGTATCTGCAGATGGTACCCCAATCTATCAAGCAACAGATCTCAAGGTTGGTCTTTTCACTGACTAATTTCTAAAAAGTAAGGGGAGCTTTAATATCAAGCTCCTCTTATTTTTATCTACGGTTACTACTTATTCTTGTACCCTTTTAGCTTTTCTTGCATTTCCTTAACATAAGACTTAAATATTTCAGTCTCGGAAATATTTTTTCTCTTAAGATACCCCACTGTCATTACATCATTTACTTCCAATGGTACTGATACAACGTCAGGATTTAAAACCTTACTAATAATACCAGAGCTTACAGTGTAACCATTTAAACCATGTAGTAAATTGAAGAGAGTAGCTCTATCACTCACACGAATAATCTTTTTACCTTTAGGGTCTTTGGTTAATTCTTCATCGTAATAGTCAGCACTATAATTACCCTGTTCAAAACAGATTAAAGGCATATCTTCTAACTCATCAAAAGAAATGCTTTTTCTTTTTGCAACGCTACTAGTTCTACTGACGAAAATGTGAGGAGTAATCTTGGAGAGAGGTGTAAACACCAAATCTTCTTCACGGAAGTGACGCTCTAGAACCTTTTGGTTGTTGTCGGAAAGATACAGAATTCCTATATCGGCAGATAAATTATGAACATCTCTAATGATATCTAAGGTTCTAGCTTCACGGAGACAAAAATCATAGCTTTCTACACCATAAGTGTTTATTAACTTAATAAATGCTGAAACAACAAAGGAGTAGTGTTGTGAGCAAACTGTAAAACGTACTGTACGTGAATGCTTTGGAGAGAATCTTTCTTGAATTTGTTCAGTTTGTTCTACAACTTTTCTTGCATAGCCTAAAAACTCAATACCTTCTGTGGTTATATCTATACCATGATTGGTTCTCTGAAAAATCAAGATACCAAGCTCGCTCTCTAATTCTTTTAACGCTGTTGACAAGGTAGGTTGCGTAACGAACATTTTTCGCGAAGCTTCATTAAAGGAGTGACAGGAAGCGACGGCAAGAGCATATCGAAGTTGCTGAAGAGTCATAATGAATTCCTTATTCCTTTAGAAAGATAGAATCTAGAATTTAAAGTAAACGAAATTACAATTATTCTACAATGTTTTATTCAAGAGAGCAGGTGCACAAAAAAAACAAAAAAATTCTGCAAAAACGCGTTTTGCGTCAAATTTATTCCCAAAAATCGCTTAATTGTTCTTATTCAGTTCAAGTTTAGGTATTTTTTACCCAAAATAGCCTTATTTTACAAAAAAAATTAAACAAATAATTAACAAAAACGTTTTCATGGCATATAATTAGCGCCACACGGACACAAGATCATGTTCACAGCCAAATGTGATTAGGTGGTTAATCCTTTTTCCACTTTTTTGTGTTAGGTGTTTTGCACTATAGGCTGAAGTGTAGTAATTTTCTTCATTTCCTCATTTTGATGTGTTTTAGTCCGAAATCTAAAAATAGGCTTCCTAAACTCTGTCGTTATTTGTATGTTTAGGGTCAAAAGGACTGAACGTAAAGTT
>CAVGFV010000050.1:0-2269 GCA_963628765.1 Succinimonas sp.
CTTTCATAGGTTTTTTTGGTTAATTTGTTGTGGTGACACAAGTTTAACACAAGAACCCCTTTCTTTTTTCTGTAAAATTTTTAATTTATAGAAGTCCCCTTAATTATCTTGATTACATCGCCAAAGCCATACTTGCGAGAATCATAATCTGCGGACTCAGAATACGTAGGAACATGGTGAACGGATAAACTGTTGCATATCCCATTGCTGTTGCTTCTGAATTCTTATAAAGTCCATTAGCAAAGGCAAGAGCTGGAGGATCTGTCATAGAACCAGCCATCATACCGCAAATTGATAGGTAGTTTAACTTACCAAACTTATACGCTAAGAAACCACAAATAAGAAGCGGAACAATTGTTACGAAAACACCAAATCCCATCCAAGTAAGACCAGGACCGTAAATCAAATCTTGGAAAAAGCCATCAGTACCAGATCTGAAACCAACGATAGCTAAGAAAAGTACAATACCTATTTCACGTAAAGCACTATTACCTGCTGCTGGCATAAACCAATTCATCTTGTTGAATGTCCAAATATGACCGTAGCAAGAAAGGAAGATTGCAACAACTAGAGGACCACCAGCAAGACCAAGTTTAAGTGCTGCAGGAAGACCTGGAACAGGAATTGAAATACAACCAACCAGCATACCTATTACAAGACCAATAAATATAGGTAGCATCTTAACCTTAGAAAGCGCTTCAGTCTTGTTTCCAACAATCTTACTTACTTCATCAATAGATTCACTTCTACCAACTAAATTTAATTGGTCACCAAAGTGAAGTACCATTCCACTATGAGGAATAAATGACATACCAGTACGATAGATACGAGAAACTACGACATCGTGCTTAGATTTTATCTCGAGATCATCAAGTGTCTTACCAAAAACCTTTTCATTAGTAACAACAATTCTTCTTACAGTAAGATCTGTACCTTTTGTACTGAGTGAAGTTTCGACAAGTTTACCGATACTATCAATCGCAGTCTTAAGATCATTTTCTTCTGCCACAAGGTGAAGAATATCGCCCTCTTGGAGAACAGTTTCTGTCTTTGGCACCATTAGTACATTGCCACGTTTTAGACGAGAACAAACAACCTTACCATTTTGCAATGCTGGTATATCACCGAGTTTCTTACCAACAAGTTCCTTATTACCAAGAACAACGTTTTTAGTATTTAAATCTTTTCTGTTGCTCTTCTTCTGTTCATCGTAAAGTTCACCTTCTTTATTGACGTCAACTTTAAAGATCATCTTAATGATAAACATCGCAAGAATAATGCCACAGATACCAAAAGGATATGCCATTGCGTATGCCTTTGGAACATATCCAGATACCAAACCTAAAGCAGAAATATCAGCTTCAGTTTTTCCAGAAGCAAGAAGATTGGTAGCAAATTCATCGATCATTGCTTTACCAGCACCCAATGCAGGTGTATTGGTTACAGCACCTGAATAAATACCTATAACGGTATCGATACGCATACCAAAGAAGATATTATAAGAAAGAGCAATCATAGCGCCGAGGATAACGCTCAAAACAGCAAATCCGATAAGCTTAATGCCGCTACCACGCATACTCATAAAGAAACCAGGACCTACCTGAATACCAATGGTATACACGAAAAGGATAAGTCCAAATTCTTGCATATAATGAAGTACGTCATTGAATGATGAATACTTCGCATAAGCTTTGATTGAATCGGGATCTGTAGC
This sequence comes from Succinimonas sp., assembly GCA_963628765.1. Lineage (GTDB taxonomy): Bacteria > Pseudomonadota > Gammaproteobacteria > Enterobacterales > Succinivibrionaceae > Succinimonas. Next base: position 1,715 of record CAVGFV010000050.1, read on the forward strand.
ATTAGCTAAAGTTGCAGGAGAAGGAATCCATCCCATTGTAGAAGCGAGCCAACCTACAAAAATTCCTCCGAAAAGAACACCGCCAATACCGAGTCCTACGCCACGGTATTTTATGTTTCCAAGTAGAATACCGATGACAGCTACTAACGATATAAGTATCGTTATCACTGCGATATAGCTACCAAAATCAAAGATTCCCATAAAATCTAGATCCAAATCAATCAAAAATTTACATACCAAAAAGTTTCTTTTTGAATTCTTTATAAGGCAAAATTAAAGAAATCAAAAAAGTTTTTGCATTTTACATTTTTTTTTAAAATTTTTAAACACTTAACAAACTAGAGCACTCGTTTTCTTGACATATTAAAAAATGATAATTTTTGATATTTTTTAATGAGCTGAAATTTACCCGCTAAAAATATAGCAAACATAACTTCATTTATAGTTGTAAGGTTACGTCTGTATAATGGTGTAAATTGAGAAAATTAAAAGAGCCAAAGGCTCATCTCTTAGGTATAATGAAAATCACCACAATCAACATAATACCGAGGAGGA
>CAVGFV010000051.1:0-2908 GCA_963628765.1 Succinimonas sp.
TTTGATGATATGCTTGAGGCAGATAAGAAGCAAGATGCAGCCTGAGTAACACGAGGCAGGAAATCAAAGATGTTTACACAAAATACTTGACACAATCTTGTAAAGTAAGTACAATGAATAAGCGAAGTCGATCTAGATATTTTATGCATAAGGAGAGTTTGTTGTTTTTTGCTCTCCAAAATTCGCATTTTTTTAGAATTTATAGCTTATTTTTATGTTCTGTTAAAAAAGCGCTATTTCCTCGTCGGTAAGTTTTCGAAAATCCCCCACAGGAAGATCTTTCGGTAAATCTATCTTACCAATAGAAAGCCTACGAAGCTTAATTACCTTATTACCTACGGCTGCAAACATTCTCTTTACCTGATGATAACGCCCTTCAGATATCCTTAAATGCACAAGTTTTGGCTCTAAAATTTCTAGCTTTGCTGGGGCTGTAGTAGTTTTTTCTCCACGAAGAAGAATACCTTTTTCAAAAAGCTCTATCACGGAATCTTCACATGGATCCGCTAGTTCTGCTTCATAAACCTTCTCGCAATGCTTTTTAGGAGAGGTAATTCTGTGGGACCAATTGCCATCATCAGTAATAAAGATAAGTCCTTCTGTATCAAGATCCAATCTACCTACAGGGAAAAGCCCGCTGGCTTCCTCTTCAAAGAAGGACATGATGGGAGGATGCTCACTATCATCACAAGCACAAACATAACCTGCTGGCTTATTTAACATAAAATAGCGAGGTTTTGAAGTTAACACCACATCTAGAGAATTATCTAAGCCTTCAATTTCATCTTCACTAGAAACCTTAAGACCGGCATCCTTAGAAACAACACCATTTACTGAAATAAGACCTTGTCTTATCAGTCTTCCGGCTTCTTTGCGGGAACAACCAAAATTTTGGGTAACACACTTATCAAGACGAATTTTTTCCATAGCGAGCTCTCAGATGATATATAGGCTACAATTTATCAAAAAGAAATCATTTATAGCAATATTTTAGCGTAGAAAAAGGACATAATTTTCTTTAAGTGCTACGTAATAGATGGAGATTATAGTTTTGAAAAAGGATTGGAAATACTGTACTGTTGAAAGTCACCCAGGAAATAAAGACCTTCCTCTTTTATACTTTTTTTGGGATGAAGAATTTCCTAAAAACATTCTTAACAACTACCTTGATAAAGGTCACTCCATAATTATTATCCGCCCTGGCAATTGGAATAAATACCTTACCCCATGGCCTGCACCAAAAGTTTTTCCAAAAGAAGAAGATTTTACTGGTGAAGCTGACCTCTTTTTAGAAGAACTCACAAAAGAGATCATTCCAGATGTAGAAAGTGGTTTAAATATCAGTGAACCTGTAAAAAGAGTGGAGTGGCTCTTGGTATTTCTCTTGCGGGTTTATTTGTAGTATGGCAAAGCACCAAGTGTAAACTCTTTGATCTTGTAGGAAGTTCTTCGGGATCATTTTGGTATGACTCTTTTACAAGTTGGTTAAAAGAACAAAAACTTCAAATGTCTAAACTTGCTCTTACACTGGGAGAAAGGGAAGCCTTTACCAAAAATCCCTGCATGAAATCAATTAACGAAGACACTCAAGAAGTACAAGCCATAGCCGAAAGTAAAGGTATTCCTTGTAGCTTTGCAAAAACACCTGGTAATCACTTTAACTACCAGGAGGAAAGACTAACTCTCCTTTTAAATTCTCTTCTTGAAGACTAATTAGTTAACGCGTACGCTATCAAGTTTCTCCAGAATCTTTTCACAAACTTCTGGAGAAAGGTTTTCTTGATTAGCCCTATTTTTTTGAATAAATAAAGGTAGCTTATTAGCCGTTAAAATCATAAATTTTTGCTTTGCTGCATTCTTAGCGATAACGGCTTTAGGATTAGCTAATACTAAGACCGCCCGAGGTCTTACCCCAAATTCTGAAAGAGCAGTTTTCGCGACTTCTCTTTGTCTTATTATCTGTGCTGTTGGGGATGTAAGAGCACTAGTAAAGCCGTGTTCAAGTTTGCTCCATTTGTCATCTTGAGTAATAAAGATAATGCAACGATTAGCTTTGCCTTCATGTGAAAGGCCAAAGGCTTTGGTTTCGATAACGAACACTCCACTAGGTCCCACTACCACATGGTCAAATTCTGTATCAGGCTGACCTACTACTGAAATCCTAATGCCACTGACAACTTTATATTCAGGAGCTAAATTCTGAAGAGCATCTCTTACAAGTTGCTCACCATAATTTCCTGCCCTCTTTATCCGCTTTTCAGCATCTGAAAGACTTGCACGCACTCTGAGTTTTCCAGCTCTTTCCTCATAGCGAGGTCTTACGTCCACGCCTCGTACCCCCAGCTTAACTAAGAGTTCTCGAAACTCTTCCTTAGTTTCGGTAAGAGGCTTTGGAGAGGGACAAACCACATTCAAAAAAATACCTTTAAGAGCTCCAAGTTCATTTGGAAGGTAGCGCTGTTGTACAATTTCCCCTTTCTTCCTTCTAATGTAGCCTCCCTTATAATTCTTTAGAAAGAGAATATATTCTCTTAGGCTATCATCATTACAGTTATGGGAAATATTCTTCTGCCATACAGTAAAATTGTCGGTATTTACCCAACGGTTGGGATCTTGACGGGGTTTCTTTAATTTTTGGGCATGTTTCTTCCAAAAATAAAAGCCCAAAACTAGAACAAGTAGTGTAGCAACAACATATATGGATATATACATGGAAAAGTCCCAAAAGCACTAGCATTGCTAGCTATTTTACATCAACTTTACGTTTCAAAATGAGTTTTTAGGCATGAAAAAGACTTCTCTTGTTTTTATTGCGTCTTGCATTTAACATCAAAGTTCAAAAAACTTTTCTGTTAAGGGGACTTCTATAAATTAACTTTTTTGCGATGTCCCAATGTTAAAACACACA
>CAVGFV010000052.1:0-2739 GCA_963628765.1 Succinimonas sp.
TTTGATGATATGCTTGAGGCAGATAAGAAGCAAGATGCAGCCTGAGTAACACGAGGCAGGAAATCAAAGATGTTTACACAAAATACTTGACACAATCTATTTTTTTTTTTCTTCAGATAATCCTTTGAGATTAAGGAATTCCGAAATTATCTTAAATTCTTCAAAATTTACTTTAAGAACATCAATTCTCTTAAAAAAGTCGAAGATGATGTCCTTCGAGTAAAAGTTTTGTCTAAAATTAACATCCAAATAGCGAATTGTCTTTTTTGTAACGCTTTCGAGAGCCTCAAAAACAAATTTTCTGCTTTCAGGCGATCTTGCAATAAGAGTACCGCAGGAAATAAGATCGCAATTTTTTATTACCTGCTCTATATCTACAGTCTTTTTCAGATGATCCCAAGCTACATTTTCAATAATTTCGTAGCTTACTTCATTGCCAGTTCCTGATACCAAAACTTTACCCGATGGAAAATCATTTTCTTGGATGAGGTAATGTACACCACTATTTTTTAAATAATTTTTTAATGTATTACCTAGCTCGTCTCTTCCAACTGCACTAATCACAAAAGCATCATCACCTAAAAGTCTAGAATGCCATGCAAAATTTACAGGAGCGCCACCGGGACTTTTAAGATCCGCAAAAATATCAACAACGAGTTCACCAATAGATACGATACGAAAAGCCATGGACAATTCTCCTATAAAGTTCTGTTTCTGTTTTGAAATAAGGATTTTTAGGTCTCTTAAAGCTACTTTCTGTTATCATGTTAATCATATTAAAGTTTAAGGAAAATAAAATGATAAACGTAGTTCTTTTTCAACCAGAAATTCCAGCAAACACAGGTAACATCATACGTTTATGCGCTAACACTGGCACAAAACTCCATATAATTGAACCTACCGCTTTTATAATGGACGATAAAAAGCTTCTCCGTGCTGGGTTGGATTACCATGAATTTGTAGACATCAAATATCACCACAATCTTCAAGAATGCTTAGAGTATTTTAAAGGACATAACATATACGCTTGTACAACACACGGTCATATGAAACCAAACGAATGCCAATTTAAAGACGGTGATGTTCTAATCTTTGGAAAAGAAACTGCGGGGCTTCCTGTTGAGTATACAGATAGTCTTCCTCCAGAACAAAAGGTTAGAATTCCTATGATGCCAGAAAGTCGCTGTATGAACCTTTCAAATAGCGTAGCAATTTTTATTTATGAAGCTTGGAGACAAATGGGATTTTCAGGTTCTAGGGAACAATAAGTAACACTTTAAATATAAATATATGTAAAATCAGTTAAAATAAACCTTTTACCAAAATTGTTAGTAACTAATTTATTGCCATATCAACATTAAGGATATATTTAGGACATGGAAAAAGTATTTCTATGGGTACAAAATTATCTCTGTGACTACGGAGCATATAACTATCTATTCGCTTTTGGAATATTAGTTTTATGCGGCTTTGGCCTACCAGTTCCAGAAGATATCACTTTGGTTGCAGGAGGCCTTGTCTCTGGCTTAAAAGCTACTAACCCACACATAATGCTCGCCGTTTGCTTTGCGGGTGTAATACTTGGGGATTCTGTGATTTACTTTGCTGGAAGAATTTTTGGCTACCGTATTCAACGCTTTCGTCCGATAAGAAAGATTCTTTCTCCAAAACGTTTTGCCGAGGTACAAAGACAATTCAGTAAATACGGAATTTGGGTACTTTTTGCGGCGAGATTTATGCCAGGCTTAAGAGCCCCAATTTTCTTAACTTCAGGAATGAGCCATAGAATTCCATTTAGTCATTTTGTCTTGATGGATGGTTTTGCAGCTATTATTTCCGTTCCAGTATGGGTATATTTAGGTTACTTTTTTGCTGATCAAATTCCTGTTCTCTTAGAACATGTAAAACAAGGTCAAAGCATCATGCACTACATTATTGGAGCAATCGTATTCATTGTTCTCTTTATTGTAGTTAAACGATACATAAAAGGATACATTAAAAAACGTCAAGAAAACGCTGAAAAGCTCGAAGCACAAAACAACCAAGAAGAGAAAAAAGAAACTACTCCTCCTGAAGACTTAGATTAAATTTTAAGATGCTAGAGCTTCTAGAATGGATCACCGAATTCTTTGGTAAGTTCGGGAATTGCAATTATATTATCGCAGTTCTCACCTTAATAATCGCAGGATACGGTGTTCCAATTCCACGTAACATTATTTTAGCGAGCGTCGGAATTTTTTCGGGACTAGGTATTCTTAATGTGCATCTGTCCTTCGCAATGTGTTTCCTCACTATCATTGGGACAGACTTAAGTCTGTGGTGTTTAGGCTACAACTGCGGACCGCGTCTTCTCAAAAACAAATTTCTAAGAAAATACCTAACTCCCTCTCGCTTTGCCGTTTTTCGTAGAATTTTAAAAAAGCATGGAGCGTTCGCCCTCTTTACTGGAAGTTTTATAAGTGGATTTCGGACAGCCTTATTCATTTTTTCGGGGATAACTAGAAAAATTCCGCTTCATATTTTCTTATTTATGGATCTTTTGTCTGCGATTCTTTGTACTCCAGCAACAATTTATTTAAGTTGGTATTTCGCACTAGAACTTCCCAAACTTGTGCTTTGGATAAACAAAATAAATATCTCACGATTGTGTCAAGTATTTTGTGTAAACATCTTTGATTTCCTGCCTCGTGTTACTCAGGCTGCATCTTGCTTCTTATCTGCCTCAAGCATATCATCAAA
>CAVGFV010000053.1:0-8803 GCA_963628765.1 Succinimonas sp.
GTTGTTGAGTTTGGCGACACAATTCTAACATAAGAAACCCTTTCTTTTTTCTGTAAAATTTTTAATTTATAGAAGTCCCCTAAACATAAATTGTGACAGCGAAAAAATCACGAATGAACATAATGAAAAGATGCCTATCACAATGATGCTACCAGTAATACCGATAACACTACTATTCATTTGACCACTAAAAACAATTGTAGAACTTATTGCTCCAGGTCCTGCCATAAGAGGCATTGCTAGAGGTACAATAGCGATAGAATCTTTGGTACTTGCTTCGGCACTTTCTTCAGGGTTTCTTCTGCCATTTTCTAGGCGACCTTGAATCATAGAAACTGCAACTAAGATAATGACAACACCGCCAGCTATCCTAAACGAATCAATGGAAATTGAAAAACATTCAAGTATAAATCTTCCCGCTAACATTGAAATTATCAAAATAATTGCAACTGACAAATTTGCTACAAAGTTTATATGCAGGCGTTCATGTGATGTTAAACCATCAGTAAGAGAGATAAAAACAGGCACCAAACCTACTGGGTTTATAATCGCAAGGAGTCCTATAAAATACTTCACAAAAATATTTATATCCATAAGAACTCCTACTTTTTTTAGTTCTTTTGTTCAGCTTTTTTCTGCTGTTCTCGATATTCCTTGGCTTTTTTACGGAATTCTATTCTTTTGAGAGTTTCTTCACTTAACTCAAATTCACAGGTATTGTTTCCTTCAAGATTCATAGGCTCGAAATGGTATTCCTTACTACGAAGCATAAACTCTTGGTGCTGTCGCTTTCTTAAAGGATTATTAAAATACCACTGTCTTAAACGTGTTAACATCACACTGAAATTATCATAATTCAGTTCTTCACCATAAACTGTGATACCACAATTAAAGGCATCATCTAGATGACTTCTTGCTAACAGCACATCATTCCTATTATCTAAATTAAGCTCAAGAATCTCTTGAAAAACATGGGCATTCTGATCCAAAACCTTCATTTCATCTTCAGGAATTCCAACGAATTCACTACGCATCTTTTTATAAATATCATCCCTGATCCCGTCTTTGTTGGCATCAGTTCCCAATAAGGTTTCATCCTCTGGTTCATTATTATGATTTTTACCACGACACCCTGAAGTGCAAATAAGAGCTGAAGTTAAAGCTACAACAGCAAATATTTTAAAAAGTTTTTTCACCAAAATTGTCCTATATTCTCTTGTTAAAGTGATTCTAATCTTCCTAAAAGGCGAAGTTCCAAAGGTACAGAATCAAAAAACAGCACGTTACCGTCACGGAATTCTATCATAAGACCTGATTCAAGACCGCCAAAATTATCTGGTATGTATTTTTCAGAAAACTCCCTTGTATCAAGCACTGCAACAATCGTTCCGAAGATCTTATTTTTAAAAAGTACAGAATCACCGCTATGGATGGCACGACCATCAGAGTATTTCATTTTTTAGTTCCTTTTTTTACTGAAAGCAGAGTTTTTAAGTTTAAAATGACCATCTTTTCTATTAGCACTTGCAAAATGACTGCCTTTGCCTTTATCTGATAAATTCTTTTTAGCAAAACCATAACGAGGATTAAGTTTTGTATTTCTTTGTTCCATTCTTTCAGGAACAACTAAAGCATCAGGGCCAGTGCCAATTAAACGTTCAAGTCCAAGTTCTCGTAAAACATCACGAATTATAGGGAAATTTGCAGGATCATGGTAGCGTAATATAGCTTTCTGTCTTCTTCTTGCAATATCTCCTAATGGTACATAAACATGCACACCACCCTTTTCAGTTACCTTTTCGTATGGATCTATCCCAGTGTGATACATAGTTGAAGATCCAGCCATTGGCGTTGGGATAAAGTTTTGTACTTGATCAAGCTTAAAACCACGTTTCTTAAGCCATAACGCGAGATGCACCATGGAAAGTAAAGATGAACCAGGATGAGAAGACATAAAGTAAGGAATCAAATACTGTTTTTTTCCTGCTTCTTCCGAAATACGATCAAAACATTTTTTAAAGTCTTCATAAATTTCGTTTCCTGGTTTATGCATAAACTTTAATACTTCTGGTTCAGTATGTTCTGGAGCTATTTTAAGAAGGCCTCCTACGTGATAGAGCACAAGCTCTTTTATGTATTTTGGATCCTTTAATACTAAGTCCAAACGCACACCTGAAGCGATCATGACCCGTTTAACATAAGGTAATGCCCTTACTGCACGGTACAGCTTAATAAGATTCGCATGATCCGTATTTAATTTGCCACAAGGTGTCGGATACAAACAAGAATTTCGACGACAACTATGCTCAGATTTTGGATCCTTACAACCCAAACAGTACATATTAGCTGAGGGGCCTCCAAGATCTGAAATCACGCCGTTAAATTTATCGTCATGTTTTTTTATTTCTGATATTTCATCTATTACAGATTCTTGGGAACGACTTTGAATAATTCTACCTTCGTGAGCAGTAATCGAACAGAATGTGCACCCGCCAAAACAGCCTCTCATAATCGCCACAGAGTTTCTAATCATCTCAAAGGCAGGAATTGTGGCTTTTCCGTATGCAGGATGTGGTTTTCTCTGATAAGGAAGCTGATAAACGTAGTCTAACTCTGGGGGAGTCAATGGAAAAGCAGGAGGATTCACCCATACATAACGATTTCCATGCTGTTGCATTATCGCCCTTGCGCAGAAAGGATTAGTCTCTTGAATCATTACATGAGATGCTTGTGCGTATAAGGGCTTGTTCTTTTTTACATCATCAGCGGATGGAATTAGGATATATGTGTTACTAACATTTCTATCTGTAGTATCAACATTAGATTCCTTTATTTTCTCTTCTGTGTTATTCACACTAGAAATATTTTTTTCACAAAGATCGCAATAAGGGTTCTTTTTTGGAGGAATTTCAAGGTTTTTAGCAGGTACCCTAGCATCTATTCCCTTGAAATCTTGTGGAGCTTCTTTAACCATTACAGCGGTACCACGAATATCCTTAAGGTCGTTAATACTCTCACCTTTAGATAAACGCCAAGCTATTTCTATGATAGGTCGCTCACCATTACCATACACAATAATATCAGCACGGGAATCAGGTAATACTGAATTTTTTACGGTGTCAGACCAATAATCATAATGAGCAAATCTTCTAAGCGATGCTTCTATTCCTCCAAGCACTATGGGAGTATCACCATAAGCTTCACGAAGTCTTTGACTATATACCACTGAAGCTCTATCAGGTCTTTTCCCAGCTACATCACCAGGAGTATAAGCATCATCGCTTCTGATTCTTCTCTCAGCTGTGTAATGGTTGATCATCGAGTCCATATTTCCAGCCGTTACCCCAAAGAAAAGATTTGGTTTTCCTAACACCATAAAGGGCTCTTTTGAATGCCAATCCGGTTGAGCTATGACACCAACTCTAAAGCCAAATGACTCTAAATACCTGCCTATTATTGCAGTACAAAAACTTGGATGATCAACATAAGCATCACCTGAAATCATAATGATGTCGCAAGAATCCCAACCTAACTTATCCATTTCTTTCCTACTCATAGGAAGATAAGGTGCTGGAACAAAATCTTGAGTCCAATAATGAGGGTAATCTCGGATATCTGCAAAATTTTTAGCAACGTAAGGATTATCTGACATAAGGAGGCCCATAAATCAAAAAGGTAGAGTGCTTAATAATGTATTTTTCTATGTTAGCATTTTTTACAGCTAGATAATTTAAAAACAAAAAAGCCCCGTGTAAAAAAACACAGAGCTTTCCTAAGAAAAAGATTTTACTTACTTAAATTTCTTCTGCGAAACTTACAGCTCTACCGATATAGTTTGCAGGAGTAAGTTTTCTTAATGCTTCCTTGCCTTCTTCAGGAATATCAAGGGTATCAATAAACTTAAGCATAATTTCACGATTTACCTTTTGGCCACGTGTCAGAGCCTTAAGTTTTTCATATGGCTTATCAACACCGTAACGACGCATTACAGTCTGATATGGTTCTGCTAAAACTTCCCAATTGTTATCGAGTTCATCAAGCATATGCTGAGTATTAGCTTCAAGCTTGCTTACACCCTTGAGAGTTGATTTCATAGCAATTTCAGTATAACCAACAGCAACACCAAGATTACGAAGAACTGTTGAATCAGTAAGATCGCGTTGCCATCTGCTTACAGGAAGCTTCATTGCCAAATGTCTAAAAATAGCATTTGCAATACCGATATTACCTTCAGAATTTTCGAAATCTATTGGGTTAACCTTATGTGGCATAGTTGAAGAACCAACTTCACCAGCAATAGTACGTTGCTTAAAGGTTCCTAAACAAATGTAGCCCCAAATATCACGATCAAAATCCATAACAATGGTATTGAAACGAGCGATTGCATCAAAGAGTTCTGCAATGTAATCATGTGGCTCAATTTGAATTGTGTAAGGATCCCAAGTAATACCTAGGCTTTCTTCAAATTCTTTACTGAAATTTTTCCAATCAACTTCAGGATAAGCCACCATGTGAGCATTATAGTTACCTACAGCACCGTTGATCTTACCAAGAATTTCTACGGCCTCAATTTCTTTAAGTTGTCTCTGTAATCTATAAACTACATTTGCCATTTCTTTACCAAGAGTGGTTGGAGAAGCTGGCTGACCATGGGTACGAGACATCATAGGATCTGCAGCATGCTTATGAGCCAAAGCTTTAATAGCTTCAATAACCTGCTTAAATAAAGGAACAATAACCTGTTCACGAGCAGTTTTAAGCATCAATGCATGTGAATTATTGTTAATATCTTCAGAAGTGCAGGCAAAATGGATAAATTCTTTAACCGCATTAATTTCAGGGAAATTTGCAACCTTGTCTTTAAGGAAATATTCCACTGCCTTTACATCGTGGTTAGTAACACTTTCATGTTTCTTGATAGCCTTTGCATCTTCAACACTGAAGTTGTTAACAATACCATCAAGAAAAGCAATAGCTTCAGCACTAAAAGCTGGGACTTCCTTTATTGCAGGTTCGCTAGCTAGCTTCTTAAGCCAGTTAACTTCAACGGTAACGCGGAAACGCATTAAACCATATTCAGAAAAAATTTCTCTTAATTCAGCACATTTACCAGCATATCGACCATCGATAGGTGAAATTGCTGTCAATGTTGAAAGTTCAAGTTCCATTAGTGTTAAAGCTCCATTGAAAAATTACAGATTCTTTAAATGTTGAGTGGCATAAGCCAATAAATTCTTTCTACCAAAAAATAGTTTCAAACGACGTCCACCCAATTGACGCCATAAAACTACGGCTCTAATTGCTGCAATCAAAAGTGATCTTATACGGCACTGGATATCTTCCTGTTGAAGATATGTACGATTTCCCATAATTAAAATCTTGCCGTAAGAACTCTTGGAAATTAACTCTTTATAGATTGTAGCAAGCCCACGGAGATATTCTGGATCTAACTCTTTTGGTGTACATTCTGATGCTAGATAGGTTCCTTCAAGTTTTTTAAAAGCTTCATCAAGGGCATTCAGCATTGCCGAATCCTTAAAAACCTTACTACCAAGATTCAAAAATGAAAACAGATACTTAGTAAGCTCCATAGTCTTTTCATCTGAGGAATTTATTCCACCAAAGATGTCAACTATGACTTGATAGCCACGTCTCAGTGCAACATCATCAAAAACATCATAAGCTGTACGAGGATTCTCTACTCTGATTGACTTTATCAAAGTTAAAGCAGCATCCTCTGTACCGTCGATATCCCAAGATCCAAATCGTGATAATCTTTGAATAAGAAGAGCAGACTGACAAACAGCCGCAAAAGCCAAACACTGTACCGCAATATTGTCTGCCATAGCTACTCCCCTAAAAATTAAACTTCCTTTAGACGTTCTTCTATTATACCCCCTCCGAGACAAACTTCACCGTCATACAAAACGGCACTCTGTCCTGGAGTAACAGCAGCAACTTCTTCGTCAAAAATGATCTTTATTTTATCATTACCATAATGCTCTAGGGTACAAGGAATATCTGCCTGACGATAACGTGTTTTTACAGTATAACGTCCTTCCTTTGGAGTCTCTCTTAAAGTAAAGCAGAGATTACCAGCGATTAATCCCTTCGACATGAGTCTTGGATGATTATGACCTTGAGCCACAATGAGCACATTACGTTCAAGATCTTTATCAACAACATACCAAGGATTTTCTGGCATGTTGTGAAGACCACCGATACCTAACCCTTTTCTTTGACCTAAGGTATGGAACATTAGCCCTTTGTGTTCACCGATAACCTTTCCATCAACAGTTTCAATAAGACCTTTTTGAGCAGGAATAAAACGATTCAAAAATTCATTAAAACGCTTTTCGCCAATAAAACAAATTCCTGTCGAATCCTTCTTATGGGCAGTAGCTAGCCCTACTTTTTCAGCAAGTTTTCTAACATCTGGCTTAAGCATGTCGCCTACAGGGAAAAGTGAATGTCCCACTTGTTCATAGCTTAATGTATAAAGAAAATAGCTTTGATCCTTGTTTGGATCTGAGCCTCTTAAAAGCTTTGGGTATTCTTCAAATGTGCGACGCACATAGTGCCCTGTAGCCATGTAATCGGCCCCAAGATCTTCAAGAGCATATTCCAAAAATGCCTTAAACTTAATCTCTTTATTACAAAGAATATCAGGGTTCGGAGTTCTTCCTGCTTTATATTCAGACAAGAAATTTTCAAAAACACGATCCCAATATTCAGCAGCAAAATTTATTGTTTTTAACTCAATCCCAATGGTGTCGCATACAGCTCGAGCATCAGCAACATCTTGAGCAGCTGAACAATAGGTATCGGTATCATCCTCTTCCCAGTTTTTCATAAAAAGCCCAACTACATCGTAGCCCTGCTCTTTTAGAAGATATGCAGAAACTGATGAATCAACACCACCAGACATACCTACAATAACTTTTTCTGCCATTAGAATTTTCCTCTGAATAATTAAGGACGCACTGTCTTAAGAATAGACAAAGGATATCTATCCCCTTTGAAGTAATCCTCAAATGACAATCTTACTAGACGTGTTCTAAATTTATCTTTTAGGCCTTGTAATTCTTCTTTTGTATACCAACGTGCGGTCAAAATATCATGATCAGGATCTTGAGGAATTAATTCCTCAGGAAGTGAATCATCATTTAAATAGAAACAATAACGAATAATGGTCTCATTATCCTTTACGTAGGTATAAATTCCTGAAAGCCCTTCAGGGTGAAGTTTTAGACCTGTTTCTTCAAAAATTTCACGCTCTACAGCTTCTACTAAATCTTCACGTCCTTCTAGATGTCCTGCTGGTTGACCAAAAACAGGATATGGAGCTTCATCATACTCTGACACCAAAAGATATTTTCCTCTACAGGAAATAATTGCCGCAACAGTAACAAACGGACGAAATCTTTCAGTCATTGCTCCTCCTAAAAAATGTGATCACTGAGTCAAAAACATATTTTACAATTTTATTGCAAATACAGTTATCGGTGAATACATTTTTGGATTAAAAAGTTTTTTATTTAAGAATGGCTGCTGTTTCTAAGGCAAAACACTGGATACGATGCAGTAAGGCAAGGAGATTTATTACACATTACCTAGAAAAGAGAGTTATACACACTTAATACGAACTATGATAAATTTTTCTTGAGTACTATTAACCACTTGAATTTTAAATGGAGGTATCTGATAACTCCCATAGGCATATAAATAACGCACTTGTGGTATCAACAGAATACTTACTTATATGCCAAAATATAATTTAAAAATAAATTACTTTATTTTGCTTCTTCGAGAACTACTTCCGCTTCAGGAGCATTTTTCTTTATAGAGGCAATGCCATTTTGACAACCTTGAAGCTGAGTATAACCTTCGCCAGTTACAATGATTTGTCCGTTAGTAGCTTTGAGACGGAAACGGAATTCTCCTGCTTTATCCTTATAAACTTCAAACTTAGGATTCTTGAGCTCAGTAAAACCTTCCTTTGTTTGATCTTCAATTTCTGCTACTACAGAATTTTTCTTAACGCTTTCGATACCATTACGGCAAGCATCTTCAGTAGTATAAACTTGAGATACAGCAATAACTTCACCATTGCCAGCCTTAAGATTAAAAACAAAACCTTTATTAGTGGTCTTAATAACAAACTTACCCATTGTAATGTCCTTTTATTAAAATAAAAAAGCCAAAACCAAAAAGAGTTTAGCCTTTAAAACACAAATATTTTTTGAAAGACTCTACATTTATTAAAATCTGCCAAAGAAATACAAATTTTTAAAATCTTATCTATTAGCAACCTTTAGTTACAGTTAGGTATTTTGGTGTTTTAGTTAGCCAAACCTTTTTATTTTGGTCATATACAGGTTGCATATACATAAGGTAGCACTGATTAAAATTAGCTTTCCCACTGTAGGTATATCCTTTTGGCCAAAAAATGGCTATATGCCAACGCATTTCACTATCTGAAAGATTGATATTCAGCTCTTTTTTCATATCACGTTCAGGCACTGTTCTTTTGCAAAAACAAAAATCGTGCTGACAAGATACTTTATTTCTTACATCTGGAAGTGAATCGCAATAGTTTCTGTAAGGATTTGGTGCATAAATATCGGCATCTAAAATCTTATAAACCTCAACTGCATCAGGATAGCCACCTTTAATACGAACATAATTGCCGTTTCCAAGTTCTGCACAAACATTTGCAGGGGGGTATTTTTCTGTGCATTCTGCTCCTGTAGTACGTATTTAGACGTTGACAATAAAAACGATACTTTAATTGACCATTCTT
>CAVGFV010000054.1:0-7815 GCA_963628765.1 Succinimonas sp.
TAGAGTTGGTCAAGAGAAGTTCGTAAACTATGTCAACATCTGGATTCGTTTAACACATTGACGCCATTTGTCTTTTTAAAAGATTATCGGGAGCTATCATTTTATATCCCTCTCTCGGATACCAATCAGATGTGAGAGTACTTTTAGAGTATGTGCTTGCATATCTCCATTACAAAATGGGTCTGGAGGACTGTTTTTTAGATGATCTTTAAAGGCATTGAATAAATTATGAATGCGAGTAATGTCGGAGTTATTTTTAGCTTCTGATACTTTAAGGATGAGTTCAAAAGTATTTTCTCTTATCCTACAGATATGTCTAATGTGTTCAGGATTGTTCAGGATTAGTTTCTGCTATAGGCCAACAAGTTATTAATACAAGACCATTTATAACGGAAAGGTAGTGTTGTTTTCTTTCTTTATCATCTACGTATTGTGTGATGTTGAAAAGGAAGCTTTGAAGCATTAGCAAATCATTCTTAGTATGGTTTTTTAGGTTTGAAAATTCATAGTAAGAGGCATTACGACACATGATTTCAGCATAACTTCTAAGGTCGTGGTAGAAGCAAAGATTAATTACCGTACACCAATGAAAATGCGTGAATGGCACTATTATGACTGCTAGAATTACGCAGATGCTACCAATGAGCGAGGCTTTCAGGAGTTTTATAGTGTTAACTTCACCAGTACTATCAATAGCTCCCATACCATAATTAACTACGGCAAAAATGCTCATAAACATGATGGTGCCAGAAAAATCCTTAATATGTTTAAGAGCATATACAGTACCTGCTGATAATGAGGAAACCAAAAGGAGTTCTGGAATATAGAGTTTATGATGGCCAAAATATAGCGCTATAACCAAAGTTAAAGAAAGAAGCATTAAGCTTACGATGATGTTGGCGAATCTTATAATGAAATTTTTGCCACTTAATGAACGTAAGCCATAAAGACCAATGATTAAGATGTAGGCATTTGCACCATTGAGATCAAAAAAGCTATCTGCTATTACGGCAAAAAGCATACTGAGGCCCCCTCGCAGGAATTCTGCAGTGTAGATACCTTCAAGATCATGTCTTATGTAATTAATGAACCCAATCATATTTAGCATTAAAGATAGCACAAACTCCCCAAATTCTATCTCTTAAAAGTATAGAAAAGGGGAGTTTGATTTTTAACTAGCTTTAAAACAGGGCTATGGAATTTTATTATTTGCTATTTTCAGTAATAAGTTGCTGTGCTTCTTTACTACCTTTAGCCGCTGCTAGTTTTAAATATTCCATAGCTTTAGCACGATTTGCTGCAATACCACTGTCTTTACGCCCGAAGAGGTAAATTTTTCCGAGTTCAAGCTGAGCATCCATGTTCCCAAGTGTTGAAGCTTGTTCATACCAAGATATTCCTGTGATAACATTTAGTGGTACACCAATGCCGTTTGCGTAGAATTTACCAGTGCTAAACATTGCTTCAGGAATTCCTGGATGTTCTTGATCTCCTGAGGCAGCAGAAAGAATGAGTTCTTTCGCTTTTTTAATGTCTTTTTTAACACCCGTACCATTGAGATACATAATACCTAGAGCATATTGAGCTCTTGGGATCTTTAATGACGAAGCTTTATTGAGATAAGTGAGTGCTTTGGTAGGATTTGGAGCTACTAAATTTTGGGTGTTGTCAGTATTTTTAAGACCTTCAGCGTAAATTTGGCCTAAAAATGCAATAGCCTTAGAATCACCTTTAGCTGCAGATTTTTCATATAAAGCAATAGCAGCGTTGATATCTTCATCTGATTTATGTTCTTTTATGAGGTACTCTGCTGTCTTTCTCATGGCAACAGCATCGCCATTGTCAGACGCCATTTTGTAAAAGGTTAAGGCCTTAGGCATAGATTTGGTTGTGCCATATCCCTTTTCATACATAGAAGCAATGGCAACCTGGGCAGGGAGAACTCCATTGTTTGCAGCTTTTTCGTAAAATACTGCAGCAACCTTTGGATTTGGCGCTGTGAAAATTCCATCATCTAGGTATTTTCCGACAGCATATTGAGCCATTGCATGTCCTTTATCAGCTGCTTTTTGATAAAGACGTAAAGCTTTTTGGTTATCCTGCTTAGTGCCTTTTCCTAATTCATAGGCCTTCGCAAGCTGATAGATAGCTTCTAGCTCTCCTTTAGTAGCAGCCTTGTTAAACAACTCAAAAGCTTTATTAGGGTCTGTTTTACCACCGTTCCCGTTGAGGCTAAATAAGCCAAGAGCTACAGTTGCAAGAGAGCTACCGTGTTCACTCGCAAGTTCATAGTATGAGCGTGCTTTTACAATATCGGTAGCAACCCCAAGTCCTTTTTCATACATGTAGCCTAGCCAATATTCGGAATCGGACATACCTTTCTGGGCGCCCGTATTAAAGAAATTTAATGCGGTATCATAATTTTGGGATTTAAGGTTCATCTCGCCCAATGCAGAAAAAGCATTGTTGTTACCAAGAATGATTGCCTTTTGGTACCAAGATGCAGCAGTTTCTAGATTAGCTTCAGTACCTTTTCCTTCTGCGTAAAGTCTGCCTAGATTAACCATAGCTGGTGGGTAATCAGCTTCAGCAGCACTTGAGAAATACTTCATAGCAAGATCGTAATCTTGTTTGGTGCCAATGCCATTTAAATAAATACGGCCGAGCTCATTTTCTGCTACGTGGCTACCTGAAAGGGCGGCACTATTAAAGTATTTGAGAGCACGGGAGTGACTTTCAGGAACACCAAGACCAGAAGCATACATAACTCCGAGGTATGTTTCAGCGTCTGCATTACCAGTTTCTAAAGCTCTGTTAAAGTATTCAAAAGCTTTCTTATAATCTGGAGTTTGTTGTTCGTAATAATGAAGACCTAAGCGGAATAAGCCACACGGATTATTCATATCTGCTGCATTTTGATAATACTGTGTTGCCTTATTTGCATCTGCAGGTACACCAGTACCATTGAGATACATATCCCCGAGTAAACACATAGCAGTAGAATTATGTTCATCGTTTACAGCTGAGCTCAATTGGCTAAGAGCAAGGTCATATTTTTTATCTTTGATTAATAGAATAGCAACGCGTCCTTGAGCGGATTGATCCCCGGTATAATTGCCTTGATTATAAAGTTCAATGGCTTTGTCGATATTTTGAGTGAGACCTAACCAACCTTTTTCGTAGGCTATTCCCTTTAATGTGAAGGCTTCTGGAACATTGTCCTTGATTGCTGCATCGATATACGAAAGGATCATCTTGTTCATTTCTGGATCCTGTTCTTTTTCGGCAGGCCTTGTATTCATATACCAAACAGCAAGTGCGTAATTAGCCTCAGGAAGGCCTAGCGCTGCTGCTTGGTAAAAATAATCACCGGCTACTTTAAGATCTTGTGGAACTGCAATGCCTGCACTGTAAAGTCTACCGAGATTATATAAAGCACCAGGATGTTTTAAGTCTGCAGCAACTTTGTAATGCATTATGGCTAATTGAGGGGCTGCCGGTATGCCGTAGCCACCATTTTCGTAAACAAGACCTTGATTATATTCTGCTTCCGGTAAGCCATTCTCAGCAGCTTTTTTGAACCATTCAAGAGCCTTTGTGTAATTAGTTTTACTTTTCTTATTGCCATTAAAATATTGGCCGCCGATAAAAAGTTGAAGTTTTTTGTCTTTTTCTGCACGATGGCATATATCTTCTTCTTGAATTTCGTCTTTAATGCAGACATTTATAAGCTCGGCAAGGCTATTTTTTTCTGATTTTTCTTCTTCTGCCATAGCTGGTAAGGATGCATACATACCAATACAAAAACAGAGAAGAGATTTATAAAAAAAATTCATGGAATACTACCGGAGTTATTTAACGACATTGATTTCAACTTAAACTAGGTAGCATTCTATAACTATTGGATTTATTAATTAATAATCGACTAGGAATTTAGTGTAGTAATTTGGACTTGCTAGCGATTTTATGTGAATTTGTAGTGCCTTTTGGAGACTTTTATACAGCGGTAATTAAAAGTCTATAAGAAAAATTTTAGAGAGACAAGATAGATACAATACAACATAAAGCTTAAGATTTTTCCAAGTAGTAAATGTCATCAAATTGTGAATTATGATTAATTCGTTATAATAAATCCTAATTAAGGATTGCTTGGATATTTGGTGATTTCCCAACTTCTTAAGATATTGATTTTAAAGGTGTGCTTCCTTTAGATGGTGAAAATTCACTATCTTCTATTGGAGTAAAAATTATGAGCGACATAAATAACGAAGCCTCAATACCATCTAAAGATGTAAATTCTGAAGTTTGGCAAAACATAAAAGAAGAAAAATGGCGTTTTGCTTCATTTATAGAAGGTTTTAGTTGGGTATGGAATAGTTCTAAACTAGTCATTTCACCATTATTTTGGATAGTATTCTTAGTATCGATAATTTCGGTTCTTTGTATATTACTGCTCTCATTCATACCACTTATATCCTGTTTTGTAACGCCTATTTTTAGCGCATTGTCTGCATGTATTGCAGTTACGTACTTACAAAGAAAGAAAATTAAAGATTCTATAACTTTAGGTTTTCTAGGTCTTAAGAAAAACTTTTTGTCTGTATTTTTGTGGAGCCTTTGGATCTTAATCATTAAGTGTGCTTTGTATGCTCTAGGAATAATGTTGTTAATGGGCTTATTTGGTTCTGGAATAATCCATGTTTGTACAGAAGTTTTAGAAATTATAAAGACGGCTGCTGCCCAAACAGGGGTGACTTTTGAAACTCAAGATCAGGAATCATTAAATCTCTTTATAGACGCTTTTGTTGATAGCATTTCAGAAAGAACTGATCTTCTTAAGGATCTATTAAATTATTTTATTATTAGTGTTATAGGATCTCTTGTAATTGAACTTGTTATATATACTTGTTCTTTCTTTAGTCTCCCTTTAGTAGCTGTTTCTGGAACTCATGCTCTTTCTGCAATTGGCAAAAGCTTTATGAGTTTTAACCTAAACGTACTTAGTGTTACTGGTATGGCATTAGGTTATTTAATATTTTGGCTCCTTTTTAATTCTCTTTGGTTGATACTTGGATGGTTACTTCCAAGTTTTATTCCTCTTACTATTTTTGGCGTAGTATTGACATCATATGTTCTTTCCACTGTACATATTTTGATTCAAGTCTTTGCTACCAAGGATGTTTTTTGGAAAAATTCTTTCGTAGTTGAAAATCAAAATAAAGTTGAAACAAATGTTGTTAACGAAGTGAAAGAATAATAGAAAACCTTAGTTACCATAAGAGAAAGCCCCATTGCTAAAAAGGGGCTTTTCTTTTCTAGGAAATCTTTAACAAGGCTTACGTACGACAGATTCAATACTGTTGATTTTATTTAAAGTATTCGTGACTTGAGAAAGTTGTTCCAGATCCTTTATTTCTATAATTATTTCAATTGTGTGAGCATTCCTTTTGGTATCAGGAGCTCCTTGAGTTATAGATATAATTTCAGTCTTCGTAAGACTAATAAGACTCACTATTTCACCAAGAATTGATTGTCTATTTTGATAGCTAACTATTAAAGACGTACGGAAAGGTGTTTCTCCGTTGAAGTCTTTATTCCACTTAACAGGAATGAATTTTTCAGGCGTCTCTGCAAGAAGGTCCTTAGCACAATGACAATCTTTTCTATGAATTTCAAGGATGCCTTTTTCCTTGTCGAATATTCCGCATACTTCATCTCCAGGGAGCGGGTAGCAACAGGTAGCGTACCTATAATTGATACCAGAAACACCTGAAATAGCATCTTTTTCTTTAGTATCGGAAATATCTGCCTCAGCCTCTGGTCCAAGAAGGCCTTGTGCCACAAGATGAGCATTAAACTCACCAAGAGTGATGCTTCTAAATAGTTCATTAATATTTTTGAGATGAGTGCGTTCAAGTACCATGTTGATATGGTTAGTATCAAGATCACAAATCTTCTTATGACCTAATGCCTTTTGAAGGAGGCAACGTCCTTGTTCTTCAGAGAAGACAGTGCTCATACTTTCAAGGAACTTTCTAATTTCCCTTCTGGCCTTAAGTGTTACTACAGATTCTAGCCATTGCGGTTGAGCGAAGGCTGTAGCTCCCTCAATAATATGAACTTGTTGTCCTGATGACAAAGGTTTATCCAAAGGAAATTCTTTGTGATCTACTTCGGCACCAATACAGTGATTTCCTAGTCGCGCACTTATTGCATATGCGAAATCTACTGGGGTTGAGCCTTTTGGAAGTTCTAGAACTTGGCTATCTCCGGCAAAAAGATAGATTTCTTCAGGGAAGAGGTTAGCCTTAACATTTTCTAAGAATTCAAATGAGGTTGTTGTATTACTCATTAATTCTTTAAGACTTTGCATCCATTTGTTTGCATAAAATTGTGTTTGACTATCGTTAGCAGCTTGGTTGTTGTGGATGCGATATACCCAGTGAGCGGCAACACCATTTTCCGCCATAACATCCATATATTCAGTTCTGATATGGAGTTCTAGTTCGAGCCCTCCTGGTGCGATCACTGTTGTATGTAAACCTTGATAACCATTGAGTTTTGGTAATGCTACATAATCCTTAAAGTAACCTTGTTTAGGTTTAAAGAGGTTATGCATTTGTCCTAGAGTTCTGTAACAACTGTCGACAGAATCAACAACTATTGCAAAACTGAAGACATTTAAAATTGTAGGCAGATCAATATGCTCGGTAGTCATCTTGTGATAAATAGTTGCTAAACTCTTTTGGCGAATTCTAATTTTGAACCTAATGCCTGTCTTTTTCATTGTTGCATCCATTGCAGCAATGAGTTCATCGTAGGTCTCTTGGCGATTCTTTTGGCCTTCCTTGACTACTCTAGAAATAATTTCGTACCGATGCGGAAAGATTGCCCTAAAACAGAGATTTTGAAGTTCATTTTTCATAGAACTTATGCCAAGTCTGTAGGCAATTGGAGCATAAATATCGAGGGTTTCTCTTGCAATACGTTTTCTTTTATCTGGTCTTAATGCCCCAATAGTTCGCATATTGTGAGTGCGGTCTGCGAGTTTGATGAGAATTACTCTAGTATCATTTGTCATTGCAAGAAGCATTTTTTGGATGTTGGCAACTTGAGCTTCTTTGTAGTTACTAAAACGGATTTTTTCCATTTTAGTAACTCCGTTCACAAGGTCAGAAACGGTCTTTCCAAAAATATTTTTGATATCTTCTTCAGTTACGGGAGTATCTTCAACCACATCGTGAAGAATAGCTGCAATAACAGCTTCTCTATCGAGGTGCATATCAGCAAGTATTGTTGCGACAGCAATTGGATGTGTTATATACGGCTCACCACTAGATCTCTTCTGACCATCATGGGCTTTGTATGCAAAAGCATAGGCACGAGCAACTTCCTCTACCTGTTCTGGAGGTAGATACTGTCTGAGTTTGTGATCCAGGTCTTCGAAAAGACTGGTCATTTCTGGGTTCCAGTCGTGATGATCCTGCATTTTTATGTTCCTATGTTTTTTACCATATCGCAGTGCCTTTTTTTTAATGTATCTAAGTTAGGCACTTTTAGAAATATATACCACAATTTTAAATACAAGTAATTCAACTTGTCATCGTTTTTGAAATGTTTTATTGAAAGAATTAAGAGATTTAATAGAGAATTTTGAAAATTGTATGAGCTCCTTTGTAAATTCTTACATTCTCAACACAAAGTCCTACCAACCCGTAATAGATACGAAAATAACATTTAGAATTACTTAACCATGTTAAGGGGACTTCTATAAATTAACTTTTTTGCGATGTCCCAATGTTAAAACACACACAA
>CAVGFV010000055.1:0-5715 GCA_963628765.1 Succinimonas sp.
TAGAGTTGGTCAAGAGAAGTTCGTAAACTATGTCAACATCTGGATTCGTTTAACAAACATTTTATTGCTTATCGAATTTTCATTATTTTGTGTTAACTTTGTTATGCTAAATCAAGGTAAATATTTAAGCGGATTGACCGTTTGACCGTGATAACGTATCTCAAAATGTAGTCTTACCGATTTGGCCTCAGTATCACCCATCTTTGCTATTACTTGTCCTGCTTTAACTTCTTGTCCTTCTCTAACAAGAATTTGATCGTTATTTGCGTAGGCAGATAAAAAATCATTGTTATGACTTATGATCACAAGGTTTCCATAACCACGTAGAGCATTTCCTGCATAAACAATTTTTCCAGGAGCTGCTGATTTAATAGAAGTGCCACGTTTTCCGCCAATATCGATTCCTTTGTTACCATGTTCAGAGCTAGAAAATTTTTCTATCAATCTTCCTCTAACTGGCCAGGTCCACTTAACGCCAGAACCTTTTGCTACTGCAGTCTTTTGCGGGTTAGATGTTTGCTTTGCTGATTGTCTACCTGATGAACTCGCAGTGCTACCAGTAGGAGCAGAAACCGAAGTGCTAGTTGCTGTTTTTCCAGAGTTTTGATTGTTATTATTATGCTTAGCTACATTTTGGCTATTAGATGCTACTGGGCGACCTTTTTTACTAACAACCAACAGCTGACCGACCATTATGGTGTAGTCGCTGTCAATATCATTTAGTGCAACTAATTCACGGAGTGAAATACCATATTTTTTAGAAATTCTGTAGGCGGTATCATTTTTCTGAACGCGGTGGGTTTTAACACCTACTTTAGCAGGATCTAATACAAGCTGTTGTCCTTTAGTTATACTATACGGAGCTCTGATGCCATTTATATAAGCCAATGTCTTCATATCGATATTATGAACGAAGGCAATGGAATATAACGTATCACCTGGCTTAACGGTGTAGTAATCGCTAGAACTTGTCATTACAGATGATGAATTGGTTCCAGTCAACTGGCTTGGAGTATATCCTGAACCTGTATGCGTGGTACAAGCTGTAATTGACAAGGTCAAAATACTAGCTATTACAATTGCTTTTAAACCTGTAATCCTACTTGTAATCATTGTTATCCCTTCAACATGTAATATGCAGTCAGTACCCCTACAATCAATAGTGTTACCCAGCCTATTATATCAATATAATGGCGTAGTTTTCGCTCCATGGCTTCTCCGCCTGCTTTAATTACAATGGCTATCAAGAAAAATCTTAAACCACGGCCAAAGAATGAAACAATGATAAATATCAATATATTTAATTGACCAGCACCTAATCCTAAGGCTACCTGTTGAGAGGCAATTAAACCAGAGCAAATGGCAACAATCTTATAAGGTAACGGAGTAAAAGATCCAATGACAATGAAAAGAACTCCATATTGCTTTAAGTATGTACAAACTTTATCAACAGTTTCCTGATAATTAAAATCAGCAATGACATCCGCTATATATGGATCGTATAAAAAATAACCCAAATAATAGCCAATAACGGCACCTAGAACAGATGCTACAGTTGCGAAAAAAGCATAATGTAAAGCTCTGTTAGGTCTTGAAAGACACATTGGCGCTAGCATTACATCAACAGGGATTGGCCAAAATATTGATTCAATAAAACTATTTCCAACCAAGAATAATGGCGCAAGCCTGTGTTTTGACATTGCTATACACAAGTCATAAATTTTAGTAAAAATTTTCATAAGCTAAATGGTGTCCACCCAGTTACTGAGATCTTCTAAACTTTGATAAGCTGTCAAGTCTACGTGCAATGGAGTTACCGAAACAAAGTTATTTTCAACAGCCCAAAAATCTGTGCCTTCTGTCTTATCAATGGCTTTCCCTTGAGGGCCAACCCAATAAATATTTTCACCGCGTAAATCTTTGTCTTTTACAATACTATCCGCATTTTTTCTGCGGCCAAGTCTTGTAATTAACATACCTCTTATCTCAGAAAGAGGTAGATCAGGTACATTCATATTGAGAACCTGCTGCTTTGGCAAAGGGCTTTCAGAAATTTTTCTAAGCAACTTTAAAACAAAGTAAGCAGCAGTTTCATAATTTTTATTACCTAATAATGAAACTGCTATTGGCGGAAAACAGCACCCGCGACCTTCCATAGCTGCAGCAACAGTGCCTGAATATATAACATCATCACCTAAATTAGCACCTTGATTTATACCAGATATAACTATATCAGGACGCGGTGTTAATAATTCATTTATAGCAAGGTAAACACTATCTGTTGGGGTTCCCCTAACTGCTGTAAAATGCTCTTTAAAAACATCTTGTGTGCGTAAAGGGTAATCCAAAGTTAAAGAATTACTTGCAGCACTCTGATTTCTATCAGGAGCAACTACCCAAACATCATCATATTCAGAATGAATTGCCTCAAATAAAACATTTATACCTCGAGCATAAACGCCATCATCATTGCTGATAAGTATCCGCATCCCTTTAATCCTTATAAATGAGAGCTACAGCTTCAACCGCAATTCCTTCTTTTCTTCCTGTAAATCCAAGTTTCTCTGATGTAGTCGCTTTAACATTAACTTGGTCGATATCAATCTTTAAATCGCTAGCAATATTAGTACGCATTTCATGTTCAACAGGTGAAACCTTTGGTGCTTGTGCAATAATCGTTACATCGACATTACTAATGCTGTATCCTTTATCTAGAATTTTCGCAACAGCATCTCTTAATAAAATACGACTATCAATATTCAAAAAGCGATCATCATTATCAGGATATAATCTGCCAATATCTCCCAGTGCAGCAGCTCCCAATAAAGCATCTGTCAATGCATGGAGTACAACATCACCATCCGAGTGGGCAATTAGGCCTTGTTCATATGGAACTTTTACACCACCTAAGGTTACAGGGCCTTCGCCACCAAACTTATGAACATCAAAACCATGTCCTATTCTATACATAAAGCAACATCTCTACATTTAATCCAATAAATCTATATAAAGTTCACCTAATTTCATGTCTCTAGGTTCTGTTAGCTTAATATTTAAAGGGCTAGCATCAATAATACGCGGATGTCTACCTTGAAGTTCCATTGCTGATGCTTCATCCGTTAATGCTAATTGTTTATTTTTTGCTTCTTCATAAGCTGAAATTAGGAGTTTTCTATCAAAAAACTGAGGAGTTAGCGCTCTAAAGAGGCCATTTCTAGGAACTGTTTCAGAAATCAAACCATTGCTATCTGCTCTTTTTACGGTATCTGGAATTCTTACAGCTAAAATACCACCATTTGAATCTCTACATTCAGTAACTAGTCTTTGTATATCTGATAGCATCACACAAGGACGAGCAGCATCATGTACCATAACGTATTCTGTAGTACTTTTATATAGTCCTTGAAGCACACTATCACTTCTTTCTGCGCCTCCAACAACCGTTATCACACGATCGTTATGGTAAACAGAAGTGTTTTCAAAATATTTATCGTCTGGGTTAAGAGCAAGAATTACTTTACCAAGACAAGGAAAGCGCAAAACTCTAGAGATGGTTGCTTCCAAAACTGTACTATCACCAAATTTTAGGTATTGCTTAGGTCTATCCGCTTTCATTCTTGAGCCGATTCCAGCGGCTGGAACAATAACGTCTATTAACGAGGTCATTATCTATTTTTCCCCTCATTCTCAGGGAGAATAACACGATAGAAAACTTCTCCAGGTTTTATCATTCCTAGATTTGAGCGGGCTAAATTTTCAACCGTGACGAAATTTTCATTATTTCTTAACGCTTCAATATCTCCCTTCATCATGGAATTTCTTTCTGAAAGATAACGTGTAGTTTCTTTTGCTTGCTCTAATTCAGCATTTACTTCAGTAAATTTACGGACACCATTTGCTCCATGAACAGAGGTATAGGCAAGAAAAACAATCACACAAATAAGCAAAAGATAAAGAATATGCATAAAGACCTCAATATTTAGAGGTAATTATAATATATTGGGTACTATTTAGCGATGTGTACTATTGATAGTACATAAAATAAAAAAGAGCCCTTACAGGCTCTTCTTATCTTTAAGCTATTATTTACATTACAGCTCTAAAGGAAGGTAGATTAGTTCTGACCCTTAACTGCCATACGACCAGCGAAAGGAGCCTTTTCAGAACCAAGTTCTTCTTCGATACGGATGAGCTGATTGTACTTAGCCATACGGTCTGAACGGCTGAGAGAACCAGTCTTGATCTGACCAGCAGCGGTACCAACTGCGATGTCTGCAATGGTGCAGTCTTCGGTTTCACCAGAACGGTGAGAAACGATAGCAGTATAGCCAGCCTTGTGAGCCATCTGAATAGCGTCAAGAGTTTCAGTTAAAGAACCAATCTGGTTAACCTTGATGAGGATTGAGTTAGCAACACCCTTTTCAATACCTTCTTTAAGGATTGATGGGTTAGTAACGAAGAGGTCGTCACCAACGAGCTGGCAACGGTTGCCGAGCTTATTGGTAAGATTCTTCCAACCATCCCAGTCGCCTTCAGCCTGACCATCTTCAATAGAGATGATTGGGTACTGGTTGCAAAGATCAGCTAAGAAGTCAGCGAGCTGAGCAGAGGTAAGATCCTTGCCTTCTGCCTTCATCTTATAAAGCTTTGATTCTTCATCATAGAATTCTGAAGAAGCGCAGTCCATAGCTAAGGTTACATCCTTACCGAATACATAACCAGCCTTTTCAGTAGCTTCTTTGATTGCAGCCATTGCTTTAGCGGTTGAACCGAGCTTAGGAGCATAACCACCTTCATCACCAACGGTTGTTGGCTGACCAAGAGCCTTAAGAACCTTAGCGAGTTCGTGGAAAATTTCAGCGCCCATTCTGATTGCTTCACGAACAGTCTTTGCGCCAACTGGCTGAATCATGAATTCCTGCATATCCATTGACCAAGCAGCATGTGCACCACCGTTGATGATGTTCATCATAGGAAGTGGCATTGAATACTTGCCGTGAGTGCCGTTAAGGTCAGAGATGTGTTCGTAAAGAGGAACCTTCTTTGAAAGAGCAGCAGCTTTAGCAACAGCTAAAGAAATTGCAAGAATAGCGTTTGCGCCAAGGTTCTTCTTGAATGGAGTACCATCTTTGTCAAGCATAACCTTATCAACAGCACGCTGATCAACTGGATCCATGCCAACAATTGCTGGACCGAGGATTTCGTTTACATTCTTAACAGCTGTGAGAACACCTTTGCCGCCAAAACGATTCTTGTCGCCATCACGAAGTTCAAGAGCTTCACGTACACCAGTAGATGCTCCAGATGGAACAGCAGCACGGCCCATTGAACCGTCATCAAGATATACGTCTGCTTCAACAGTTGGATTTCCGCGTGAATCAATAATTTCACGACCAATAACCTTAGTGATCTTAGCCATTATAAGTAAGTCCTCATGGATATAAACAGTGGCTGTCTAAACAGCCACAAAAGAAATTCTCTGGATAATTCGTAATCTTCGGCTTAACAATCTATCCGTTCGTCTTATCCACGCAAGATTATAATGTTATCGGCTTTAAAAGACAATATGAAAGAAAACCATAATATAAAGACAATAACATTTACTTTAATTTTTTCACCAACAAAATATTTCCTTGTAATAAAAAAGGCCACATAACGATCCGTAATTCTGTCATTTTAAACATACACAGAAAAAAAGTTTAAGGAAGTTGTAGA
>CAVGFV010000056.1:0-8435 GCA_963628765.1 Succinimonas sp.
TCCCCTGGCGCCAAAGATACCTAAGAGCAATTTACACACAAATTTGGACTTGACTGATTTGTTGTGATTCCGTCATTTGGCCACCTACGATGAGAATTCCTACAACATATAAGGGGATTATTGCTTTTAAAGTAAAATTGTAAGCATCTTGTTGATTATAGGATAGAAATTTGCTTTGATAAAAATAACTAAAAGACAAATTCACTTAAATTTGCTAACCATCGAATACTTTTCAGTACTTCCCCTTCTTATGCCTTATTAACGTAGCCACAAAAGCCTTATGTAACGTTACATATTCATCGCATTATGTATTGCTATGCCTTAAAAAATGGGTCTTTTATGCTTATCCCTAACTCTAAAATTTTGATCATTTTCATATTTTTTACTTTTTACTCATTTTCTATAGGAATTAGGTATTTTTTGCAAAAATTCCTTGCTTTTAAAAAATTGAAAAGATAATATGTACCCATAGCCTATAGACAAACTAGGTAAAAAAAGAAGTAGGTGAGCATGAACAGGAAACTTTACACGAATTTATATTTTCGAATGTGTAATTGAACTAATGTTTCATTTTTATCGAATCAAAGTACTAATTTCTACATGAAATTTATGTACAATAACACAATAAGGAAAAATATTATCATGGCTTATAAATTTGACACTCTTCAAGTACATGCTGGTCAAGAAGTTGCGGATCCTGCAACTGGTGCTCGTGCAGTACCTATCTATCTCACCACTTCATACGTGTTTAAGAACTCTCAGCACGCAGCTGATCGTTTTGGTCTTAGAGATGCTGGTAACATCTACAGCCGTCTTACTAACCCAACCGAAGACGTTTTAGAAAAGAGAATGGCTGCTCTTGAAGGTGGTGTTGCTGCTTTAGCTACTGCTTCAGGTCTTTCTGCAATTACCTATGCGATTCTTTCTGTTGCAACTGGCGGTGAAAACATCGTTTCTGCACGTAACGTATACGGTGGTACTTTTAACCTTCTTCAAAACACCCTTCCAAGCTACGGTGTTAACACAACTTTCATTGATCCAGATGACTACGAAGGTTTTGAAAAAGCTATTGACGACAAGACCCGCGCTATCTATGCTGAAACTCTTGGTAACCCAAATTCAGATCCAATAGACATAGAAAGACTTGCTGCTATCGCACACAGCCATAAGATCCCACTTATCGTAGACAGCACCTTTACTCCTCCATCACTTTTCCGTCCTATTGAACACGGTGCAGATATTGTTGTTCATTCTGCAACTAAGTTTATTGGCGGTCATGGTACTGCTCTTGGCGGTATAATCGTTGACTCAGGTAACTTCGATTGGGAAGCTTCTGGTAAATTCCCTTCACTCACCGAGCCAAATCCTTCTTACCACGGTGTTGTATTTACCAAGGCTGCAGGCAAGGCTGCATTCGCTGTAAAGGCTAGAGCAGTATTCTTACGTAATACTGGTGCAACTATCTCTCCATTTAATGCATTTATGCTCTTACAGGGGCTTGAAACACTTTCGCTCCGTGTTGACAGACACGTTTCAAATGCACTTAAGGTTGTTAACTTCCTTAAGGATCATCCAAAGGTTGAAAAGGTTAACCACCCTTCAGTAACTACTGATCCAATTCAAAAGGAAATTTACAATAAGTACTTCCCTAAGGGAGCTGGCTCTATTTTCACATTCGAAGTTAAGGGCGGTATCAAGGAAGCTCAGAAGGTTATTGATAATCTCAAGATCTTCTCACTTCTTGCTAACGTAGGTGACGCTAAGTCTCTTGCAATTCACCCTGCTACAACAACTCACTCACAGTTGAATGAACAGGAATTGTTGGAACACGGCATTAAACCAAACACCGTAAGACTTTCAATTGGTATTGAAGACGCTGATGACCTTATCGACGATCTCAAGCAAGCTCTTGATACCATCTAAGATATAAATAATCTTTAATTAAAAAAGGCTATGAATTTTCATAGCCTTTTTTGTTTTTATATTCTAACTAGGAATTAAAATTTCTAAATAGTTCTCTTACTAATCTTTCTTCTTAGTATCTATATTGTAGATAGGAACAACCTTAGAAGCATCTCCTAGAATAGTATTTGGCACATAACCTTGCCATTTTTCAGCTATTGTATAAGACACAAGATCTTCATTTGCCTTGAGAGCTTCAGCTTTCATACGTATAGCTTCTGCCTCTGATTCAGCCTTTACTTTGATAGCATAAGCATTAGCATCAGCTTCAAGTTTCTTAGCTTTATTTTCACTTTCAGCCTTTGCAACTACTTGTTGAGATTCAATTTGAACCTTTTGAAGCTCATTCTTGGCCTTTTCAACTTCTTGTTTCTTTTGAGCGGTTTGTTCAATTATGCTTTCATATGATTTGGAAAAGTTTACATCTTCAATTTGTACAGATAGTACAACAATAGGATAGTCCTTAAGCTGTTTTTTAATGCTAACATCAAGTTCTTGGCTTAATTCACTACGATTTTGAACAATGGTTTGTGAAGTGTAATGACCAAATAAAATCTTGGAGGATTGAAGCACCATTGGTGATACTACGGTATAGAAAATACTGTTATCAGTACCAAAATGCTTATAAACGTCCTCGATCTTTTCTGCATTGTATTGCCAAGTTATAGAAATTCTGTAGGATTCAATAATCTGCTGATCATGAGAATAAGCACTTAAAGTTCCACTTTCATCATCACCAAAGGTATTTTTTTGCACACGGGTGCTAAATTTATGAACGTCCTGCATAAGAGGAATAGTAAAGTGCAAACCTGGATCCAATGTTTTAGAAATCTCACCAAAAGTCGTTACAACTGCTTGCTCACCTTCATCTACAACAGCAACAGATTCACTATAAACGAGAGCTCCAATACCTAATATAACAATGCCACCAATAATATTGTTTTTTAGCTCTAAAGATGTAATATCAACCATGTCTATTTCTCAAAACTTGATACTAAAAATTATGGCGCTATTGTAACATTTAACTGTTTACGAACAACATCATAAAATTTTTCAAAAAAATCCTCCATTTGAATAGAGGATTACGCTAATTGAAGTAAAAGGGGTTAGCCCTTTTAAACCGCTAAATTACTTAACGATTTCCATAAGCTTAGGAACGATATCCTTCTTACGAGATACAACCTTTTCAACAAAGATTCTTGAATCCTTAGCACCAAAAGCCTTTTCAGCTGCTTCAAAAGCACCTTCGTCGAAGCAAAGAACTTCGGTTCTCTTGTTTTCAAGATCGGTTGCTAAGCAGAAAAGCATATCCATCTTCTTAACAGGGAATAAAACAGGAAGTACTGCATTCATCTTAGAAGTAATTTCTTCTTTGGTGCTGTCCTTCATATTAACCTGAGAAATACCTACATGCTTGCTACCCATGGTGAATTCCTTGTAGTCTGCATTGTAGATTTCTTCGTTGCTCATATTGTCATATGAAGCAGCAGCATCAGCCATATCCTTGTAGTATGCATCAAGGTCAGCAATACCAGTAAGAGGTAAAAGAGCCTTAACTATTTCACGGTCTACATTGGTAGTGGTTGATGAAGTTAAATTAACGGTATCAGAAATAATTGCTGAAAGAAGAAGGCCAGCAGTAGTCTTATCCAATTCAACCTGATGTTCTTGGTATTCAATGTAAATAATTGAAGCAGTTGAACCAATTGGAAGGCCACGGAAAATTAATGGAGCTGAAGTTACAACATCACCAAGTGCATGGTGATCGATAATGCCGAGGATATGAGCATCCTTCATGCCATTTACTGCTTGACCATAGCTTGAGTGGTCAACCATTACAACATCCTTGCCAGCTGCATCTGAAAGAACTTCAGGAACAGCAACACCAAAAGTCTTTAATATAAAGGCAGTCTCATTGTTTATTCTGCCACTTACCATTGGCACGCTCTTAACACCAATCTTGTTTTGAAGATTAGCATAGGTTATTGCTGCACATACGGTATCAGAATCTGGGTTCTTGTGACCAATTACGATGATCTCAGGGCAGCTGCGAATAAGCCCCTCTCCTAGAGCATTGTATAACATGATTTTTCCTTGTAATTAACTTATCTTTTTTAAAATGTCTGATATATTAATCTATAGATATGCGAAAAACAAATTTTATTTTTGAATTGCCTCATCATTAGGACATTCACAATCCTTGACAATGTTTTTCTTTTCAAGGTTCGGCTTTACAAAATTGTTTAAAGCATGTTCCCAAAGAGCCTCCGAACCTTCACAAGTTCTCTTGTTCCTTTTTAAGATTCTTGAAAGTAAAACACCATGCTCACGCCAAGCCCTACCACCTGAGGCATTATTTAACATCATAGGTTGAAAGTTATCTAAACTATGAGCAAAGCAAGCTTCTTTAGTTTGCCAATCTTCAAACTCATCCCACAAGGCTCGCATCTTTACTGCTTGGTCTTTAGGTAGGATATTAAAGAGCCTCTCAGCTGCAGCCTCTTCTCTTTCCTTTTGACTTTCTAAAGCTTTTGGATCGTATGCAAAGGTATCGCCTGCATAAACTTCTACCAGATCATGAACCAGTAAAAGGCTAATGGTCTTTAAAAGATCGATATCTTTTTCGGAATGTTCAGAAAGAATGAGAGCCATTACCGCCATATGCCAAGCATGCTCAGCATCATTTTCTTTTCGCGAAGAATCCGCAAGATAGGTTTGTCTCTCAATTTCCTTTTCTTTATCGATTTCTAGGCAAAAGGCTATTTGTTTTTGAAGGCGATCTTCCTTGTTGTCTATGTTTTGCTCGTGTTTCTGTTCCATATTCTCACTCATTCTCAAACCTCGCCTAGCTTAAAACCTAGTATCCCTAAAAACAAAATGCGATAAAAATCTTTATCGCATTTTAATAGAAAATTGCTTATCTCGCTCTAATCATCATCTCCGGCTACTATCTCTGAAGATTTAGATCTCGCTAAACGTTCTGCTCCGTATTGGTTACGATTTATTTTCATAAACTCATCAGCAGTTTTAAGATCTTGTTCCCTTCCTACTCCTGCAATGTTTTCGCGACTAGCCATAAAGTCTTTAAGTTCCTTTACAATCTGTCCCATTTCAGGATCATCATGATGCATTTCCATCACGTATCTCTTAGTATGGAAGCGTCTTACACCTTGGGTGATAAAAGTAGTCGTAACCAATCGAGAAATAATGATCCAAGGAGAGATACTAGATCTTACCAAATCATTTTCCGAACGGGTGGAATCATACACACTCATGCCAGTAGAAATTTTGGAAGCACTAAAGGTTCCTTCAACTCTGAAATAAAGAAGTAAGGAAGAAAACTTAAGTTCACTCCATAAAGAAATAATGGTGCAATCAAGTAGTCTTGAATAAAGATACAGACAAAGTACTGGCAACAAATAATGAGTTATCGCTACTACCTTACCTGTTACTGTCGATGCTGCTACTAACTCTGGGCTTATCTTGGTGGCAAAAAGCATAAAGACGATAGCAAGAGCACACCAAGCGATGTTTCCCAGTATAGAGACAGCAAATCTCACACTCTTAAAAACAATATCGGCATCTGTATCAATTGACATCGGCTGAGTTTCTTGAATAGTTGTGCCAGAAAAACTCCCCTTATTGCCTCCGGTTTGCTCTCTTAACTTAGGTTCTAATTTTTGGTAAACACGATTTGGCACTTCCATATAACGGCGGTTTGCCATAATTTGGTTTTCAATAGCAATGAAAAGCTCATTTGGATGAATGGATTGCTGCCAGTTTTCACGAAATTCAGAAACTTCAGTTCTCACATCGTAAGCCTTAGTTCTCTGCCATAGCATCCAAAATATTGGCAAACTTAAAATTAAAGGAACTATGGTTAACGCTAAGAAATACCAGCCAATATTAAAATCGAGGAAGAATTTCCAAAAACCATTTCCTGCAACATTAATTTTGGTAAAAAGTAAGGTCATTAGAGCTGGTGCTAAAAAAGCACTTGCTAAGCTAATAATCATGGTCTTAGAAGATAGGCCTGTGCTGATATTTTTATTATGAAAACCAGTCACCTCAAGCCATATTCTCAGCATACCAATACTAAGGTACCAAAGATATACATTGAATATCAGATCTCCATTTGTTGGGATGAGACCTGAAGTGCAGAGAAACATTACTAACCCCGCACACAAAAGTGAAATAAATGTTCTTATCCAAGCAGATGCCAAATCCTCAGCTAAACTTTTTAAAGGTGGAGCCAAGAAAAATATTGGCTTAAGTACGGAAAAGAATAGATTTTCAAGCCAAGTTCTAGGTTCTGTGAAGGTATGGTTGGTTCTACTATTTAGCATTCCTGCTAAAACATTTTCTGGATAACCACTATGCCATCTTTCTTCAGAAGGATCAGCCTGATTCACACCAAGAGACATGGGGTCAGTTCTTCCAAGAGGAATACGAAAGGTCATATAGAGACCATTCCAAAGCCCTTTTATTGCTAGTGCTAGAAGTGCTACGCCTACTATGGCAGTGATCCACCCGGAAGCCATATCAGTCTTCACAATTCCAACCACATTCATCAGCATAAAGCCTGACAAACAGAGGATTAATACACTACGCAGTATGCGAATGAATCCTAAATGTTTTAAAGGGTTTTGAATTTTGGGAAGATTTGATCCCCAATCATTTAATGAGCTCATAGTTTTTCCAACCAAAGAAAATTAGTTTTTTGATTATACTCATTCACAATTGAAAAAACAAAGATATCACTAGCTATAGAGTAATAATTATTCGATATATTATCTATCTGTAAAATCAAGCAAGTTCATGGGGTTGAGAAATTTGGGACTACTTGCTACCTCTAAGATTTTATCTTTAAAGGTAGCAAGATAACAAAGAACATCTTTACAGAGTAATCAATTCCGGCTGAAAGCCACTATTTTCCACATGGAATGCTCCCATCCCCATGCCTGTTTTGATGCCGACTCCTGAATATTGGCCAAACTCTGCTAGTAAATGGATAATTGGGATGAGTTCCTTATCGTCAAATACTTTAAAAGTGAGTTTCCCTATAAATGATGGAATCTTGGCCCCTGCGAGATTAAAAAAGGTACTCCTAATGTTATAAGCAGTAATCCTTACATGCTCAGCAATTCTTTCAACTAATTCTGAAGAAGATAACGCATTTTTCTCATCACAAGCATCATACTTCTTTATAAGGTTTCCAAAAATACGTTTTACACCAGGGAAATTGATATATTTTCCATCCGACTTAAAAGCTGCAGGGCTAACTAATTCAATACTGACACTAGGATCCAGTCTTGTACAAACAAAGGTTTTTAAAAAGTCGTCAAATGAAAACTCACTTTTACTTTTACCAATAACCTTAAGTTTTGTTCCTGTAGCGTAAATGCTTGCTTCTTGAAATGAAGGTGACAGCAGCGCTTCTGAGATGTTTTTTATGCAATCATCATTAAGTGCATTAACAGTCCAAACAATATTCTTCCCGACTGGTTCCATGTATTGACTATATGAGTGTAAAGCATTGGAATGAAGGGATTCTGCGTAATTGGTATCAATAACGCTCATCAGAATCCCCTGAAGAACTGATGATAAATTAAAGTTGTAGATTCTATTAGTGTCTGCAGTCATTATTATTTTTGTTTGGCAAAGCATAAAATAACACCATGTTTGTTTATGTTGTAGGTCTCCAAAATCTTTTTACAGATCTATTTCCTCATAGGTACAAGTTTTAACATGAAATGGATTGATTCATACATAGAATAATTTAAATTCTTGGATTATTTTCAGATTCTTTATCTAAATATCCGTTAACACAAATTGTTTTTAATTTATCTATTACAGGGGTAATAAATTTATCTTTATGTATAACTAATCTAAAAGTTCTTTTAAAAGAAAGTTCACGTAGGCTAAAAGTTTTTAAAAAACCGTTTTGAATATCATTTCGGACTAATCTTTCGGATAGTACAGCAATCCCAAAATTTCTTTTAACAGCATCGATGATGCAGGACGAATTGTTGTATTCTGTAATAATATTTGGCTTTATACCAATTTCTAACAGGTTTTGCTCAAATAAATCCCTAGTTCCACTGCCTTTTTCTCTTGTTACAAAATCATATTTTTTCAGATCTTCTTTTTTAGATATTCCAGCAAATTTTGGACTCGTAATAAACACTAATTCGTCAGAACAGAATGGCTTTTCAATTAAACAATCTGAACGAACTTTACCTTCGACAAGTGCAATGTCTATTTCATCCTTTAGCAATAAGGCTTCTAAGCTTTTGGTATTAAGCATGATAGAAAAGATATCCACGTTCGGAATCTCTTTTTTTAAGTCAGAAATAATATCCAAAAAAATACTTTCGCCAATACTTAAAGTAGCTCCAAACCCTTATTTTTGCCCTTTGATAGTGTATAATATTTTGTGTAAACGATAGTTCCTAAGGTATGGAAAAAGGAAC
>CAVGFV010000057.1:0-553 GCA_963628765.1 Succinimonas sp.
ATGTTATAAGGCTTAGAGCACATTAATTTGCAAGTTTCTAGGGCTATTGTGCAAGTTAGCAGGGATGATACGCAAGATCGTAGGTAAAGTGTGAAAGTTATGAGGGAGTATATACAAGTTAATAGGTGAGATAAGCAAGATTTTAGGTAGATATGCAAGAAAAAAGGTAAATAAACAAGTAATTAGGGACTTTATTAATATATAGAAGCAATATTTACGATTATTTGAGTCTTCTAGTCCAGAATTTTCCATTTAGTACCGCTTTGTGAAAGCGATTAGCTCTAAAGGAATTTTAGATTTCATTAAAATGCCCTGGAGTAAAAACGGAATTTTCTTAAAAAAAGGAATTCAGGGAGAAAAAAAGTTCGTTGGTAGGTTTAAGTGTTTTTTCGAAAGCTTTGGAAAAAAAACGGGGCCCATACTTACAAACTCTTTCTTTTACTTTTAAATCTTACTTAACTTAAAAATACTTTACCTTTCGTAAAACCCTTATGTTACAAGGCTTGGTACACATTAATTTGCAAGTTTCTAGGGCTATTGTGCAAGTTAGCAG
>CAVGFV010000057.1:563-6264 GCA_963628765.1 Succinimonas sp.
AGGGCTATTATGCAAGTTAGCAGGGGTAATACGCAAGATAGTAGGTAATGTGTGAAAGTTATAAGGGAGTATATGCAAGAAAATAGGTCATATACGCAAGAATTTAGGGTTAAATACAAGTTTTTAGGGTAGATATGCAAGAGATGAGGGCGATTAACAAGTAATTAGGGAGAGGCTTCTTCTTATTAAAGAAGTGTTGCTCCTATCTTTTTAGGTTTATTAGATGATTTACAAGTTTTAAGGGGGGTTATGTTGTAAGTTTTCCTCCTGTATTTACCTTTTTTATCCCCTTTCTTATTAATAAAAAACAAGTTTTTAGGGGGTATCCTCCCCCCCCCCTTGTGGATAACTTTTTGAAGATTTATTTTTCTAGAAATACAAGAAATTAGGGAGTAACGCAAGCTTTTAGGGATTTTGTTATTTTTTTAGAAATAAATCAGATTTACAATTTATTTTTTATTAACAGGCTTGTATATTATTTATTAACAGGTATAATGTTGACAAAATTGCTTAGACGAGATCATTATATGAGCAACGATGTAATATTTTTTAAACCGAACGAAATCACTGCGGTTATAGACCAAATTCAAGTAAGTAGAACTGCTAAACATTTATGTAACTACTTCTTAAAGTTTGCTCAAGATCAGATTAAGTTCAAAGGCCACGAAGGCGACTGGTTCGAATTCAACATTAATGAAGTAAATACTTTAGCGAATATCAGGCTAAAAGATTACAGGTTGATTGAAAAGTCTCTTGAATCATTAATGCACCCAGTTACCCTGCGAGACAAAGACGACACATTAAATTATTTAAAAATGTGTTTAATAACTACAGTACAAGTAGATACCAAAAAGGGATTCTATAGATTCCAGCTAAACTCAAATATGCTGGCACTGCTTAAGCAGACAAACTATTTTACTAAGTTAAATTTGCTTGAATTAAATCCATTAGAAAGTAAACATAGCTTAGTAATATATGAGTGGCTTAAACGTTACGAAAATGCCCCAAAGATTCCAGAAATAACAATAGAAGAATTAAGATCAATAACTGGAACATTAACTAAGAAAGCCTACAATAACTTTTCAAATCTCCAAAAGAACGTAATCGACGTAGCTGTAGATGAAATCAATAAATGCACTCCATATGAAGTTTCCTATACAACTATAAAAACTCGTGCAAAGACCAAACCTAAGGTAACTTCAATTCAGTTCACTTTTGGTGAAAAACAAATTGAACCAACAGCGGAAGAGCTCAAAGAGATACAACTCAAACAAGAACTTGAAAACAAGATTGTTGAAGATAGTGCTACTAATAATGTTAGTGAACAGATTAAAGAGTTAAAGGCTCAATACAATATTATCGATGTTGTTTGCTATCTCTACGACCGTTACAAAAAAATCATGAGAGAGCCTTTAAGTCGTGAGAAGTTCAATCTTGCTACTTACACTTATGAGCTTTCCACACTTGATGTGTATGCAAGAAGTTTTGAAGAAAAGAAAAACGGCTATCTAAAAAATGAATCTTTTTTTGAAGTTTGGCTAGATGATCGTTCTTCACAAAATAATTCAGTAAAGAACGGCTATATAAAGCGTAGTATTCAAATTACTAAAGAACTTGTAGCTAATATATTTTCAACTGTTGATACAGCATCAAAAGCAAGAGTAACCTACCCTTCTGGTCCATTTGATCCAACACAACCTTATGAACGATCTGCTTCTTCAGATTCTATTTTCGAAGCAAGTAATTTACCTAGAACTGTTAATAAAAAGTATTTTGAGCTTGCGATGGAAAATTATGGTAAGTTAGCTTACAAAGATTATTTGCAGTATCTTTCCGATCTTTTTGAAAAGTTCAAAACTGAAAATAAATTAAAGCAGGAAAATGAATTAACGTTTCTTATTGATGCTGAAACTGCTAAAGAAAAAATTCTTTTAGAAGCGATGAAGAAGTAGTTTCTGTATTTAATTTTATAAAGCGACCTTGATTAGAAATCTGGGTCGCTTTTTTGTTAATAATGGACAGCCTTATTTTTCACTCGAAAAACTCATTGGTGTTGAGTTATATGACGTATGGTCTCTAACTTCTTGTTCATATTCTTCAAGAGTATTGTAATTGCCACTTTCTTTTAGATTTTCTAATGTATTCTCAAGCTGTTTAGAAGCACTCTGCCGATGGCTATTATCATTTTCTGAGCAATTTGTAGGATTTGAGCTTGATTTATTAATATCAAGAACTGAACCCTCACCAGTAACATTCTCCACTGTTGCAGGTTTTACTGCTATCTTATAACTTCCGGCTACACATTTTTCCTTCTGATGGTTTTGAATAAGCTTAGTTATTCCTTGGGAATATTCATTACTTAAATAAGCATTTTTAACAGCTTCGTAGGCATTATTGGTAATTGCAACTCGGTACTCAACAATTGCGCGGGCAGCTTGTTTTATTGAGAGTGAGCAATAATCTTCTAAACCTAGGTTCATTTGGGTAGCAATTACTGCATTACTAGCTGACTCTGATGTGGGATCTATTGTGCTACCTTTTGGCTTTATTTCGAATTCTTCAGCACTGGAACTGTCGTTTGAAAGCATTTCTGTCTTCTTGTTAAGTTCGTTCTTTTCTTGAAGAGTTAGTGATTCATAATTCTGTAGATAGCCTTTAGTAATCAGTTTTTCTAGTTCTAAAAGCTCTTCTTTGGTTTCGGAAGGTAATGAATTCCAACGTTCGAGAGCTTTTTCATCTGTATCTCGGTTACTTACTTGAGATTCAAGAGTATTAAGCTTTTCTCTATGAATTATGGCTTTTTGCGTACTTAAGGGTAGAGAATTAAACATCTCCATAGTTTTTTTATCAGAGAAGCGATCTTGGTACTGTAAGACTAATTCTCCTAGTGCATCAGACGACTGTGAGCGTGAATTATTTACGCTATTTGCTAATTCATTTCTTTGTTTTTCCGCTAAGTTTTCTTGAGCTTGCTTTTGCTCTTCTGAAAATTGATATTCGCCTGCACT
Source organism: Succinimonas sp. (assembly GCA_963628765.1). Taxonomy (GTDB): domain Bacteria; phylum Pseudomonadota; class Gammaproteobacteria; order Enterobacterales; family Succinivibrionaceae; genus Succinimonas. Next base: position 3,572 of record CAVGFV010000057.1, read on the forward strand.
CATAATGAGCGTAGTCCATTCTGTGAGATCTATTTTTTCCCAATCTAGTTTGGAAAGATCATCAACTGAGATGCCTCTACAAGATTTATCTGGGAAACTTCTCCTCAATTGCCCAGTCTTGGCAATCTGTTCATTGATGATTCTTGCCAAGGGTGAAGAATAACAACAGTAGCTATAATCTCTATCAACGCATTTCCCCATTACTTTTATTTTGCACTTTGAGCCAATAGCTGTGCATTTTTTCAGAGCTCGATTAGAAGCGGTTTCGAAATCTTCTTTATCGCATTTAAAGGCCATTTTTAATGCGAGATCAACAAATGTATAAATCATGTAGACCATTCCAACTACAGAGACAGCCGAAGCAATTCCCTGTAAGGCCTCTGAGGTTGCTGATTCTTCTAAAACGGCATTTACTGATTCATTTTTTAACTCATCTACCATCGCTACAGTAGCTTCTTGAACAGAGTCAGCACCAACTTTTCCAGCAAGACCACCCACGGCTTCGGTTATATCGATAGCAATTGTTTTAATAGTTTCTTGAATAAATTCCTGAATAGCATCTTTATAAATTGCAGCTAAAACTGTTACTGCTATATTTTCTGATAAAGCACCTGAGCCTTCGACTCCAGTGATTGAATCTACCCAGGAAAGTAGTTTAGCGTGAGCCGATTCTGTGATTGAGAGAGAACTATCTAATGTCTTTGAAGTGAGTTTTGTAGGATCAATTTTATTTAACATCCCCCCTAAAAGTTCTTGTGAAGTCATAAGTCTTGAGACTTTTAAAAGAGTGGCAATATAAGAGTTTACATTTGCACCAGTAATGTCTTTGCAACAATTTTGGTAAGTAGCCTTTGAATCAAAAATGTGGCATTTAGACTTCTTGCCTCTAAAGATCTCACATTCTTGTGTCTCATTAGTGCCATCCGTACCTACGCAGGTTAGATCTTGAGCCATAAAATCAGCTGCTTGAAGAATTGCTGAGGTTCTCGGTATTTCATTAGCGAAGTTTACATCATCATCCAAACCTACACAATTTCCACCTTCACAGGTTTTGACTAAGTCTAGGCAATTAGTCTTTTTTGTAACCGTGGTAACGGGAACCTCGGTATAAGTACCGCAGTTATAGGTATATTCTTTTAGGTAACAATCATTATTAGAATTAGTTGTAATACCTTCTTCAAGTTCTTCTGAAGCCCTTGTGGTTTGTTTACAGACTACCTTTGTTTGGCTACAAGTTTTTCCTTCGCTTTCAGCTTGTTTTAACATTTCGCTACAACTATTTTGAATATAGTCTTCGGTTGCTGAAAGAATAGAATTTTGTGAAACCTTTACTTCTTGGCAAAGGGGATTAATGGAGGTTAACTCATATTTATTAGTATTATCATTGTATGCATTAACATTTTTTAATGGAGTGCTTTCAAAGGCTGAACTACAAATAATATGTTTGTTTTCTAATACAGCGCAATAATCTCCATTTTTGGTTTCAACCATGGTTTCTGGGTAAGAAGAACAATAAACAAGCCCTTTTTGGAATTTGCTATTCCAATCAATGCTATTTGCTGTATTTATACAGCTTGTTGGGGTCCAAGATTCATATTCAATGGCTTTTTTAGGATCGTACTCAGCTCTAAATTGTAAATAACCTTCTCCGCGTCCCGAAACTGATACGATCATTTCTAGGTTATAGATTTCGCCAGGCTTAGCATTTTTAAAATAAGCAGTAATATCCTCTTTGGGTTGTTCACTTTGAGTACCAATTTGGCATTTGCCTACATTTTTATTAAGGGGATCGTCGATTTGTACGTCTGAAAGTAGATCTATTAGGGGGGCATAAGTTTTCATTTTTTTCATTGTAGTAGCACTGGCACAACCACCACTTTCTGAGCAAATGGATTCTGAAATGGTGTAAGTAATGTAGGGCATTGCACAATGGCCATTAATAGTTTTTAAAAGGCAGAAATTACTTATAGAGGCGTTAGGATTTGGTAAATCACGTTTATTACGTTCAACATTATGTTCGCCTCCTGCGTACCAATAGTTACGTACAGGAAGTTGAGCATGGGACTTCCAAACAGTTTTTGAATAATCGGGCTTTTCGTTTTCTTTGTATATAAAAAAGGCTACTACATCATCAAAGTCAGCCTTATTTAGAACAACTTTTGTTAAAGCTTCAGGAGAATCAATTCTGATCTGCCCTACTCTTCTAAACCCAAGGCAAGCTGTTTCATCGTCACCTTCTGCTGATAGGTAATTGTCACCTTTGTAGCCGAGAGAAAAATTTACACAATTTTTTAAAGATTCCTCTGTACAGGTGGTGTCATGTGGTGGGCAGGTACACCCTGCAAGAGAGATTGGATATTCTGGAGAAACTTCTGAGATAACTTTAATTTTATAATCGTGTTTAACAGTACATGAACTACTTGAATCTTTATAGGCTAAGCAAGTTTTGCTTTCACCTGTGTATACGGTTTTGGTATTTTCAGTGTATTCAAAGCTATCATCACAGGTATCTGAAAATGTATTTAATATGCTTTTAGGATCGTCTGGGTTTAGCTTTTGTTTTAATGACATAACAGCTGAATCTTTGGAAAAGTTTGGGATACCGTTTTGGCGGTTCGCCATAGGGATTTTTAGAAAACAAGAAAATTTCATAGGCTGACACGCCTCAAGCGGAGAAAACGCAGTCATGTAGT
>CAVGFV010000058.1:0-4664 GCA_963628765.1 Succinimonas sp.
GTTCCTTTTTCCATACCTTAGGAACTATCGTTTACACAAAATATTATACACTATCAGTTTAACTGTAAGTTTTCAACAACAAACTGGTCTTAATATTTCAAATAAGAACTTCAACTTTCATTAATATAAAAAGTTAAAAAAGAGGAAGTGAGTAAGCAATATATTTTTTGTTCTTTGATAATATATGGCATTTAAAAATTTTCTCAGCATTATTGCCCCTCATGATGGCTAGTGCTAACATTGAGATATCGGGAACAACTTACAAGATAGAAATAGGTATTTAACTATGCTTAGCAAAATTTCCTTAAATACTCTCTCAAAAAAACTCTCAAAGGCAACTCTCGGGAAACTACTCTTCACTACGGCAATAATAGCTACTCCTTTGTATGTAGCAAAGGCAGCACCAGAGAATCCTAAGTTAGCATCCACCGAAACTGTAAAAACGGAAGCTCCAAAAACAGAGTTTAATTTTCAGAAGATATTCTCTCTATATATAGATCTTCTAAAAAATTCCGCCCCTGAAAAGTTTGCAAAAGTTTTAGATAACTCCGGTCTTAATAAGCTTTGCTATAACACTAGAAGAGAAGAACCAGAATTCGATGGGAGTGAATATTCAGATTATCTGGATATAGTCTATGGCCAAGATATAAGCTATGACTGTAAAGGTGAATTGTCTGCCGATAAGGTAGTTATTACCGGTCAAAATCCTGAAAGCACCCTTCTTCTTAATTCAACATTATTAGGTATAGAAGGTCAAAAACAAGTTGCCTTTGATAATGCTGTCTTCTATACCACTGGTGAACCACAGAAATTTAAAACCGAAATCCAAGCTCATCCAGACTTTAAGTGCGTAGAAGACGATGGAAAATTGTATCTTGAGCATGATAACTATGTGGGATGGGTAACCGTAGAATCATCTAAGCCAGGTCTTCTTAAAATCACTATTGAACGTGGTTACTAAAATCAATTTGGAAGCTCTAGGAAAGAAAATTACCATAAACAAGAATCCGAACTTGAGCTTCTTTTACACCTAACAAATTTCTCGAAAGAATTTTCAAAAAAGTAAGGAGCAAATTCATTAATATGTAGGTCATATATAATCTCTATATAGTATTTATATATAAGCCCCATATTTAGTAAATAATTTTTTAAAACTAAAAGAAGCGCCCTTTCTTATAATGGTAGTCCTCATTATGAAACCTTATTTTATCAGGCTTATATTAGGATATTTACCTTCTTAATTTCCTAAAAGTTAATCCCACAAGAAAAGTTTTTTTCAGCGCAAAAACGACTTCTCCTCGAAATATTTCACAATAACTTAAGACTTTTTCTTAAAATTTTAGTAAAATAGACATGATGTTATATGTAATCTATATAGTTCATATATAGAATCTATATATCAAGAAAAGTCATTATTAGAATAAACAAAAGGGCTTTAATAAACCTATGAAAAACATCTTAGTAGTTTCCCAAAAAGGTGGTGTTGGCAAAAGTACTGTCTCAGACGAAATTGCCTTTTCATTTGATCGTACCGGGATTCCTTATAATTTCTTTGATTTAGATTCACAGGGTGGCACTATCCATCCAACTTCTAAAAATGACAAAGCCGTTGTCAGTGTTGTTGATACCCCACCAGGATTAAATGATGACATTCCTAATTGGGTTAAGGAAGCTGACGTTATTGTTATACCAACAGGTACTACTTATCGTGACTTTGAACCTTTACAGCGCATGAAGAAGATTATTGACGAACATGCTCCTAAGGCGAAAATTCTCTACGTGCTAAATCGTTGGACCCGTTTTACCTCAAGTGTAATGTTTGAAAGCTGGTTCAAATCTTTTATCGAACCGAATAATGTTTGCATTATTCCTTTTTCAGAACAGTTCCCTCAGTGCGGCGCCTATAGTGAAAGTATCCTTTCACGTAGAAGAAACACCAAAGCAGCAACTTGCACCTTAGAAATGGTGAATAAGGTACGTGCTTTAGTTGGACTTAATCCTGAAAAGTAATTGATTCTTTAACTACCCAGAATAAAGAAAATTATTCTGGGAATTTCTTAAAGCTCTTTTTTAATGCGTACGAGGAATTTTTAATTAGAGGTGATGTTCCGGAAACTACGAGTATCACTTTTTAAAAATTCCTTTATCTTCGTACCAAGTTAAAAACAATATCGCTATAACGAGATTTTGCTTCACGAGAATACGTAAAGTCTTTCCTCGCCCTACTAGAAATTTTCGAGATTTCTGAGTTTCTAAAACTACGGAAAAAATCGCCAGTAATACCAAAAAATTACTAAGAATTTTCGCAATTCAGTCTTTTAGCTGTAGGAACTTTTCAATAAATATCTCGTCTTTACTGGTTTAATCTAAAAAAATCTTGCTAGCCCTTAATATATTTGAACTAGCCCTTACTTTTTAAGTCTAAATGTAATACAATATTGCCCATTATGTTATATGAATTCTATATATCTTTTATATGCGAAATATATACTTCATATAAATGCTTTAAAATTGAGAAAAGGTAAATCCTAAAATCGTTTCTGATTAAAGATTTTTATCTTTTTCGTAAAGAAGTTTAAAAAAATTAACCTATGAAAAACATCTTAATCATCGCTCAAAAAGGCGGAGTTGGAAAAAGCACTGTTTCAGACGAAATTGCTTTTTCATTGGATCGTACTGGCGTACCTTACAATTTTTATGATTTAGATTCTCAAGGTGGCACTATCCATAAAACTGAACACAGCGATGATGCTAAGGTCAGTGTTATTGATACACCTCCAGGGCTAAACAAGGATATTCCTAACTGGTTAAAGGAAGCGGATCTTATTGTGATTCCTACAGGAACCACCTTCCGTGACTTAGAACCTTTAAAGAGAATGAAAGCCTTAATTGATGAACACGCTCCAAAGGCGAAGGTTCTTTACATCCTTAACCGTTGGACTCGCTATACTTCATCAAATCAATTTGAACAGTGGTTCAATGGTTCTGTAAGTAACAATAACGTTTGTAAGATCCCCCTATCTGAGCAATTCCCTCAAAGCGGTGCTTACAAAGAAAGTGTACTAGCACGTAGGAAGAATACTAATGCTGCTATCAGCACTTTAGAAATGGTTAATAAAGTTCGTGAATTTGTTGGTTTACCTAAAGAATAAGTGAGAAAAATATGAGTCAACCTAGAGTAAGTATATTTGAGCAAGCTGCTGAAGATCGTGCAAATCAACAAGAAAAGCTCGAAAGAACCGTTGTAGAGGGACAAGTAGAAAAGCCTAAGAAAAAGACCATTGCTATCAGCATGAACATTGATGATCATGAAAGATTAAAGAAATACGCTATGGAAAAAGGTAAATCTGTTTCAGGCATTATCAAAGATTGGGTAGATAAGTACTGTAGATAATATTTCGTATATAGAATTTATATAGTTAATATATGACAGTTATATAGTTTCTATAACTCAAAACTCCCACTTAATCCTCATCAAATAAACCGCTGAAGTCACTTTGGCGGTTTATTGTTTTGATATTGAAAATCATATTTTAAAGTAAGTAGTTTTTCGACTGGCGATAGGAGCTTTTAAAGTTTTATTATTCGCGCCCTCTTGTAATATTTTATGCAGAAATTGGGTTTGGCCAGGTAGATACTTAAGAGAAGTTTCTCTAACTTACATTTCAAAATTACTCATTTTTTCTTGTAATGAGACTTATAGGTAAGCTGGAACTAGACTAATAGATCTGTAATTCTGAGTTAACAGATTCAAGAGAGTTAGAACCGTAGATACCCTTCTTTATTTCCTGGATTGAACAAAATCGTAAATATTTGTTAATCCTTTTTAAAATAATGTAATTAGCATTCCAAAATTGATGACTAAAAGTTTTTGCATATCAGAAATTTTTATCAGCATCTGCGCTAGTATTCTTCGGTACAGTACTACTAATCTTAATAGAGGCATTTTCAGTAATAGGAAGACTTGTAAAAGATTTATGCAACATTTACTACAGTAATGTTTAATTCTCAATTATTTCGTTAGATACTAAACTAGCATTGGACATTATGGGCGATCATTGGTGATCATTACTTAGGAAAATAAATGTTAAGAAAATGGAATACTGATAAATCTTTGGTTTCTTTTAGAATTCTAACAATGTTGGATAAATTAAAGAATATTATTTTTATTCGTTATATTTTGGAATTGATAGACATCAGCTGGATTTTAGACCTGAAATTAAGATCGTAAACATCAAAGTTTTACAAACTTCCTTTGAGAAATTATTAGTAAAAAGGGCGTTTATGAGAAACCTAATACTAATGCAAATTCGATTTGAAATTACTGCAAACTAATCGAACCTCCTTATATTAAACAAAATCAAGTATTGCTTGTTGAACATAAAATCATCTCAAAAATTCACAGGTTTGCGTAAAAGCTTCTTAATAAGATGACATATAGTGACATTAAAATTCCTAATGCGCGCATTTAAAAATGGCTAACTTTTGCTCAGCTCGAAAATATAGCAAGAGTAGTTGGATTCTCATCAACAACATTTATTGCTCAAGCAAAAGATGTGAGGTCACGTCTGTATAATGGTGTAAATTGAAAAATTCAAAAGAGCCAAATGCTCATCTCTTAGGTATAATGAAAATCACCACAATCAACATAATACCGAGGAGGA
>CAVGFV010000059.1:0-7070 GCA_963628765.1 Succinimonas sp.
GGATCTTATGTGGGCTCTATGAAAATTTAAATACGACGATTGCGAATACGCTTACCATACAATTCCTTATTACATAATAATGTTTATTGGACGACATCTTTACAGAAAATTATAAGCATGGAAGCAGTATTTAAATATAAGAAGCGCAGTTCAAAAGAATTGCGCTTCTTATTTAACAAAGTACTCAACACAACTATAAGAGCGACAAAAGATCACTCCCTTGAGAACAAATATCAAAGCTCACTTTCTTTTTCATCAGAATTGCTAACTTCTAAGTTTTTAGCTTCTACACTTGTCTCTGTGTTTCCTGTATTGCTTTCCGCATCAGATGAAGTTGCTTCTGACTCTACAGCATTTATGTCATTGTTAGAGTCGTTCTCTTCATCTTCATCAAGGAGCTTTTCAATACTGTTAAGTTCAGTTCCTTCATCAAGATTGATAAGTCTTACACCTTGAGAGTTTCTACCAACAATACTGATGCCATCAACCTTGGTTCTGATGAGAATACCTGAACTACTGATCATTACTAACTGATCTTGAGGTTGAACTTGAAGAACGCCAACTACATGGTTCATAGTTCCATCAGGTTTTTCAGTAAGTTTGATAGCGATTACACCTTTCGCATTTCTTGCGGTGAGACGGAAAGTGTTGAGACGAGATCTCTTACCAATACCGTTAGAAGCAACAACAAGAATATCACCACCATCCTGTTTTAGAAGGATCATGGAAACTACTGTTGCGTCTCCTCTTAGTCTGATAGCGCGAACACCACTTGCAGAGCGCCCCATAGGACGGATACCCTTGTGGGAATTCGGATTTGGATTCCACCAATCAGAAATATCTTTCTTAGCATTGGCGTTAGTGTCGGATTCATCGGAATTTTCAGAAGCATCTTGATTATCATCAGTATTTGCATCTTCTTGAGAATCATCTTCCACACTGCCATCATCAGCATCATTTTCGGAATAGTATTCGTTAAAGATACAAGCATTACCATCTGAAGAGAAGATGCCAATAACATCCTTACCGCTGGTAAGTATGGCACTAACAAGGCTATCACCTTCCTTGAGAGATATAGCGATAATGCCGTTCTTATTGATATTTCTAAAGAGTGAAAGCTTGGTCTTCTTAACTAATCCATACTTTGAAGCCAACATTAGGTATCTTGAATCATCTTCAAGATTATCTACGGCAATAATTGACTGAACCTTTTCACCATCTCTTAAGTTCAAGAGATTTACAATAGGATGACCTTTTGAGTTACCAGATGACGTAGGAAGCTCATAAACTTTTAATGAAAATACACGACCTAATGAAGTCAAGCACAAGATAGTATCGTGAGTATTTACTACATACATACTATCTATTACATCTTCTTCTTTCATCTTGGTTGCACGGCGACCACGCCCACCACGTTTCTGTACTTGGTATTCAGAAACAGGTTGATACTTAACATAGCCATCATGGGAAAGTGTAATCACTGCAGTTTCAGCAGCAATAAGATCTTCCTTGGTTATTTCAGGACGTTCACCTTGAATTTCGCTTCGACGATCATCACCATAGGTATCGCGAATTGCCACAAGTTCATCACGAATAACACCAAGAAGTTTGTCATCATTATTAAGAATCTCAATGAGGTACTTAATCTTAACAACCAAATCATTATAATTATCTTTGAGATCGTTATATTCAAGACCAGTAAGTCTGTGAAGAGGCATATCCAAGATATAAGTAGCTTGGAGATCTGATAGATGGTAAAGTCCATCATGAATGCCATATTTATCACTATTAAGATCTTCTGGGCGGCAAATTTCGCGACCATCAGCAGCTCTCTCGATAAGTTCATCAATCTGACCAAAAGGCCAGCCCTTATCCATTAATCTTTGTTGAGCTTCTGCACGATTCACGCTGCTTCTAATAATTTGAATTACTTCATCAATATTATTGAGGACAACAAGACAACCTTCCAAATTATGAGCAATACTACGGTTCTTCTTAAGTTCATGAACAGAGCGACGTGTAACCACTTCCTTTCTGAACTTAATAAAGAGCGAGATGATCTGCTTTAAGCTCAAAACCTCTGGATGTCCGTCATTAAGCGCTAGCATATTGATAGGGAAATGCACCTGCATGGTTGTGCGCTTAAAGAGCTGATTCAAAATGATTTCAGGAGCTTCACCCTTTCTCACACCGATAACTACACGTACAGCGTGGTTACGACCTGAGTAATCATTAACTTCAGTAATTCCTTCTATGCTCTTATCGCGAATACAAGAATTAATCTTCTCAACAAGATCTTTCTTATTCACAGCATATGGAATTTCATCAATTACAATGCTCTGTTTTTCATTCTCTTTCCCTTCAATGTGGGTACGAGCACGAACTACGATTGAACCATGACCTGTTTCATAGGCTTCACGAATACCAGAAACACCATAAATAATACCGCCAGTTGGGAAATCTGGTCCTGGAATATGCTGTAAAAGTTCGTCAACAGTGATATCAGGATTTTCCATAGTTGCGAGAGTAGCATTGATCACTTCTCTCATATTATGAGTTGGGATGTTTGTAGCCATACCAACTGCAATACCTGATGTACCATTAACAAGAAGATTCGGGAAACGGCAAGGCATTACTGACGGCATCATTTCCGAATTATCATAGTTGGCAACCAAGTCTACGGTTTCTTTAAAGTCATTCTTAGGACCTAAGTCTGCAACCACTTCACGAGCAAGTTTTGACATTCTAACTTCGGTATAACGCATTGCTGCAGCTTTATCGCCATCTAAAGTACCAAAGTTACCTTGACCGTAAATAAGCGGGTATCTTAAAGAAAAGTCCTGTGCCATACGTACAATGGTATCGTATACAGCAGTATCTCCATGTGGGTGATATTTACCGATTACTTCACCTACCACACGTGCAGACTTCTTTGTTGGCGTTCCCCATACAATGCCTAAGTTATACATTGCAAAAAGAGATCTACGATGCACTGGCTTTAAACCATCTCTTACATCAGGTAGAGCACGGTCAACAATTACGCTCATAGCGTAATTTATGAATGAGGTCTTAAGCTGATCTGTAATCTTTACTTGTTTTACGTTAAGCGGCAGCGGACGATCCTCTCTATTATCTGAAGGCTGGCCGTCTTGAGATGCCGCATTTTGATCTTTCACGTCCTGTTGTGTCTCTGAATTCTCAACATTGCTTGAATTCTGTTGATCTTTGGCATTCTTCTGATCTTCAGGTGGGGTATTGTTCCCGTTATCGCTCATTTTGCTTCTTCTCACATCTAAATACGAATACAAAAAACCTATTTATTATAGCATATTTGGTATTTAAAAGCCTGTAAGTGAAGAAAATGTTCTCTCTTAAGATAGAGTTACTGTCACTCAATGGTATTGATCTATTTTTTTGCCACTTGATTTTGCATTTAGTGGCTAAACAGTTTTTCATTAAAGTGATGTCTTTAAATTGATAATCATTCTTAGTTGAGAACAAAGTTTTAAACAAAAACACCTCGTTGTAATTTGGAACCAAGGCAAACTTAAAATAAGTTGATTATGCGCAGCATCTTAAATTTCATTCCTTTGTAGAAGATTTTATATTTTTATAGCTTTAGTTAGTTTTATTGGTACTCGGCAAAAAGAAAGAACACTAACAGTTAAATTCCGCTATAATAGCGCTCCATAAAAAAAATAATTGTTAGGAGAGGATCTATATGTGGTTTAAAAATCTCAAGCTTTATCATCTTGAAACACCTTTTAATTGGTCTCCTGATGACCTCAATAAAGCAATTAGTGCTCAGAAATTCCACCCTTGCCAAGGTCAAGATCTTCTTCGTTTTGGTTGGGTTGACGTAATGGGAATGAAAACGCAAGATCCAATGCTCGTGCATAAGATCGGCGATGACTATTTCTTCCGTTGCCGTTTTGAGAAAAAAATGCTTCCTCCAAGCGTAATTAACGAACTTCTTGAAGAAAAAATTGAAGAAATTCAAAGCACTCAAGCACGTACTATCAAGAAAAAAGAACGTGAAGATTTAAAAGCAGACATCATTACATCGCTTCTACCAAAGGCTTTTGCTATTCACAAAGAGTCATGGCTTTGGATTAATGCTAAATATGGTTACGTTGCAGTTAATAGTACTTCTGGAAAAACTTGTGACGATATCACAGCTCTTCTGAGAAAAGGATTAGGTTCCTTCCCTATTAAGCCAATTACAGTAAATAACGATATTAGTTCTTGTCTTACATCATGGCTTGAAAAAGATGCGGCACCTAAAGGAGTAATTGTAGGTGATGAAACCGAAATGAAATCAGAAACTGGTATCATTCGAGCTAAAAAACAAGATCTTTCAGCAGAAGAAATCATTGCTCATCTTGATGCTGGCAAAATGGTGACAAGTCTTGCACTTTCATTGAATGAAGAAATTTCATTCATTATTGATGAAAAGTTTAATTTCAAACGAATTAAACTTTCTGATACTGTGATTGAGGAAAATCAAACAGGTTCTGATGATGCAGCAGAACAAATCGATGCAGATCTAGCACTTATGTCTGGTGAGTATTGTAAAATGATCCCAGCAATGATTGCTGCATTCGGTGGTCTTGCTGTTACAGCAGAAAAGTAAAAAGATCTTCTATCTTAAGTCTACTTTCGTGGTGTCGGTATTTAAACCGACTCTTTTATGTTATAAATATCATATCCCAATCTTGTATAAATGAGGTCCTCAATGAAAAAAACTGAGCTTCTTTGCCCTGCTGGTACTCTCAAAAATCTTGAATATGCAGCAGCGTATGGTGCGGATGCTATTTATGCAGGACAACCACGCTATAGCCTTAGAGTAAGGAATAACGAGTTTAATATTGAAAACTTGAAGACTGGGATTGATCATCTTCATTCGTTAGGAAAAGTTCTATACCTTGTCGCAAACATTCAGCCACATAACAGCAAGCTACGTACCTTTGTTGATGATATTGGTGAGATGATAAAACTTGGACCAGATGCTCTTATTATGTCTGATCCAGGGCTTATCATGATGGTAAGAGAAAACTTTCCAGAAATACCTATTCACCTCTCGGTTCAAACAAACACTATCAATTGGGCAAGCGTTAAGTTTTGGAAAAAACAAGGGCTAAAACGTATTATTCTTTCAAGAGAGCTTTCCATTGAAGAAATAGCAGAAATTAGACAGCATTGCCCAGATATAGAACTTGAAGTATTTGTTCATGGTGCTTTATGCATGGCTTACTCAGGACGTTGCCTCCTAAGTGGATACCTCAACCATCGTGATTCTAATCAAGGCGCTTGTACAAATGCGTGTCGCTGGAATTACAAACTACATAAATCTACAGAAGACTCCACAGGAGATCTTGTTCCAGATCTTGGACTTGGCCCTACTCAAGAAAGAAGTTATTTTATTGAAGAGCCAAATAGACCTGATAATATGATGCCTGCAGATGAAGACGAACATGGTACTTATATTATGAATTCTAGGGATCTTTGCGCCTTAAAACACATAAAGAGACTCACAGAAATAGGTGTAGATTCCTTAAAAATTGAAGGACGCACTAAATCCTTCTATTACTGTGCACGTACTGCAGCTGTTTACAGAAAAGCTATAGATCTAGCACTAAAAGGTGAAGATGTCACACCTGAACTTTTAGCAGAAATTAATACTCTCGCTAATCGTGGTTGGACTGATGGATTTTTAGTAAGACACCCTGTCCAAGATTACCAAAACTATGAATGGGGAAATAGCGTTACTGATGGTAGCCAAATTGTTGGAGAAGTTATCGAAGCTGATAATGATGGAATGCTTAAAGTTGCAGTAAGAAACCGTTTTAAAGCTGATGATAGGCTTGAAATTCTTACCCCTAAAGGCAGTTTTTATTGCACACCAGGAACTATGTGGGAAAAACATTCTGAAATAAAGGTAGCATTGGGTGATGGGCATATTGTTTCCTTTAAGAGTAATATGACAAGTGGTGATCCTAACTATGCAATTGTTGTAAGACTACCAGCAAAGAAAGAGGCATAAGCATGTCTTGTGTTATTAGCAATAAATGTGTTAACTGCGAAATGTGCGAGCCTGATTGCCCTACTGGCGCCATAACATTTAATGGCAAAACTTTTGTGATTAATCCTGAACTTTGCCGTGAATGCGAAGGAATTTACGACACACCTCATTGCATCTCGGTATGTCCTGTGCACTGCATAAAAAGAAATGACGAGAAAAAAAAGAATATAAAATCAAAAATTGGTGTTTCAACAAGAAAAGGCAAAAGTTAAAGTTATTTATACGATAAAGATTCGTTCTTTTTTAAGTGGACTTCTATAACCTGCCGTCCCGAAATTTTATACCAATACAGAGGTATAAAATAACACGTTAGTTTTTTATAACCCCTTGTGTTTATTGGTTTTGTAGTAGAAAAATGTTGCACAAAAACAACATAATTTAATTGCTTTTTTCTCATCTCTATAGGTATAATTATACTTATAGAGATGAGAAAATGGAACTTAGTATTAATGAACCTTGGATTACTAGCAAAGTTAGATGTCAGGATGGATACGTTTATATTGATAAACCTTTTTGGAATCAGAGCAAAAAACGTGCTGATCATAAACGTGAGTATATTGGCAAATTTGATGGGGTGGGTTTTACTCCGAATAAAACTTTCTTAAGGCTCAAAACTGAGTATGAAAAAAGACTTGTGAATCATAAGACGGGACCTAAGCCTACTGATGCTTGCTTAAGACAATTCTATGGTTCTACATATCTCCTTAACGAGATATGCGAAAAGACTGGAATCGTTGCTGATCTCGGAAGATGTTTTGGGGATTTAGCACCGCAATTACTATCAATCGCTTACTATCTTATTCTTGAAGCAGGCCAACCACTATACCGCTTTCGCAAATGGAACATAACACACAGACATCCATATGGTAAGGATATTACATCCCAACGAAGTTGTAGTACGCATTTAGGTGCTGACAATAAGAACGTCGATTCTATTGACCATTCTTCTTAGATAATAAATTACTAAGGAATGGTAATGAAAAAAAAT
>CAVGFV010000060.1:0-6756 GCA_963628765.1 Succinimonas sp.
CTTATGTGGGCTCTATGAAAATTTAAATACGACGATTGCGAATACGCTTACTTTTGATGTTTTTTCAATAGGCCTAGTTTTTGTTAGGTTGTCAGTTACAGCAAAGCTAAGTATAATCTAGTCTGTAATTAGGCCGATAGATAAGAAGATTTTTTTAATGGCCGTATGTTAGGAAGTAAACAAAGATATCATGCTAGATTCCAAATATTTACGTAGCGAAGTAGAATTAGCCAAAGAACGTCTGGCTACCCGTAATTTTTCTTTGGATGTTGAAAAACTTGCAAAGCTAGAAGAGCAGAGACGTACACTTCAAGTGAACACTCAAGATCTTCAAGCACAGAGAAATTCTCTTTCCAAATCTATCGGTATTGCCCTAAAGAAGGGTGAAGACGTTTCTGCAATAAAGGAACAGGTTAAGACCATTGGTGATAATCTTGATAAGATCAAGGTTGAGCAGGATAAGATTCTTGAAGAAATCCGTAACTATGCTTTAACAATTCCTAATTTGCCATCTGATACCACTCCTGTAGGCAAAGATGATTCAGAAAATGTTGAAGTACGCCGTTGGGGTGAACCGAGAGTATTTAACTTTGAAGTTAAGGATCATGTTGCTCTTGGTGAAAATTTAAATAAAAACCTTGATTTTGACAATGCAAGAAAGATTGCTGGTGCTCGTTTCGCATTTATGAAGGGACCTATTGCCCGCCTTCACAGAGCATTATCACAGTTCATGCTTGACCTTCATGTTGAAAACCAAGGTTATACAGAATGCTATGTTCCATATATGGTTAATCTTGATAGCCTTTATGGTACAGGTCAAATGCCTAAGTTTGCTGAAGATCTATTCCACACCTCTTTAGACGGTGATGCTGATGGCGACAATATAAATAGACATTTTTGCCTTATTCCAACAGCTGAAGTGCCTCTTACTAATATGGTACGCGATGAAATTCTTGATGTTAAGGATCTTCCTATCAAGATAACAGCTCATACCCCTTGCTTCCGTTCTGAAGCTGGTTCTGCTGGTCGTGATACTAGAGGTCTTATCAGAATGCATCAATTTGATAAGGTTGAAATGGTACAAATCGTTCATCCTGACAAATCTTGGGAAGCTTTGGAAAGCCTTACCCATGATGCGGAAGAAGTGTTACAGCTTTTGAACCTTCCTTACAGAGTAATGGCTCTTTCAACAGGTGATATGGGCTTTAGCTCAGCTAAGACTTATGACCTTGAAGTTTGGATTCCAGCTCAAAATACTTATCGTGAAATCTCTTCATGTTCAAATTGTACTGATTTCCAGGCTCGTAGAATGCAGGCTCGTTTTAGAGACACTGATGGCAAGATTAAGCTTGTTCATACTTTAAATGGCTCAGGCTTAGCAGTAGGTCGTTGCCTTGTAGCAGTGCTTGAAAATTACCAGCAAGAAGATGGTTCTATCGTAGTTCCTGAAGTACTCAGAAAATATATGAACGGTCTTGAAGTAATTAAGAAAGCTTAACTAACATTTATTAAGATAAAATAGCCACTTAGAGTGGCTATTTTTTTTGTATATGTAAAGGCTTGGTTATGACTGAAAATACTGAAAGTAATCTATGGAACTCTCTCTTCCAAAAAATTCTTCTTATTCCAACGGCAACAGTTAATCGCGATAAATACCTAGCAAAAGTTTTAGAAGGTCATTGCCCTGAATACTTGATGCAGTCAGCCATAATTAATGGTCCGAGATTTATTCTATCCGAGGAACCTTTTGAAGCTTTGGTAAGTACTTTAATAAAAAAAGAGAAAAATAAGGCCACTGCATTTTCTTTTGGAAATGTTTTTTGGGGTGGGTGGGCTTTAGCTGTTTCTCTACCAGCTGATCTAGTCCAATATTATGCTTGTTTGGTAATCCTAGCCCAGAAGATGGCCTACCTTTATGGTTGCAAAAACCTTTGTGATTCTAATGGAAAAATCGGAAAAGATGGCGTTGATTTTTTAACGATATGTATTGGTATAGCTATCGGGGTTAAGGATCTTCAAAGCTCTTTAGCAGTAACTCTAGAGACCTTAGGATCTCCTGCTTTGACTATTGTTTCAAAGTCCTCAGTCGCTACAACAATGATGGGTGAAATTGCTGGAGATATAGGACTTAAGATAACCGAGGAATCTTCATCTTCAGCACTCGGAAAAATGATCCCGGTTATCGGAGCTGTAGTTTCGGGAGGTATGACTTATTTGAGTATCAGTAAAGCCGCAGAAAGATTACGTAGTGCATTTAAAGAAATCAAAATCAAAAAATAGAAAGGGGAAATTTGTAAAATATCGTAGTTACGACTAAAGAAGCCAATAAATTCCCAGCCCTAAGATAATTACTAATGTTGCCAATAAAGCAGAAAGTCTGTCTTTTACTGGTAAAGAGAGTTCTTTAAGATTCTCTTTGATGCGGTGACCTTCCATGCAAATAAAAAAGCTATTTCTCTCTCTTTTTTCTTTGTCATCTGTTTGGTCAATCTCTTCTGCCGCTAATGTAAAAATAGCATTTATTTTACATTTCTTGTCTTTAGGAGCTTTTTTAGGAGCAAGGAACTTCTCCCAAAATGCGAGTTTATTTTTGAGCTTAACCGCAATGACATAATTTACTTGGAGTTCTTGAGCCTTATTCATAAGAATGGCTTCGAGAGCGTCAAAAGTTAACTCCTCTGCAAAAAATTCTTCATAACTTTTTCTACAGACCACTCTATGCTTATGTGGTTCTTCTGTAATAAAACTTTCGAAGTTTGTTTCAGGAGCGTAAGTGATGCCTTTCGGACATTTAAAAATTGCCCATTTTTTTGGAGCTTTAGTCATTTAATAAAGCTCCTTATTTAGAAGGATGGCTCTGACTATTTTTGCAGCATCATCTTCATAACTAGAGTTCTCATCTTTTATGAGTTCAAATTCTGGCTGATCCCGAAATTTTTTTAAAAGAATTTTAAGATCTCCTGGTATTTCGGTGGCTAGATCGCTATCGAGAGTCATTTTAAGGTAGTATTCCAAAACAGCAGTGGCATTATGGAAGGGCTCCGAGAATTCGTTTTCTATTTTAGTTGTTAAAGCTTCTAGGTTAGCTTCTTTTCGGCGTAGCCTTTCGAGTTCTTGCTGTTTATCATAGATAAGACGTTCGATTTCTTGGCGGTTAGAAATTTGTTTATGATCCGTATTCTCTAGTTCCTGAGTTACAGGTTCTCTTTCTGTAACTGATTCAGTCTTAGCAGTTTCCTTGAGGTAGCCCAGTCCTCTTAAAATTTTTTGAATTGAGCTAAAAGAACCAGAACCTAGGACCGCACGAACATTAATTGTGGTTATAGGTTTCCCTTCAATCAAAAGAGTACTGATAGCATTTTCCACATCAGTAGTAGTAAGCCTGGTCATAATTGTGCTTCTTCCTCTTAAGATCAATTAACATTCTTTTCATTGCATTGAGGCTGTTTTCCCCGCCTGCAAATTCTGATACATCTTGGATGTTATCTATTCTAGCAACAAAATCAGATAACAGAAGATCTGTCATGTGCCTTAGGGTATCTTTTGTGAATTCTGTAATTTGGCTAGAGAGGATTTTTTCAGGTTCAAGCATCTTTGTGAATTCAACTAGTTCGCTATCGATTTTTAGATGCTTTTTTACAATTTCAGTGAGTACCCAAAAATAGAAATATTTGGCTAGTACTTGGTAATTTTGCAGTTCTTGAATTTTTTTCTCTTGAAGTTGGATTTTATTTTTTAAAGCTGCAATCGACTCGCCAAGATCATAAAGCATGCGAGAAATATCCTGATTAGAATTGCTCTTTAGTTGATAATCATGTTTGGCAAGGCGCGGAGTTTTTATGCGGTTATTTTCCAAAACTGCCTTAATAGTTGCATAAGAGCCATGCCCTGTGATCTCTCGAATTCTATTAAGACTGAGAGTTTCCCCATTGGCAATGAGCTTTTTTGCTGCATTAATTATTTCAGCCTCAGTAATATTTCCCATCAAAAATTCCATGCCGTTTTTAAACTAGAAGCGATTATATATCCTCATTAAGTTCTATATCATCACTACTATCTGGTGTTAGTTCTGCTGTATCTTTTTTTGCGACATTATCTTCACAATCGATATCCTTAATATTATCGAATTCATCAAAAAGCACAATTTCCGGTTCTTGAATTTCTGGTAGATGATCAATGAGAATCTTAAAGGAAATACTCTTGTGGAATTTTTCACCAGCTTTAAGTATCGGGCAGCGCTTACGGAAAATTTCATGGTTAACGCTGTCAGGATAGAATTCTGGCTCTAAGGCAATACCACCATAGTTATGATAAGGTTCCTCTCCAACACGTCTAGGGCTACCTTCAATGAAATTTCCGCTGTATACCTGCATTGCTGGATAGTCAGAATAAACTTCAAGGGTTAATTTTGTTTCAGGGCAGAAAAGTTCTGCCATTAAAATTTCCTTTGGGGATTCAGAACAATCAAATACTGAAGCATCATTAGGAAGTGTTGGATCCTTATAGAGCAGAACATGATCGAGTCCGCCATAAGGATAGCAGGCATCAGCAGCTTCGATATTGTAGGTAAGAGGGATAATTCCTGAAAAATCAAAAGGAGAATCATCAATATTGGTGATTTCTTCTGTAGGAATGCCTTCGTCATCAAGCTCTAATAACTGGCTAGCAGAAGATTTTAAAAAAGCTCCTTCCAGGTTGTCTCTAAGGCTGAGGTTCCAATAGATATGGCTAGTAAAGTTAACTGGGGTATCCTTAGTAGAAACGGCATCATATTCTATTTTTAAAGTATTATCGTCAGTAAGTGTGTAGGTTACTTCTAGTGTGATATCTCCTGGAAAGCCGTTATCCATATCCGGAGATTCAAGTTTTAACACAACAGAATTTTTGTTTATTTGGGTAAATTTAAAACGTTTTTCAGAAAAACCAGTAAGGCCCCCATGAAGTGTGCTTTTTTGACCTGGGAATTTTGCCAGCGTGAATTCTTTACCATCCAAAGTAAATTTTCCTTGGTTAATACGATTGGCAAATCTACCAATGGTCGCTCCCATCTTAACTTTTTGCTCAGAGTAATGCGATGGCTTAGTACCGAGAATAGGGTGGTAAACAATGTGTGATTTTGGATCCCAAACTGAGAAATCCAAAACGGTAGCACCCCAATCCATGATACTAACGGTGTTACCTTGACTATTGGAAATGGTTTCGACAACGGCACCTTCAGAGTAAGGTAAAGCTGATAGCCAAGTGGTATCAACAGTTTTTTCTTCATCTAAAAGGGAACTAGTGCGGTTTACAGGTGTTTCGTCAGAAAAATCTCCAGGAAGTGGCTCGCCAGTAAAAGTAACGAGATCCATAGGATTGATCTTTAAGGAAATCTTTTTTACAGGCTCAAGAGAACTGGTGTCTTTATGAAGACTAATTTCGGCAAAAGATGGCGTTGTTATTGGTGAAGCTTTAACCAAAGATTCAGATTTATCGCAAGGGTTTTTAGAAACCAAAACATTTTCGTTTTTAGAAGATGCGTCTTCTTTAGCAGTATTATTTTGTAGGGGTTGAGTGTTTGATTCTGCTTCATTTTTTACAATGTCAGATTTCCTTGCATCATTTGCAAGAATTTCTTTTTGACTTCCTTCTGATAAAGAAATCTTATCTTCTAAAGTACTATTTTGTACATTCTTAAGGTTGTTTTCTGAATCAAGCATAGTATCTTTACTCTTCATTTAAGCAATAGCTTTATTTTATATGATCCGTTATTTACCTGCATTATTTTGGAACGAATATTCTTTCAAGGAATTTGTTGTAACTTATACCTAAGAATATTTGCATGATTTACTTTGGGCACTTTTTAGCTTGTAAAACCGATAACTAAAGCCTCTTTCGAGTATATTTACGTACTATTTATTTTCAGCCTTTTTAAATATCTCATTTATTGTGTCTGGCGCTACCGCATCCATATCAATAAGTTTTAGGTCTTTTACCATTTTTAGTGTTCCTGTTTTATATTTTAGGAAATGCTCTGTTTTTAAATGCTTTTGATAGTCGGCATCGCTCCGATAAATTTCTAGGATTGAAAAATCGGTTTTGTCCTTTGGATCTTGCATTGCGAATAGGGAGATAACGCCAGGTTCTTATGACAAAGAGGCTTTAGCGTTTTCATTTACAAAAACTAAATACTCATCAAGAAATTCAGGGTATACTTTTATTTTGGCAATTCTTACAATCATATTTTCGCCTTCAATATTTGCGTTATTTTCTGTTTTGGCATTTGCTATATGGGTAAATAGAGAAAAACAAATAACGGTAAGAAAACTTAAAAATATTTTACGCATGGGGGGCTAATGTTCCTTAGAAGTTTCAAATTACCTTTATGTTTCAAAAAATTAGCATTGTTTTGTGCGGAAGTTGTGAAGATTTTCTATATTGATAGAGCAGTAGAAATTTTTAATCTCTAAGCTAATTTCGCGTACAGTAACTCGAGTTGGGCTTTCTCGAATCTATGTTTTCTAATCCTAAAGTTTGGTTTTTGTAGCCCTTATAGCCCCCCATAAATTTGCCGAAAAGAACTTTGTAAAACAATGTAAAGAAAGCCAAGCCCCATAAAATAAGGATATCAATAATATTTTTTTAAAGTTTTACATTTCTTTTACATAAGAATCTGAGTTTTATATTTGTTTGTACTAAAAACAGCTTTGATGTACTAAAAGCCGCATAAAATCAAGCAAAATCGGCACTATAGTAGTTGATTTCCTTTCCTATACT
>CAVGFV010000061.1:0-7363 GCA_963628765.1 Succinimonas sp.
GTTCCTTTTTCCATACCTTAGGAACTATCGTTTACACAAAATATTATACACTATCTAGGCCCAGCTAATAGGAATTAAAATATCCATGGCGAATTGTTTTTAAGTATACCCATAATCATCAAAAAGGCTTCACCCTCATTGAGTTAGTAGCGGTGATTGTAATTTTAGGTATTTTGGCAGCATCGGCAGCTCCAAAATTCATGAACCTCAAAAAGGATGCCAATGTAGCTAAGTTAAACGCACTTGCCGGAAGTTTAAAATCTGCAGTTTCTATGGTACATGCTAAACATCTCATTAGACATGAATCATGTGGTTCCGATGCCAAAGGTAGCTCTTTAGGTGAAGGAAGCGGACTTGATTGCATTAACGTTGATGGCAAGCAAGTCGCTATGTATAATTCATATCCTGCTGCAGTATCGGTTATTCATTACTCGATATTTCTAATCTCTATGCTTACGAATCGAATTATTATTCAACCCAATCATCTAAAAACAAAGAAGCTAAAGATGGTGTTAATTGGGATAAAAATTGGTGCGCGGAGTTACAAAAGAAGGGACCTATCCCTTGCAATAATGATTATTGCTTTTGCTATGTTCCTATGAGTGTGACCGGAATATACAAAGGTCACGGTGATGCTAGAAATTACAGTGTCTTTTGGGTAGGAGGAACGGAGTTTGTAGGCACTTTTAAAAAAGGATTTGAAAAAAATTTTTGTGGCATTATTTAC
The DNA here is from genome assembly GCA_963628765.1 of Succinimonas sp. Lineage (GTDB taxonomy): Bacteria > Pseudomonadota > Gammaproteobacteria > Enterobacterales > Succinivibrionaceae > Succinimonas. Next base: position 728 of record CAVGFV010000061.1, read on the forward strand.
CAGCAATCTTTAGTAGCGCCAGGCACTGGTAAAACTGTTACTAAATTGAATGCCCCAACAGATCTTACATACAAAGTTTGGAAGGTTGTTAGTCAAGAATTTTGACTGCGATTCCGAGTAGCTATAGTTTTTAGAAATGCTGAATATACAAGAGTGATGTTTTTGAATTCTTGTAATTCAGCATTTTTTTGTTTGAATTTGGTTAGTTCTTAAGGGCTTCTAAAACCGATTTTTTGGCATTATCAGAATCGTCACAAAGATTAGAGAGTTTTTCATAAGTCTTTTCTAATTGACCACTTAGAGAAGTTTTGTTATTTACGGCCGTAATGTAGCCAGTAAACCACGCTACTAATCCCTTGAGATCTTCTTCAAAATGATTCATATCTTTGCAGGTATATTTATTGAGATCGCGATCTTGGGAAGAGGCTTCTGTTTTCTTAGCGGCTATATTAGTGGCTTTTAAAAGTGAATCTTTGGAATGTCCTGCGCAATAGCTGTTTAATTGATTATAAAAATCGACACTGATGACAGTGCTATTGGTTTTTCCATTAACGTATCCTAAAAGCCAAGTGATAACGAGGTTCCTTTCGTCATCAGAAGTGCTTTCTAAAAGCTCTCCGCAAGTATTTTTTTTGATATCTATATCTTCTTCAGCAAAGACTTCCAAAGGTAATGAGATGATAGCGATTGCTAAAAGAGTCTTTATAAAATTCATTGCTCCTCCAAAAACTTTGCCCAAAGATATTTTGATTACTTTGAAAAACGCTTCCCAAAATTCTAGGTGCATGATGATCCGTTTTTATCTAAAACGCAACTAGCACAAAGTGAAAAATTGGATTTTACGGTTTTTAGCAATTGGATAATTATTTGGAAAGCCAAATTCTTGGTAGATTATTATCCAAAAGATGCAAGTTAAAGTGAGATTACTCTAAATTGAATCGTTCACATAAAGAAGGGGAGAGGGCAAGAGATATCATTTGGGAAAACAAAATACTTCTTTTAAATTAACCTAGTTTCAATTACCGGTCGGCAACAAAGATGAAGCAATATTGAGAGCAAACAATAGGGACTCCTCTAAACTAATTTCCGAAAAAATCAGTTTAGGGAAGTCCCTAATTTAGTAGCGTACTATGCGCACATAATTCTTGAGTCTTCTAAAGGTTCTTGTAATTCTTTAAGTTCCTTGGTGCGGGATACAACTGAATTTTCAAATTCAACAAGGAATGTTGCAAAATCAGTGACATCGCCACAGTCAAAAATTCCGTGCATCATAAGAAGGTCAGTGCCCTCTGGAGCTGAAAAACAGTATTTATCCTTAAAGTTCCAAGCGAGAATAGTGCTCATAACATAAGGAAGCTCTTCAGCATCTTTGGTGAGTTCTCCAATAAAGCCAGAAACCACAATCTGTCCTGGAACTTCATCATATTTGATGTGCATAACGCAACCATCATCTAAGGTGAATTCCTGAAACAAACCATTCTCGGCATCGCTTACGCTGTTTGGAATGAGCTCTCTGAGAAACATCCCTGCCTCTTGTTTTGTGATCATGGTGTTACCTCCTCAATAAGACTCACTAGCATAGTCGTTTCCCGTGTTTAAACAATTTTTTAATAGTTCAGATGTGTCGCCAGCATCTTTTATAAAATCATTTATGAATTTTTCAAATTCTGAAAATGGAGCGGCACCGTCATTATATACTTTATGCATGGTGATGACGCCATTTCCGTGGGATGGTACTGAAAGCACCAATCCTTTTGAAATATTTTCAAAGTTGAAGCCCAATATGTGTTTGAGCATTGCGGTTTTTTGATCTTGAGCTTCAGGCATTTCTCCAAGTACCGCAGTGGCACGGAGATTCGCTGCTGATCTATCCAGGCTCAGCAGTACAGAAATTCCATTGTCACCTTCAATTGGCTGACAGGAATTTATTGAAAAAACTTCTTTTTCATCAGGTAGTAGCTCGCTTACTAGAGCGTGTGCCTGTTCTTGAGATACCATAACGTAACTCCAGAGAAAACAAACAGCTAATCAAACTCTGCTGTTATGACAACGTTTCCAGAAAAAGGTAAAAACGAAACACCAAATTTATAACCGTTGTGATGATTGCAATTCCAACAACCAATGACAACGGATCGTGTCTCAAGAGATCTAAAAGATTCTCTTTAAATTTAGCAAATCTTTGAGCAGGACTATCGTTTACATCGTTATTCATATAATTACTTTCTTTATATGAATAAGGATCACTGGGATCTCCTGCAATGAACGGCGATTTTCTAAAAGGCTTTTTCGATGGCTTCCCTTGAAAAATGTAACGAGGTAGGGGAATAAATTTTTTTACATTTTTTCCGGCCTTGTTCTGTTCCTTTTTCGTTTTCATCGCTAAGCCTCAGCCGTGTTTGCTTTTCATGAAACACATGATAAATTTTAATATGAAAAGGTTTTCATTACAATAAAATAAATCACAAAATATGAGATAAGCGTCAAAATTTTGAATGTATTTTATTTTTGCAAGAAAATAATTGTAACTTTTTGTGATTTGTTAACGTTTATGTAACATTTTTTGTCACATTACACCAATGTCAGAGCAAATTTTGTCGCCTTTACAAAAGTAGTTGATGATTTTTTGACGTTCTTTTTCGATTTGTAAGACAAAAAATGCGAATTTTCTCTGAATAGTGACTTAAGAATTGGCACAGATCTTTCAATAAAAGAGATGTCTTCTTTGGTCGGAAAATTCGTCTTATGGCACTATTCGTAAATACAAATGTATCTTCTTTGAATGCCCGAAGACAATTGTCTCTATCGACTAATAAACTTGATCGCACATATACCAATCTAGCCTCGGGACTTCGCATTAACAGTGCTCGTGATGATGCCGCCGGTCTTCAAATATCTAATCGTTTAACTTCCCAAATAAATGGCCTCGATCAAGGTAACCGGAATGCCATAGATGGAATTTCCTTACTTCAAACGGCAGAAGGCGCAATGGATGAAATGACCGTAATGCTTCAACGTATCCGGCCCCTAGCATTACAATCAGCCAATGGCACTAATGGAGATAGCGATCGTTTGGCCTTACAGGAAGAGGTTTCGGCTCTTTCTTCCGAGATAAATCGCATCTCTAGAGATACCTCATTTTCAGGAAAGAAATTATTAGATGGTGAAAACGAAGTTTTAATAACCAAAATTGCTAATAAACTTGAAGCTCGGGTAATTTATAGGGCACCCACAGGAGAGCATCCTCGAGACGGTCATCCTATCGATAAATTCCACGAATCCAAGGAATATACCTTTCAAGTTGGAGCTGATGCCAATCAAACAGTTTTAGCTACGATCGGCATTCCTTACACAGGAAATGTCTATCATTATGCCGAAGATGCTGATACCTATATGTGTAATCCTAATGTAGAGACGCAAATGAATTTGGGGGTAAACCTAAACAGCTTTTACATTGGAATGAAAGGGGCCAATACAGATAGCAATCGTATTGTTGAAAGGGATGCCGAGTTAAGTCAACATACAACAGGTTTTACTTTAACTACTGATAACAATATAAGTTTTGATGTGTCGACTGCTACTTCTTCGCAAAAGGTTATCGAATATGTAGATAGCTTTATTACCAAAGTAGATGGCGAAAGAGCTGAATTAGGGGCGGTCCAAAACCGTTTAGACTCATCTGTACGTAATCAATCTACTACTCATGAAAATGTTAGTGGAGCTAGGAGTAGAATCCGCGATGCTGATTTTGCACGAGAAACAGCATTACTTACAGAGAATAATATTCTGAATCAAGCCTCTCAAACGGTTCTTAGTCAAGCTAATAGTTTGCCAGAATTGGCTTTAAGACTGCTACAAAATTAAACCCTCAATTTGTAGTTGAGGGTTACATAAATCAAAGTGTTATCAAAAAGTCTAATACGGCCATTCACCATTCATATTACCAGCAGGATCGTAGTTACATACTAAAAACATATTTCCACAGCCGTAGCCAATTCCACAACCGACACTAGTCGTTCTCGACCAAACCACTTGAGTATAATGACCAACAACACCGGTGCCTGAATTTGAGCTGTAGTCATAATCTTTCTTTTCGTTAACCCATTCTCTAACTCCGTCCATAGGAGTGAAGGCACCTTTGGTGCCCATAAATAGGTTTTCACCATAGCCATTACCTGAATGTCCAAAGTTGCAACTTTGAGCTAAGGTATCTGCATATTGGCTTGCGATATTAGCTAGGTTTGTATTCCATTTCAAAGGGGAGATACCAACTTCCGCACGAGCTCTATTATGTACATCTAAAACGCCTTTTATTTCAGCACTACTAAGAGTGTCTTGGCTAGATGCTTCAGGGGCACTAGAGCTTTCTTGGTGTGCAGTGTTAGAATTATTAGCAAAAAAAGAATTCGGCTTAGAAGGCTTACTACCACAGTTACCCATACCAAACGGATTATTGTGGTTGGTCGCAGAATCATCACAATCCCAATCATCAGATTGCGTATCTTCATCATCACAACAATCATCGGAAAAATCATCTCTGCTAGATAATTCTTCATCGCCTTCATCTGTATCCATAAATGGCGTAGACGACGAAAAGGCATCAGAGACATATGCGCACGACGAGCAACCTAAAAAGGATAACAGGATTACAGGGAGGATATTTTTCATGGAAAATCCCTAATGCCAAAGATAAGGCATGTTTAGAATGACTATACTTACGAACCCGTAATAGGAAGTGATAAAATAGCACCTACATTCTAATCCTAAAACAGCAACATAAGGCGAATTTGTTGCATTTTTCCTTATGAAATTCTAGATAACATCAAAATAAAAGAGATTTTTCTATGTCCGTGTACTACCTAAGATACTGGTTCTTTGCGCTTCTTGCATCGCTTTTCATGGTGCTAGAAGTAGGTGTGGACCTCCTACAACCAAGAATGATGGCTGAAATAGTCGATGAGGGTATTCTTGGTCTTCATAACAATGGTAATCCGGACATTGCCAAGATTGTTTCCCTAGGCGTAAGAATGGTCATTATTGTGATAGCCGGGCTGTTTTCAGGTGTGCTGAGTGCCGTTTTTACTAACTTTTTTAGCCAGAAAACCGGTAATGCTCTTAGAAAAGATTGCTTTCGAAAGGTAATGCAATTCTCTTTCTCTGATCACGGAGATTTTTCTTCCGGTACTTTGATTACTAGATTAACCTCTGATATCACCCAAATTCAAAATATGAGTTCCCAGGTTATTAGAGGCGCTGTACGAGCTTTAATGTTTTTGGTGGTAGGTAGTATTGCTTTACTTGCCTTAAGCGCAGATTTTGGGCAGGTGCTTTTGATAGCTTTCCCAATAATCATTGCGGAAATCGTGTTTGTTTTATGGAAGTCAGGGCCCTTATTTACATCATTACAGAATCGTATGGATGATGTAAATCAGGTCTTACAGGAAAATATTCGAGGCATTCGCGTTGTTAAAGCGTTTGCCCAAGAAGAGCGTGAAGATAAACGTTTTTCAGATGTGAATGAACTATTCTCAGATACTCAGTTCAAGACTCTTTTTATTCTGTCTACCATGTCCCCAGTTTTAAATATCATTCTAAATTTGGCTGTGGTAGGAACAGTATGGTTAGGGGCTGGTAAAGCAGAAACAGGTGACATCGCAGCAGGTTCCATTATGGCTGCCGTTACTTACCTTTCCCAAATATTTATGGGCATTATGATGTTCGCTATGATTTTCCAGAACGTTACAAGAGGGTTAGCTTCTCGTAAAAGAGTACTGGAAGTTATAAGACACCCCCTTGCTACTACTAATGGCAATATCATCACAGGACCTACACCAGGCACTGTTGAATTCTGTAATGTTAGCTTTGGATACCCAGGAAGCTCTGAAGATGCGCTTACAGATATCAGTTTTTCAGTTGCACCAGGTGAAACCTTAGGGATTATTGGTGCTACTGGCTCCGGAAAATCTTCTATCGTGAATTTAATTCCAAGATTCTACGATGCGACAGCTGGCATAGTTAAGGTTGATGGTGTCGATGTAAGAACCTTTGTGCTTGATTCACTTCGTAAAAAGGTTGGTACAGTACTGCAAAAGAGCGAACTTCTATCCACGAGTATTCGCGACAATATCACTTTATGTAATCCTGATGCGAGTCAGGAAGAAATTATGAAAGCTTCTAAAACAGCTCAAGCTGATGAATTTATTCAAAGACAGCCGAAACTTTATGAAACAGAAATTGCGGAAGGGGGACATAGCCTTTCAGGTGGTCAAAAGCAAAGAATCCAAATTGCACGAGTATTAACTGGGAACCCAGAAATTCTCATTCTTGACGACTCTACAAGTGCTTTAGACTGTTAAAACAGAAGCGGCCTTCCAAAAAGCTTTACGAGAAAATTATCCCGACCTTACTTTGATAATCGTAGCCCAACGTATTTCCTCTATCCGTCGTGCGGATAAAATCCTGGTGATTGAAAAGGGTACTATTGGGGCGCAAGGTACCCACGAAGAACTCCTTAAGAACTCTCCTACCTATCAATCTGAGTTTTATATTTGTTTGTACTAAAAACAGCTTTGATGTACTAAAAGCCGCATAAAATCAAGCAAAATCGGCACTATAGTAGTTGATTTCCTTTCCTATACT
>CAVGFV010000062.1:0-3886 GCA_963628765.1 Succinimonas sp.
TCCCCCACCAACTTGGCATATGCATCTAGGGAGCGGGAGATGGTATTATTACCCTTAATTCATTTCTGATACATTTAAAACTTTTATGGTTTGGAAACTGTCCTCACACCCAAAAAACTCAGCTAATTTTTCTGATGTTTCATGCATGAAGTTTTCGTAACCTATTTTGAGTTGTAAACTACCAAGCAGTCTGTCTTCTGACCATAATGAAAACTCTAAGTATCTAGCTCCGTACTCCTTGGATTCTGAAATACGTTCTAGATCAGCGTGATCAAAAGTAAGATTAAAGCTAATATCAGTTTTCCAATAGTCATTCATATTTGAAAGACTATAACGAGGTGTTAATTTGCCCCCGCTTTTTTTGATGGAATATTTTTTGTCTATTACTATTGTATTATCGTCAGCGAAAGCAATGAAATTAAAGGAATTTAAATAATTTTCACGGCTCTCAATATTATTCTTTGCTTGATTTAAATCGGACATAAATACTACCCCGCTTTCTATCATATGACCCTATTCTAATATTTAAATGAGCTAAAGGCTAAGTTTTAGGTATGCCTACTGTTTAAAGCGTGAGCAAACTTAATTTTTTAATTATTAACTACAGAAATGCGATTTAGAATAAAGAATACACTTGTGACTAAATATATTCTCCTATAAGAAATTTTCGTGTTCTTTATGTAATAAAAAAAGGGGAGGTAAAATTACCTCCCCTTTATGAATTAATCCATAAAAAGATTAGATGATAGCAGCAATAGCCTTGCAGAGTGGATCAACATTAGATGTTGTAATACCAGCAACACTGATACGACCACTACCAACGATATAAATACCAAATTCCTTCTTAAGTCTTGTTACTTGTTCTTTATCAAGGCCAGAGAAAGAGAACATACCATATTGGTTGTTTATGAAACTGAAATCAGTCTTTGCACCAAGTTTTTCGAGCTTAGAAACAAACAATGAACGCATTTCCTTAATACGGTCGCGCATTTCTTTAACTTCTTGTTCCCAAAGAGCTCTGAGTTCTGGGTTAGAGAGAACTGTGGTAACAATCTTAGCGCCATGTGCAGGTGGGTTAGAGAAGTTTGCTCTTACGGAAATCTTCATCTGAGAGAATACACGATCTGCATCTTCTTTGTTTGCAGAAACAATGGTAAGAGCACCAATACGTTCGTTATAAAGACCGAAATTCTTTGAGAAAGAATTTGCAATTAAAACTTCAGGGTTGTACTTAAGGAAAGTTCTAATTCCGTAAGCATCTTCTTCAATGCCGTTACCAAAGCCTTGATAAGCAAAATCGAAGAATGGTAATAACTTGAGTTCAGCTACTAATTTAGCAAGTTCTTCCCACTGTTCTTTGGTTGGGTCAATACCAGTTGGGTTATGACAGCAAGCGTGGAGAAGTACAGCATCGCCAGCTTTAGCTTTACGTAAATCAGCCTTCATGCCTTCGAAATCTAAGCCATGGGTTTCCTTGTTGTAATAAGCATAACGAGCAACTTCAATGCCTGCTTTGCCGAAAACCTGCATATGGTTTGCCCAAGTAGGATCAGAAATCCAAATCTTAGCAGTTACATTCTGCTGTTTAAGGAAATCAGCGCCAACTCTGAGAGCACCAGTACCGCCTGGAGCCTGAGCTGTACGTGCACGATCAGCCTTGATAATGTCGCTGTCTTTACCGAGAACTAATTCTCTTACTAACTGACCATATTCAGGAGCGCCAACAATTGGAAGATAGCTCTTGGTTGTTTCAGTGCTTAAAATGATTTCTTCTGCTTTCTTAACGCATTTAAGAATTGGAGTTTGACCTGCATTATTTTTGTAAATACCAACACCGAGATTGATCTTGTCTGAGCGAGTATCATTCTTGAATTCTTCGGTTAAACCTAAAATAGGATCTGCAGGTGCTGCAACAATCTTTTCAAAAAACATGTTTTTGTTCCCATAGTCAGTTTTGGAATTTTTAGAGAAGTTCTTAAAAATTCCGCTAGAAAACCACAAAAGGTTTCGTCATTTGGCTTCCATAATGCTTTCGTTACGATAACGTTGCATTTGAAAACGAGCTAAAAGCTTATGTGAATTCTATCACACGAAAACATCTTTTTACAATATACCCAAGAGCTACTAGGCTATTTAATCCCACGTATATAGATAATTAATAAGAAGATTTCATTTAGGCAAAGTTACTTATATTGGAATAATTAACTAGAATTAGTGGCTTAAATTAATAAACACTATGCCCATCGCTTTGGGTTTTATAGATTTTTAAAAACCACATATACTGTTTTTCACGAGTTAAAACTTCATTTTCTATAGCTTTATTCATTCGTGTAACATCATCAACAATATTTTCTGACGGATAGTTTTCAAAATAATGATCAAAGACTACTTCGTATTTTCTTTCTTCTTCGTTGTAGCAAGAGAACATAGGTACAACAATAGCGTTTGCTAAGTGAGCAAGTTTTGGTAAAACCACAAGAGTACATTTTTCTTGAGCGTAGAATGGAACAAATACAGTGCTTTTACTAGCTCCAAGATCTTGATCTGGCAAGAAAAAAGAATGATTGCCATCCTTTAGAGCTTTTACTATCGACTTAATACCTGCGTTTCTCTCATATACCTTGCCACCGTATTTAAGTCTCATTGAATTCATGAACCAATCGTACACTTCGTTTTTTGAAGTATGCATCATGGTGCACATCGTAAGGCCAATTGATGACAAATAAAGACCGCAATGATCGATTGCCCAAGCGTGTGGAGCCATAAAAATAATTGGCTTTTTAAGGCTTAACGCTTCTTTTAAATATTCTTCGCCAGTAACCTTAAAAGTCTTCCTAATGTAATTCTTACTTCTAAAAAAGCATTCCCCGTAACCAAGTATTACCTTAAGACCAACTCTAAGGAAATCTTGATAAATCTTTTCACGTTCTTCTGGAGTCTTCTCTGGAAATGCTAATTCCAAATTTTTATGCACAATTTTCTTCTGTTTAGTAGAAATTTTTGAAAGAGGGATATAGACAATGGTAACAAACAAGTCTCTTATGAAAGCAGGAATATAAGACAAAACACCTAAACAAATAATACTAGCCCAAGATAGCCAATATTTTGGGCGCAAATATTCTGTTTGAAAGCTACTATCGAATTTTTTGTCTGTCATATAAGTTACTATCAAATGTGTGTTTCTTAAAAATCTCTATAGATTATAGAGCAATATTGTAATTTCGCATAAGACGTTTTTTCTAGACGTACGAAATATCACGTCTAATCTACCATAAATAAAAGAAAGCAGTAGGTTATAAAACCTACTGCTTTTCAAAATAGCTAAATTTTTAGCTTTTATTTCTAAATCTGTAACAATTTAAGCTGCTGTGGTGTTTTCAGATTCTAAAGGATCATTACCGTAAGAATTGACGCCATTAGTTCCTTTCATAATCATGAATACAAGGTAAACAATTACGCCGATAATAGGAACGAAAAGTATAAGTAGCCACCAACCAGTTTTGTTCAGATCGTGAAGTCTTCTTACTGAAACGCCGAGGTTAGGAAGTAAAAGTGCTAAATAGACCACTACACTGATAATCCCCACGCTTCCTGTCTGTTCAGGGTTTGCAATTGCCCTGTCTAACATACTAGCAGCTGTGTTGATAACAGAACAAGCTACAGCAAACCACCAATACTCAGAACGTGATGCACGTCCATTTAAATTACAGTATTTTTTTACCAAACAGGTTTTAACAGAGTCAACAAAATTCATGTTAATTAGTCCCTAAAAATATAAATGTATTATTATCTCGCTGAAATTTTCAGCCACGCAAATGCTAACACAATATACAACCGACAGTGATCAGTAAAAAATGAGTTTATGCTAAGTCATTGATTTACGATC
>CAVGFV010000063.1:0-12555 GCA_963628765.1 Succinimonas sp.
CGCAGAAAAATATTTTGAGTAAAGATGGAGTTTACACAAAATGGTGTTTACTCTCAGTTATATAGTTATATAGTTATATAGTTATATAGTTATATAGTTATATAGTTATATAGTTATATAGTTATATAGTTATATAGTTATATATCAGTAAAATAATTAATTCTATTATACAACAACTAGGTAATTTTTGCTACCATCGCTTAATCGGATAGTATTTTATATCACATAGAAGAATTTAACAAAATATTATCTTATATTTTTTCATCTCTAGAGTTTTTAAGAATTGCTAGCTACACATATATTTCTGGTAAAGATCGCCACTTTTAGATAAATAAAATATAAAACAATAAAAAAGCTTCAGAAATTTCATGGAGAAATCGCTGAAGCTTCCAAAATATGTTTAAAGGTTTATTTCTTGTTTAACCATTCCATATACTTGGCAACACCAGTTGCAACATCTTTGAACTTAATATCACAACCAGCAACACGAAGCTTAGTTAAATCAGCTTCGGTAAAGCTCTGATAATGTCCTTTTAGGTGTTCAGGGAATGGAACATATTCGATCTTGCCATGACCGTGGTACTTAATAACTGCCTTTGCAATGTTTGAGAAAGGTTCTGCATGACCAGTACCGCAGTTATAAATTCCTGACGGGCCTTTGTGTTCCCAGAACCAAACATTTACTTTTGCCACATCTTCAACAAACACGAAATCACGCATTTGACCGCCATCAGGATAACCATCGCAGCCTTCAAAAAGTTTTGGATTTTCGCCACGAAGCATTTGATTATTTAGATGGAAAGCAACGCTTGCCATGGTGCCCTTATGTTGTTCTCTAGGGCCATAAACATTGAAATATCTTAGACCAACAACTTGGGAGTTGATCTTTGGCAAATGACGTCTTACATACTGATCAAATAAGAACTTAGAATAGCCATAAACGTTAAGTGGACATTCGTACTGCCTTTCTTCAATAAAGTGATCAGTTCTTCCACCATAGGTAGAAGCTGAAGAAGCGTACATAAATGGGATATGGCGGGACACGCAATAATGGAAGAGATTCTTGGTGTATTCAAAATTATTTCTCATGATGTACTGACCATCCCACTCGGTGGTGGAAGAACAGGCCCCTTCATGGAACACTGCTTCGATCTGTCCCCAAGCTACAAAATTATCACCAGCTAGGACTCTCGCCATGAAGTCATCACGATCCATATAATCACAAATATCAAGATCGGCTAGGTTTCTAAACTTGGTGCCATCTTTCATGTGGTCTATTACAACAATATCTCTATGGCCCTTTTCATTTAGTAGCTTCACGATATTGCTACCGATCATTCCTGCGCCACCTGTAACGATAATCATTACAACACCCCTTTAAATCAAATGAGGAAATTATCTAAGTCAGTATTTTTCTGAAATAATCTTAGATAATTTTAAAAATTTTCAAAAACCTTTGGAAAAGCACCTAACCTAAAAGCAAGGTGCCTCAATATATCTCAACTATTCAATAATAAAGCTATCATCTACAGAATTATTCACTGTTCCTGCAGCTGGAACTGGAACTTCTATTGGACCTGAACTTGGTGTTGTTACCACAGGAGTTACGGTACTTGAGCTTGAAGAAGTACTTGGCTGAACTACGTTTACAGGCTCAACAGTTTCACGAACTGGTAAGGTTGTAGGCTGTTCAAGAGTATTAGTTTCTTCAAAATATGTCGGCTCAGAAAGCTGATTTGCTTGGCTTCCAGTAGTAGTTTGTGTACCAGTGGTTACTGTAGCACCATTTGGCTGTACTTCATTTGCTGCGTTGCTAGTACCTTGAGTACCATAAACAGGCGCATTACCACTGTTATCTTCGATGTAGTCAAAAAGCTTAACGATCTTTCTAACACCAGAGATATCCTTTGTTACATATACTGCTCGAGCAGCTTCATCACGTGTTACATAACCGAGAAGGTATACTACGCTGTTTTCGGTAACAACCTTAAAGCGACCTGAATTAATCTTTTCACCAAAAAGTAATCCAGTCTTTACCTTACTGGTGATCCAAGAATCTTGAGAACTCTGCCCCATTGATACTGGTTGAGTTTGTTCAATATAGTTATAAACCTTCTTTACACCATCGATCTTAGAAACACGATCGTTGATGTATTCGATATATTCTTTATAAGGACACTGACCAGCAAGAAGTACAATACCATTTACAGAATAAATATCGAGATTACTTGCTTCTGACTGCTCACGATTATTGCTGAGAACTTTTTCGCCACGAAGCTCAATAGCTTCATCATCGATCATAGAACCTGTACTGCGACTATCAGCAGCTATCATTGACCCTGCACCAACTGCACTAGCTCCAATAAGAGCTGTAGCACAGCCTGTAAGGCTACATAAAATAGCAGCTACCATCGCTGTCTTAAAAATTCTAGAAGTACGCATTAAAAACTTCTCCCGCATATAAAAAGAAATTAACCGCTTTTTAGCTAGGAATCCTAGATGCATCAATAATTAGTGTTTACTTGACCTTTAAGGATTTACAAAACTCCATAAAATGGAACCTAATACAGAGTAAACAAAGAATGCCTAGCTTTTAAACATGTTAGGCATTATACACTTTAATCAAACAAAAATTTCACTATTTCCTAGGTAAGCAATACTCTGCAACGTCGCGATAATCATTTTCGGTTGTTGGTAGACCTTTTTCATATAGATCTTTTATTTCTTGGTTGTCGATATTTTCAGATCCATAACGTAACCAAGCTCTGCTAATGCCTGGAGCATCCTTATACATCACATTGACAACATACATAAGAGACAAAACGTTCTCTTTACAAGCTGCTGTTAAGAAAAGATCATCAGCCTTACTTACAAGATGTTCAGGAATATTGCGGCCAGTTTTTAAAAGGTTGGCCTCTAAGAACATAGCATCAGCATTATTATTCTTTATGGCCTTGTCATACCATTCCAAAGCTTTAATTTCATTTGGCGCATAACCTTTTCCATTCTCGTACATAAGTCCCAAAAAGGTTTGTGCAATAGAATTATCAACAGCATGCTTATTAAAGATTGTTGCAGCTTCAGGATATTTTCCTTGAATGTAGTAAATACGACCTAAATTAATACCTGCTGATATGATGCCTGAATCATAAGCTTGACGATAATATTTCTCAGATTTTTCATATTCGTCTCGGAGATCGTAAATTTCTCCAAGTCTAGCTGAGGCATCTGCCCTTTCAAAAGTAGGCTCAGTATCATCTGCAAGTACCTTATACCAAAGAAGAGCGTTTTCGGTATCGTCCTTATAATCGAGCACAGCAGCATAAGGCATAATAGCTTCCTTAACACCACCATTTACCGCTTGTTTAAGGTATGTTTCCGCCTTTTTTAAATCTCTATCAACACCGGTTCCTGTAAATAACGCCTGGCCATACTTAAATGCTGCTTGATTATTACCATGAGAAGCCAGTTTTTCAAGAATTGCAATCGCCTCATTCTCATTAGCATTTGGTACTAATCCTTGGATTACCAAAAGAGCAAGTTCGTACTCAGCTTCTTCAGAACTAAAATTAGCAGCTCGTTTAAAATAATTATAAGCTTCTTCAGAATTGCGAGTGCAACCTATACCTTCTGATAAGAACTTACCTTTAATAAACATAGCGTCAACAAGCTCTGGCTCAGTTTCTAAAGCTTTTTCTACAAGGCGGTAACTTTCATCTAAATTTTGAGCAGCGCCAATTCCATCACGATACATTTCGGCTAAAGCTAGCATTCCCTTTGGCATTCCCGCATCGGAAGCGATACGCACGTAATAAATGGCATCCTTAGGACTCTTCTCAAGATTAAATAGCCCTTTTGAATAAACGTTATAAAGAAGGTAAGCTGCATTAGGATTATTATTAACCTGTACGAGATTTTTTAGCATGGCTATGCCGGCATCTACATTTTCTTTTCCAGGAGTATATAAACGCTTTTCCGCCCTCACAAAACTTACATCAGCATCAATCGAGTTTTCAGGGAAATGCTTTAATATCTTTTCCGCAGTCTGTAAATCTTGAGGGCCACCAAGACCTTCAATATAACAGCGTGCTAACACCAAAGCTGCTTTACTGTCACTAGGATTTTGCTCACTATAAGCTTTCAAAAGAGCTAAACCACGGGTATTTTTCTTAAGATCTGGAGTATCCAAATATATTTTGGCTATTGCAAATCCCGCCTTACTATCGCCATCAGAAACAGCCTTTTCAAAATAATCCATCGCCTTATGGATTTCGTGTTTCTTAAGGTAATATTCACCTAAAGGATAAGAAGCTCGTTTTTCTCCAGCTTTTTCAGCATCTAAAAGCTTACTTATAGCAACATCTAAATCGCTATCATTAGTAGCATTCTTTAGTCTTAAAGTCGCATCATAGTAATAAGCGAGACCTTTATTTTTCTTTGCTACTACGGGAATAAGCTTTAAACATTTATCAGTGATTTTATTTTCACAGTAGTAACGCGCAAGATAAACTGAAGCTTCTTCTGAACCAGCTTCAGAAGCTTCTGTATATTTATTTAAAATATCTTCCTGGCTATAGTGGTTTTCATTTTTAGTCTTTTCCATTTCTTGAGCTGCTTGATAAAGCTCTGTTGGATCCGAACCACAAGCACCAAGCATAAATACTGGAAGCAAAAATACCAAAGGCTTTAAGTGATTTTTAAAAACACGCATTTTCTTATCCCAATGAGAGCATTTCAAAATTCAAGTAAATGAATTCATACAAAAAAAATAAAGGGCGCATAGCGCCCTTGTATTGTAAACTAAACGACAATCACATAGAAAGTCATATTAGATAGACTTATAGAGGTAGCGCACTAGGTGTATCAGAGTTGTTACTAGTATCCTTAAATCCTAGTCCTGAATGCTTGAGAACCACATCAAAGAACATCATTACATCAGACTTATCATCTTCAAATTTGCCTAGCAACTTGCCAGAGGCATCGTAGTATGTTGTGCCCTCAGCATCTTTAGATGCATGGCCAACATTTTCACCATTACTATTCCAATATGTGGTGTTTCCTTTGTTGTCAGTTATAGAATGCCCTAGTTCTTCTCTATCTGAATCGTAAAAATAGGTTACCCCTTTTAAATCTTTCTTAGCCGTTACTACAAGATTCCCGTTCTCATAAACATGAGTTCTTCCTAACAAGTCTGTTTCAACATGACAAGAAGAGGCCTCAGCTACTCCGAATGTGGACATTACTAAAAACACTACTGTAGAAAGTCCGATATTTTTCATTATATTATTTATACTTATATTCTGCAAAACTGTTATTCTATCTTTGCGGCAAGTCAATTCTTGCCTTCAAATTTGTGTATATGCTACAAAAGAATAACGTTTTCCTAAAGCAAGATTTCCAAAAAAATGCACTAAGTCCGCATTTTTTCTGCTCGTTACTTCAATATTGTGATCTCAATGCCTTTTATATTCTAAAAATTAAATAATAAGGTGATTATCTTGGGATTTTTACAAGATCTTCTAAAGCAGCACAAATCCGAAAACCAAAATTTTTAAAAACTCTTTCTGCATGCGAAACTGGTAAAGTTACGTCTGTAAAGAAAGCTACCCTACCTTTATGATCCTTTAAGCATTCAACTAAAGAAAGATCCGTATTTTCAACGGAAGATGCTATCTTAGGAATAGAAACATCTTTAAGGTCTGCTTTTAGATAAAGTTCGGGAGCAAAGATTGGCGAATTATCATTTGAAGAAGTCTCGCTACTATGAAGAAGATGGTACACACGTCTTGCCACAGCTTTTCCTGAATCTATTAAAAGAGCATTCGGAAGACATTCTTGGATTTCTTTCTTTAAATGAGGAAAGTGCGTACAACCGAGTACAATCACATCTGGTTTTTCGGACTCGGATAGATTCATCCACGGTTCTAAAACCTTCGCTACTTCTTGATTACTAAAAGGCACACCCGCTAGTTTCTTCTCTGCAAGGCGCACTAAATCAGTGGTGCCAATATTAAGAACCTTAACGCCCTCTGCAAAATCTCTTATTAAATCGTGAGTGTAAACTCTTCCTACAGTTCCAGGGGTAGCCAAAAGCCCTATAATGCCTTTTTTGGTAAGTTTGGCGGCAGGCTTTATTGCAGGAACAACACCCACAATAGGAATATCAAGTTTCTCACGAAGAGCATCTAAAGCGATTGTACTAGCTGTATTACAAGCTACTACGACCATATCAAAGTCGAGAATGCTAGTTAGCGTAGTAACTACCGACACCACTCTTTCTTTAATAACCTCTGATGCTTTATCCCCATAAGGGAAAAAACCATTATCAAATACAAAATATGGGATGGTTTCAGGATTCATTTCGAGAACTTCCCTATATATTGAAAGTCCTCCGACACCAGAATCAAAAAAAAGAATGCGCGCCACAAAACACCTCTAAAATCAGCAAGAGAATTTTAGCACTGTTAAAAATAAATGTTAAAGGTCGAAATTTTTTAGCAAAAAAAATACCTCTCTTTTTTTTGGAAGAAAGGTATTTATAAATATCTAAACTCTACTACTTAATTGACTTCGCAACTTTTTTAGTAGTATCTAGGTAGCTTTCCCTGATAAAAGGTCTTCCTTAGTTGGTAAGCTATGCTTTTTGAGTCTTTCTGTTTTATTTTCTATAGATTTCTCGTCGTTAGCTGCCTTGAGATTCTTTTTAATAACAGTCTTCTTCTCAAGATGAGGTTTTACTTTTGAAGTTTCCACTTTATTAGCACTAGCCTTTACAGGAACTTCTTTCTTTTCAGGAGCCTTTGCTACAGTATTTTCTTTCTTTGGTAAGACGAATTTACTTACAAGTTTTTCCTGAATGGATGCAAGATTATCAACTTCCTTACTAGAATTTGCTACTGCATCAAACTGATTCAAATTGTAGACAGAAATTTCATTAATCTTTTTAAGGTTTTCCGATACCAAAGATGATGTACGGCTTTGTTCCTTAGTTGCAGCTGAAATGGTACTACTCATATCAGCGATCATCCTTACAGAATTTCTGATTTCACTTATTACTTGACTAGTATTAAGAGAGTTCTTCTTGGTAAGGTTCATTTCCTCAACACAAAGAGCGGAATGTTCTACTGCTTTCTTAACCTGAGCTTGCAAATTAGCGATCATAGTTCTAATTTCATTAGTGCTTGACGCTGTAGTATTAGCAAGACTTCTTACTTCGTCAGCAACAACCGCAAACCCACGACCATATTCACCAGCACGAGCGGATTCAATCGCTGCATTTAACGCTAATAAATTTGTCTGATCAGCAACTCCGTTAATAATATTAACAATCTTAGCAATTTCTTCACTCATATTGTTAACGCTCATAATAACGTCAGTAGTATCGTGAAGTCTTGTTTCAAGATTTTCCGCTGTAGCGATAGTCTCTTCCATTATGGTCTGAGATGAGGTTGTTAACTCCTCAGCATGCTTAACTTCACTCAAGGTATGATCAGTAGCGTTGTCTACCTCATTAATTGCAGCTAACATTTCTTGAATTGAGCTAGAAACAGACACTGTTTCAGTACGTTGTACATCAATTGATTCATGTGCTGAATCGGAAGCTTTTAGGTTACCAGATGATGCATCTTTTAGTTTAATTGAAGCATCAGAAATCTGGCTTAAAACACCGCCAACATTGGTTGTAAGTTCATTAAGATAATGGGCAATTTTACCGAACTCGTTTCTTTCCTCAACAACCAGCCTGTCTTTCATATTACCAAAGCTGATTTTTCTTAATCCTTCAACAATCTTACGCATTGGTCTTCTGATGCTATTACTGATTGCAAGAAGAATGAGTGAAGACAAGATTACGGCAAACACCAATGCTATAATCATACTTACATTAGATGTTGAATAGGTTTCCTTAGAGTCGCCAGTAGATTCCCTCATGAGCACCTTGGCAAGGTCTTGAACAGCTCGAATTTCTTCTTCAATTTTCCCCAAAACTTCTGCAGATTTCTTAGCAGATTCTTCTAATGAAGTCTGAACCTCAACTAGATGAGCGTATTCGTATAAGAGGCCTTTTTTATCAGTAAGATTATATTTAAAGGAACGGAAATACTGCCCCATGTTGTTGTCTAATTCAGGCATTTCAACACGTAGGCTATTTAAAAATTCTTCAAAGAAAGTGTATCTTTTAGCGATAAATTCCAAATCCGCCATAATTTCTTTATGGTTTTCTTTGGTGAGAAGTTCATTTGTTTTTGATTCGAGAGGACTTTGTGCAGAGGTCATGTTCATAAACTGCTCTGCTACGTAATCATCAAATATAGAAGCTTTTAAATTTTGTTCTTCAACGTGGAAAAGATCCAACCAAGTTCTGAAGTCACTTCTATTCTTATTTGATGCCTTTACTAATTTAGCAAATTCAACGCGTCTTTCAGGCATACTTGCTGTTTCATCAAGGTATCCACGTGCCAAAGCTGTCAACTTAGACACATGCTCCATCACACTATCAAAATCTCGAGAAATTTCAGTGAAAGAATCTAATGATTCTAAGAAGTCTTTACGGGAGGCTTCTAAGGTCTTGATATCATCATCGAGCTTTGAAAAATCTTTCTCAACAAGCAAATTATTAAGATCAGTATTGGCCACGAGCATCTTAATTTCAATTTCATTTGCTTGGTTCAAAATTGGTTGAACGTCATCGGTGATATACTCTATTGATGAAAACACCGACTTTGCACTTGAGAAGCTCAAAATAGCAAGCATCACCAAGAAAAGGATCAACACACCAAAACCAATGTAAACACCATGAAGAACTGAGGAGCGTGAATACTTAACAAATCCTAGAGTGCAGATATCCTTCCAACCCCAGGTCTGTACATTAGTCTTTATTCTGTTCAGAAGATCTTTAAAAGCAATCATAAGCCAACTTATTACTGAAACAGTAAGGAAATACAAATAAACGCTGTAACTCGCCAAAATCTTAATCTTTTATACAGTTAATTTAAAAAAATGGAATGTTACGTCAATAACCTATTAACTATAACACTCCGCAATGTATTAAAAGATATGCAGTAACAGTGTAAACGTTTTAAAAATAGTTGCGATGTTATCATCATCGCAAAATGAATAATTTACACAATTTGTGCTTTTTTTTGTGAGCTAAAACAGGGTGCACATAAGACATTACATCTTTAATTGCTGTTTTACTTTTGAATTTAATTTATCTACTTTTTTGAAAGTATCATGAACAACTCTAAAGAAATATTCCTTTACTTCAGTTTGTTTTTCATGCTGTTGTAAATACTCAAAATATCTACTGCCAGCCCCTCTGTCCTTAAACATACCATCGTAGTACTTTTTAAGTTTCTGGTATGACTCATTTAATTCTGGGTATGCTGGTAATGCATTATCAACAATAGTTGCATAAGCGTTATAGCTATTCTGTAACTGTTGGGTAAAGGTGGTCATATCCTTGCTTGACTCAACTTCAAAATAAGAAGTCATCATTGTTTCAAGGACACTTCTTGCATCGGTAATTTGATTTACCACTTCCATTTGTTCATCAGAAAGATGACGATGATGAATTAGATTTTCAGCATGTTTAATATCTGAAAATATTGAATGAAGAGAAGCTACACCATCATCTATCTTTGACTTCATAGCAATTAGTTCATTTTGAAGGTTTGCATACTCTTCACACTTAATTAAAACGTCATTGAGAATATCAGTAATCTGTTTTACATCGTTGATGTACGGAGAATTCAAAAAGCCTTCATTAGCTTTGATAGCAAAACTCAATTCTTCACGAGAAGCCCAAAGCTCATCACGATTTATTAAAAACTCATCACGATTCTTGGTATTGGAAATAACCATCATTGCAGTCTCATAACGGTGCAGGTCACTTTCCATATCCTTTATATAATAAGCACTCTGTAATGCAGGGATATCTGCCGCGGTGAGACCCTTGTCATCAGCCATAGCAGTAGCACTACACAAAGAGATACTCGCAACAACCGCTAGAAGACCATAAGCTGTCTTATGCTTCAAAAATGAAAATCCGCTATGAATATTACTCTTAGTCATTTTACAACCATTATTTGCCGATACTGTATTTACAAATAGGAGTTCCTGCCCACGCACGAACCCATAATTATTCTATAAAATATATATCTAAATTTTAATTTCAAAACGATTTCAAAAATCAAAGTTAGTGATCTTTCTCACAAAGAAAATCGCAATAAGTTAATTGTACATGGGAATATTTCACATATTTCAGCTACTTAAAACTTACAATTTCCTACTAAAAAATCTCACAAAAAAGCCCGGAAAAAACCGGGCTCGCTAGAATATTTATTTAGCTACAAAATTAGCAACCGCCATCAAGAACAGAAGTTGTTACCTTTGAATTCTTGTTGGTTGCATCTTCTTCTAGCTTATAAACAAGAGCACAAGATGCATCATCAGTGCTTGCATAACCAGCTGAATTCTGTGGTGCAAAAACAACAGTATTGTCACCATAATAGATACACCATTCATTACCATCGCAAGATGTACCTTTCTGTGTTTCTGTATCGGTTATATTTGAATCAAACTGTAAGAGAGACACAATACCGCTCTTTTTAGCAGATGGGTTACCGTAAACTGTACAAACCTTCTTCATGTCATCTACAACAGTATTGCAATCTGTTCCTAATGATGTAAGAGTCTTACTACCCTGAGCATATCGTGCTTTATCACTACCAACCAATACTGCTTTAGCATAGCCCATATTAACAGCACTCTTCACGACACCTTTAAGACCGTTAATTGCTGAAATTCTCGCATCTTTCTGTAAATCCATAAATTTTGGAGCTGCAGTTGCTGCAAGAATACCAAGAATTACGATTACAACTACGAGTTCAATTAATGTAAAACCTTTGCTAGTTCTCATAACCACTCCTAACGCGTTATTAAAACGTATAAACACACCGTATTTTTACACTATTTCAAATTCGGAGCAAACACAAACTCTTGATAAAATAGGCAAGGAGCTTTCCATTCTTACTCATAAATATATTTATGGAGTCATCCCCACGGTCCTGTCTATTCTAGCGGAAGAAATTTTTAAGTCTTTAATAACTAATCTCTTTTTTTTATACTAGGTCATAAAAAAGGGCTTTTTTTATGAAAAAATAGAGAGTTATTACACATAATTTCACAATCACTGACCGCTGTAGACAGCGAGCTCACTGCTAAACTCGATATTTTTTTATAGTGAAATAAATAGCAATTTAAGAAACTTTTGCAGTCTCAATAAGGGATGTTTCCCAAACGATTCGACCTAGACGAGTATTTAATAATCGTAAATTCTTGGCAGAGCTAGAAAGTAGCCTATGGGCTTCTCTCACAGTTACAGTATTCCTAAGTTTGATTTCCTGTTTAGTTCTGCGATGTTGCATCAAAGACACTTCTAGGAATAGTCTATTTAAAACATCACATCGAACTTTTTCTGCTTCACATGATGCTTTCAATGCCGTAATAGTGGTACCTTTTCGGTCAATGGTAGTTACATTATTAGTAACAGCAACACACTTTTGTAGATACGTAAGCCTTTCTAACTTTTTCTCGTATTCGATTAATAGATTATTTAAATGATTCTGATTATTAAAGGGCAAGCCCTGCTCAGAAAAGATTAATTTCTTCCACCGAGAATCAAATTCGATGTTCTTAACCTCTTCTTTAAGTATCTTGATCTCATTAAGAGCTTCACCCAAAATCATAGAATATTACCAAAACCCCCGTTCCCGCCCTCTCAAAAAGCTGATACATGGTATTAACAAATGAGATAATCCATAACAATAACGACGTAAACCATATTGAGAAAAACAATAAAAATATAGCTACTCCGTTTTGCTATCATAGGATAACGCAACTTTATTGCTTAAAGTTGCCAAAGCTTGTATCCACCCTTTTTAGTTACCAACTAATCTGAAAATCTTATTGTTCTATTAAGTCATAGAGCCAATTGCTTTGCTGAAGAGTGTTATCGAGGGTTCTATATTGCTCCTCCATGGCATCGATTTGTTTTCTTAAATCCTCAACAGATATAGCGCATACTAGCTTTATTTCTGTTCCAGAAACTCTCTCATTAATTCTTGATGCTTCATTTGCAATAGTACGATATATATCAAGTTTTATTTTCAATGTAGAAAGTTCAGATATTATTTCAATAATTCTTTTTCCATTAACGCTTATTGAGCCATTTGTAATATTGATGGCTTTTATGAGGTAATTTAGACGATCTACAGATTTATTTAATTCTTCTATCAGGTTTTGGGGATTCTCTAAAGGAGTCTCTCCTTCCTGCACTAGCGCAGAACTTGAAATTCTGCTCGAAAGCTGTTGAATCTTTCGTTGGAGATCTTTACGTTCTTGAAGGGCTTCAGCTATTTTCACAGATAAATTCCTCGTCTACATAAATTGCTTTCTAAATTTTTACACTTTTTTGTAAGGTGCGTATCATTTTTATTATTGTTTTAAGGGGACTTCTATAAATTAAAAATTTTACAGAAAAAAGAAAGGGTTTCT
>CAVGFV010000064.1:0-17478 GCA_963628765.1 Succinimonas sp.
GTTCCTTTTTCCATACCTTAGGAACTATCGTTTACACAAAATATTATACACTATCAATCAATTGGCACGTTAGTATTAACCATTTAAAGCCTTTGAATTTAATGGAATGCAGAAGAAACGGTTGAGTAAAATTTAGTTACAAATTAGAAACAATTGAGCTTTTATTTTTGGTAGATGTCTGTAGTGATTCTTTAGCATTACAAGGGTAATGCCATCAAAAAATGAAAATTCTTGAATAAACGATATGAATATATTTTTCTTAATTGCTAGGGCAAATATGGACTTTTCAGACTACGAACCAACCAAAAAGATAAGATGTTTCTAATTATGAAAATATCTAGTATTTTCATTTTCTTGAATTCAAAAAGTCGATCGTTTTCATAGTATTAGGTTATTTCCCCCTGTGTCCTTTCTTTCGCTTTGTCTCATTGACCTATAATGAGACTAGTTGTTGGTTTGGGTGTTTAGCTGCAGTTATGCAATTATCAGATATCTGGAATAAACTCAAAGGTCTGCCAATCAGATCAGTGGGTACTCCTCTTTTGGTTTTGATGTGTCTTGGAATGGTAATGCTTCCGATGCCGTCATTCCTTCTTGATATCCTATTCACCTTCAACATTGCGCTTTCAATGATCATTCTTCTAGTAGCTATTTATGCTAGAAGACCTATGGATTTTGCTGCCTTTCCATCAGTACTTTTGATCGCAACATTACTACGCCTTTCCCTTAACGTTGCATCCACTAGGGTTATTCTTGTAAATGGCCATGCCGGTGGTGCTGCCGCAGGGCATGTTATCGAGGCCTTTGGCAATGTAGTAATGGGCGGTAACTTCGTTGTTGGTCTCATTGTGTTCGCAATCCTTGTGATAATCAATTTCGTGGTAGTTACCAAGGGTGCTGGACGTATTTCAGAAGTAAGTGCAAGATTTACCCTTGACGCAATGCCTGGAAAACAAATGTCCATCGATGCTGACTTAAATGCAGGGCTTATTACTCAAGAACAGGCAAAGGTTAGAAGAGCTGAAGTTACCCAAGAAGCTGATTTCTATGGTTCTATGGATGGTGCTAGTAAGTTTGTAAAAGGCGATGCTGTTGCTGGTATTCTTATCTTATTTATTAACGTAATAGGTGGCATGATTATAGGTATCGGACAGCATGATCTTGAGTTTGCTGCAGCAACTGATATTTATACCAAACTTACCGTAGGTGATGGTCTAGTTGCTCAGATTCCATCATTGTTACTTTCTGTTGCTACCGCAATTATTGTAACCCGTCAAAATACAGATCAAGATATGGGAAAGATGGTGCTTTCTCAGATCTTTAGAGATCACCGTTCACTTATAGTAGCAGCTGCTATTCTTGGAATTATCGGTATTACCCCTGGCATGCCACACGTAGCATTTATTCTTCTTGCTGCTCTCTGTGGTACTCTTGCTTGGTTCCTTAAGAAGAAAGACGAAAAAGCAAAAGAAGTTGCTGCAAACGCCCCTGTTTCTTCTACCAATGTTCCAGCTCCTGAAAAGAAAGAGCTTAGTTGGGATGATGTAGCTCCTGTAGATGTTATTGGCCTCGAAGTAGGTTATCGTTTGATTCCAATGGTGGATAGAAAACAAGGTGGCGAGCTTTTAGGAAGAGTTAAAGGTGTACGTAAGAAACTATCTCAAGAGCTAGGTTTCCTTGTACCTGCTGTGCATATTAGAGATAACCTTGATTTGGCCCCTAATGCTTACAGAATTACAATGATGGGCGTTAGCTTTGGTGAAGCTGAGGTGTATCCTGATAAAGACATGGCTATAAATCCTGGTCAAGTATTTGGTAACTTAAAGGGAACTCCAACCAAAGATCCATCATTTGGTTTGGATGCTATTTGGATAAATAAATCCGAAAATGATCAAGCTTTAGGGTATGGTTATACAGTTGTTGATTCTGCAACGGTTATAGCGACACACTTAAGCCAAATATTGTCTCAAAATGCTTCGTCACTTCTTGGTCAAGAAGAAGTTCAGAATCTTCTTGATATTGTTTCTAAGACTCAGCCAAAACTTGTTGAAAATCTGGTTCCTGGCTTAATTAATCTTGGTAATCTCTGTCATGTCCTTCAGAATCTTCTTAATGATGGCGTACCTATCAGAGATATGAGAACAATTCTTCAGACCCTGACTGATTATGCACCAAAGAGTCAGGATACCGAGGTACTTACAGCAGCCTGTCGTATTGGTCTTAGAAGACTTATTATTCAAGATATTGTGGGACCTTCAAACGTTATTCCTGTTATCACTTTATCACGAGATTTGGAAAATATCCTTCATAAATCTTTACAATCAGGTGGTGCTGATGGCTCAGGAATTGAACCAGGTCTTGCAGAAAGAATGCAGAAATCTCTTGCAGATGCTGCTAGTCGCCAAGAAATGGAAGGACAACCTGTTATTCTCTTGACTTCAGGACTTTTAAGAACCACATTGGCACGTTTTGTGAAAAATTCTATACCAGGATTACGAGTTCTTTCATATCAAGAAATTCCTGATGATAAGCAAATAAAGATAGTTAGCGCTGTAGGTCAGTAATCAGAGGTAAAAGATGAATCTTAAACGTTTTTTCGCGAAAGACATGCGTACAGCTCTACAAGAGATCAAAGAAGAGCTGGGCTCTGATGCCATTATTATGTCCAGTAAAAATGTCAGTGGTGGAGTGGAAATTGTCGCTGCTGTAGAAACAAAGCCTGAAAATAAACCTATTCAGAGTAGTAAAGATGATGTGACTGCAGAAAGAGAAATTGCAGACGATAGTGTCAATATTTCGATAGATAAATCAAAAATACCTAGTCATAATAATAACACTGACAAAAAATTGACAGAAAATAAACGTCGTCAAGAGCAATTTGCCGATTCTTTGGCAGCTCTTTTAGCAAGACAAAACAAGCAAAATGGTTCTGATTCGGAGAATAAGATGAATTCATCTGGAAAAAGTAATGATAGAACTCCTCCGAGTATCGGAGCTGGTAATTCCTTTAAAGATTTTCTAGAAAGACGAAAAAATGACATTGAAATGGCTTCTAAAGGACAGAAGATTGAAGAGAATAGTGCTAGTAATGCTGGTCTTGCAAATCTGTCTAAGGAAGTTGAAGCAATAAGACAGCTTTTACTATTTCAACTTGCAGGTCTCATGCATGATGAAAAAAGCCGTGACGAACCAGTAAGAGCAATGATTGCGAGACTTTTGGTATTAAGTGGCTTTTCAGAAGATGTGGCTGAACATTTAACCTCAAGGGTTAATGGTGATTCATCTCTTACTATGGCTTGGCAAGAGATGGCGCGCATCTTAGAAAATAACCTTTCGTCTGGTCAGGATGCCATCCTCAATAATGGGGGAGCTGTTGCTTTGATTGGTCCAACGGGTGTTGGAAAAACCACAACTCTTGCAAAACTTGCAGCACGTTTTGCTTTGAAATATGGACCAGATCAAGTAGCGTTGATTAGTACAGATAATTACAGAATAGGTGCATCAGAACAGTTACAGACTTATGGACGCATAATGGGATGTGCTGTGAGAGTGGTTGATGACCTTTCAACACTTTCAGAAGTGTTGTACCAGCTTAGAAATAGAAGTCTTGTGCTCATTGATACAGCTGGTATGGGACAGCGTGATACAAGACTGGAACAAGAATTACTGGAACTAGATAAAAATGCCCGCATAAAGCTACAGCATTATCTTGTGTTACCAGGAACAGCACAGAGAAGAGTTTTAGAGGACACTTGGGGACGTTTTAGCAAAACAGGGATTTCAGGCGTTATTCTTACCAAACTTGATGAAAGTATGAGTATTGGTGATGCTTTAAGTGTATGTATTGAGCACGATCTTTCGATTGCTTATACCACTTCTGGACAAAGAGTCCCAGAGGATATTGAAGCTGGTGATCCAAAAAGATTGGTACAAATGTTGCTAACACAAATAGAAAGTAGTGAGCCCGATCTGGGACTTAGAACACCGGCACATGATGGTGCTTCTTGGGCTCGAGATTTAAAGATGGGAAGCCAGGAGTAGTTATGGATCAGGCAGAAGGATTAAGAAATATGGCAACCGGTTCAATTGGAAACGGTGTGAAAGTTATTACAGTAACTGGCGGTAAAGGTGGCGTTGGAAAATCTAGCGTTTCTTTGAATCTCGCAGTATCTTTATGCGCTCAAGGAAAGAGAGTAATGCTCTTAGATGCGGACCTTGGTTTGGCAAATATTGATGTCATGTTAGGAATCAAGGTTAAAAAAAATCTTTCTGATGTTTTATCAGGAGAATGCACCTTGGATGAAGTTATGGTTGAAGGTCCTCATGGATTAAAGATTGTCCCAGCTTCATCTGGTAAGCAAGCAATGGTGGAGCTAACTCAAGCACAACATGCGGGTTTAATTAGAGCTTTTAGTGCTTTAAAAACGCCTATTGATGTTTTAATAGTAGATACTGCAGCTGGTATTTCTGATATGGTGTTAGCTTTTGCGAGAGCAGCACAAGATGTGTTGGTTGTAGTTTGTGATGAACCAACATCTGTTACAGATGCTTACGCTTTAATGAAAATTTTGAATACTGAATACGGTGTTTATAAATTTAAGATTATTGCAAATATGGTAAATAGCCTTAAACAAGGACGTGATCTTTTTGCAAAATTGACGAAAGTTACAGATCGCTTCCTTGATGTAGCACTGGAACTTGTTTCATGTGTACCAATGGACAATAATATTCGTCTATCTCTCCGTAAGAGACAGGTGATTGTGGATGCCTTCCCGAAGTCACCAGCGGCAATGGCGTTTAAGGCTTTGGCGCTTCGTGTTTCCTCTTGGCCGATCCCTTTCCGTCCTGAAGGTCATTTAGAATTTTTCGTAGAAAATCTTGTAAAACGTTCGGTTACTGATGAACTCAGCTCAGCATCTGAGGGGTTATTATAGGGTAGGTAGTAAACTTGAATCCGGCAGCAGCTTATCTGAAACAGAAAAATAACCGTGACAGTATGGTGCTTCAGTATGCGCCATTGGTGAAACGTATTGCGTTGCACCTAAAAGCTCGTTTGCCTCCAAGTGTACAACTTGACGATCTTATGCAGTCGGGCATGATCGGACTTATAGAAGCTAGTAAAAATTATGAAGGAAGCCAAGGTGCTTCTTTTGAAACGTACGCTTCTATCAGAATAAGAGGAGCCATGCTTGATGAAATTAGAAGCAGTGACTGGACCCCAAGGAACGTACATCGTAATACGCGATCTATAGCCGAGATAATGAACCGACTTTCACATGAGTTGGGACGTCAACCTCGTGGTACTGAAGTTGCAGAAAAACTTGGTGTTGATCTCGCAGAATATCAAAAGATGCTTGCTGATGAAGCCTCAAGTAAAATTATTGGTATTGAAGATTTAGGTGTTAGTGATGACGTTATCACCTCATCAGAGGATGATAGTCAAAAAACTCCTTTAGATGAGATTTCAAATAATCAGTTTCAAGAACATCTGGTAAAAGCCTTAAAGCAACTTCCTGAAAGAGAACAACAAGTTATGTCTCTGTATTACGATGATGAATTAAATCTTAAGGAAATTGGTGCTGTAATAGGTGTAAGTGAGTCTCGTGTAAGTCAATTACTTTCACAAGCAACAGTAAGAATTCGTGCCATGCTCAAGGATTGGACCTAGTCTATCCCTCTTAAAGTTGATGAAATTTTTACATAGAAATATATCTATCAACATTCGTCTCTTGTTTAACTACACATTTTGTAATAATTTTTTACATTGATACTATTGTTACGTGTAAATTGCTGTGTAGATCTCTGAAATATGGCGTTTACCCGTGCATAATTTAGGATTAATAAAAAGGTCGTCGCCGTCCATTAGGTTTTGGGATGGCTGTGAACTGTGAGGTTTATTTTGGATACAAATATTAAAATTTTGATTGTTGACGATTTTTCAACAATGAGAAGAATTATAAAAAATCTATTACGTGATTTGGGATTTAATAATACTCAAGAGGCAGATGACGGTAATACTGCATTGCCTATGCTCAAGAGTGGCGATTTTCAGTTTGTAATTACCGACTGGAATATGCCAGGTATGCAAGGAATTGATCTTCTGAAAGCTATCAGAGCTGATGAAAAACTTAAAACTTTACCTGTTTTAATGGTTACTGCGGAAGCTAAAAGAGAGCAGATTATCGAAGCGGCTCAAGCTGGTATTAACGGTTACATTGTTAAGCCATTTACAGCAGCTACTTTGAAAGAAAAACTCGATAAAATTTTTGCGCGTTTCGGTTAACAGGACTTTTAAATGACTTCGTATAGTAGTGAAGATAATGAACGCCCGCCACTAATCACAATGGCGGAAGCGAGACGTCTTTTGGAATATCTAGAAGATGGTTATCAAGAAGAAGCAGATCAACTAATAATTGGTATTGTTAATCGTAACCAGGCTGACTTGTTTTCAGAAGTTGGTCATATGGCACGTTCATTACATGATGAACTTAATAATTTCGAAGTTGATCCTCGCCTTCAAGATATTGCGGAAACAGAAATTCCTGATGCAACGGAAAGACTTAAGTACATTATTAAGATGACTGATAGTGCAGCAAACAGAACAATGGATGCTGTAGATCGTTGCAAGCCGTTGGCAGATCAACTTAATGCTTCAATTAAAGAAATTCTTCCTACTTGGGATGAGCTTATGCACAAGAAGATCGAGAAAGCGAAGTTCGTTGAACTTTGTCATAAACTCGATGCTCTTTTAGGTTCGGCTCAAAAAGATGCAGCAACTTTAAATGATCAGCTTACAGAAATATTAATGGCTCAAGACTTTCAGGATCTTACAGGTCAGATGATTAATAGGGTCATTAAATTGGTTAGTGAAGTGGAATCCCGTCTCCTTGAAATGTTGAAGACATATGCAGGTGAGAAGAAATTGGTTCAGTCTGTTTCTGAGCCAAAGGATACCCTTGCTCCAGAAGGTCCTGTAGTGAATCCAGAACAACGTGCGGATGTTGCTAGTTCTCAAGATGATGTTGACGATCTTCTTGCAAGTTTAGGATTTTAACAATAGATAAAAAGGTGACGAGAGATGGCTTTGGAAGGTGTTGATCAGGAAATCCTTCAGGACTTCCTGGTAGAAGCGGGCGAACTTATTGAAAACCTCTCTGAACAGTTGGTTCAGTTGGAAAAAAATCCTGATGATACTGAGCTTTTGAATTCAATATTCAGAGCGTTTCATACAGTTAAAGGTGGTGCAGGTTTTCTTAATCTCTCAACATTAGTAGAGGCCTGTCACGGTGCAGAAAATGTCTTTGATTGTTTAAGAAAAAAGACTGTTCAAGTAACACAGGACCTTATGGACGTTATATTCCAAGCATATGATGTAATTAATGAAATGTTTGGACAAGTTCAGAATGGAGAATTTCCGAGTGAAGCACCAGCAGAACTGTTAGCGAATTTGAAGAGATTATGCACACCTGGTGCAGCTCCTGTTGCACCTGCAAAAGCTCCAGAGCCAGCACCGGCACCAAAACCTGTTGTAGCTCCAACACCAGCGCCAGCTCCTGCACCTACTCCTACTCCAGTTTCAGCACCTGCGTCTGATTCAATAGATTCTATATCTGATGATGAATTTGAAGCTCTCCTAGACTCACTTCATGGTAAAGGAGTTGCTCCAGGATCTGAGCATGACAAAGCAAATCAAGATCCTACAGATAACGACTTTGATGCAATTCTTGCGGGAGCTGAGGCCAAACCAGTTCCTATTCCAGGTATGCCGTCTCCTGCTGTAGCTTCGCCTGCACCTTCAGCAGGACCAACTGTAGATGCTTTTTCAAATCCTAATGACACCATGACGGATGATGATTTTGAGGCTCTTGTTGATTCATTACACGGTAAAGGTGTAGCACCTGGAAGTGCTAACGATATGGCTAATAAAGCACCAGCGCAACAAAGTGTTGTTCAGCCTGTATCTGCCGCCCCAGTTACTCCTGTAGCTCAAGCATCTAGCCCAGCAGTAGCGCCTGAAGCACCAAAAGCGCCTCAAGCAAAACCAGGAGCAACAACTCCTGCGCAACATGCAGCAAATAGTAATGGACCTAAAGTTACGGTTGATGACACTGTAAGAGTTGAAACCAAGGTCCTTGATGATCTTATGAACATGGTTGGGGAACTTGTTCTTGTTAGAAATCGTCTTTTAAGTATTGGTAGCTCAATGCAAGGAAACGAGGATCTTAACAAGACTATATCAACTCTTGATGTGGTTACAGCTGATCTCCAAGGTGCGGTTATGAAAACCCGCATGCAACCAATTAAGAAGGTATTTGGACGCTTCCCTCAGTTAATTAGAAAACTTGCTCGTAGTCTTGGTAAAAAGATTGAGCTTGTGATGGAAGGTGAAGATACCGATCTTGATAAAACCTTGGTCGATGCTCTTGCAGATCCAATGATCCACCTTGTAAGAAACTCTTGTGACCATGGTGTAGAAATGCCTGACGTGCGCGTGAAAGCTGGTAAACCTGAACAAGGTACTATTACTTTGAGCGCATCTCAGCAAGGCGACCACATTCTTTTGAAAATAATCGACGATGGCGCAGGAATGGATCCTGAAAAGCTTAAAAGCGTCGCTATTAACAAGGGAATTTTGGATCGCGAGACAGCTGATCGCATGAGCGATCATGAAGCCTTTAATTTGATTTTTAAGCCAGGTTTCTCCACTAAGGAAAAGATTACTGATATTTCAGGTCGTGGTGTTGGTATGGATGTTGTTAAGACCAATATCACTAAACTTAACGGCTCTCTCCACATCGATTCAGAGTTAGGAGTCGGAACCACTATTGAAATAAAGGTACCACTTACTTTGGCAATCCTTCCAACACTTATGGTTAAAGTGGGGAGTCAAAGTTTTGCATTACCTCTTACTTCAGTTAATGAAATTTTCCACCTTAAGCTTGATGGTGTGAAGAATGTTGATGGTCAAGATACAATTATCATAAGAGATAAGGCGATTCCTCTATTCTACCTTCAAGATTGGCTAATTAGAAACAAACCTGTGGATTATGTACATCCAGAAGTTGGTCATGTGGTGTTAGTACAACAGGGTAATGGACAACAAGTTGCTTTTGTCGTTGATGATCTAATAGGTCAGGAAGAAGTGGTTATTAAACCTTTAGATGAGCTTCTTCACGGAACTCCAGGAATGGCTGGTGCAACAGTAACCTCTGATGGTGGTATTGCATTAATTCTTGATATCCCAAGCCTATTAAGAGCTTATGCAAAGAGATACACCTCAAAAAATAGCACTTTGCATAGCAAAAAGGCACAGGCATAAGAGGTTTTATTGATGTCTGTCAGGGTGCTCATAGTAGATGATTCTACTTTCTACCGTAAAAGGTTGAAGGAGATGTTTGCTTCTGATCCTGCAATTACTGTTGTTGGAGAAGCAGCAAATGGCCGTGAGGCTGTTAACTTGAATTCAACCTTGAAACCTGACGTCATCACCATGGATGTTGAAATGCCTGTTATGGGTGGTATTGAAGCAGTCCGTGAGATTATGAAAACCCGCCCAACTGCAATTTTGATGTTTTCATCAATGACTGAGGAAGGGGCTCAGTCTACCTTAGATGCCATGGATGCCGGGGCTTCTGATTTTATGCCCAAGGATTTTAGTGGTATTGCACATAAGAGGGCAGAAGTTATTCAGAACCTTATAGATAAGGTTAAAGAATTAGGCGAAAGCAAAATTGCATTAAATGGCTTTGAAAGACCTTTTAAAAAACCAGCAAAATCAAATAGTAATTCTTTTGTTGCTGGCTTTTCTCCAGCCTC
The DNA here is from genome assembly GCA_963628765.1 of Succinimonas sp. Classification (GTDB taxonomy): domain Bacteria; phylum Pseudomonadota; class Gammaproteobacteria; order Enterobacterales; family Succinivibrionaceae; genus Succinimonas. The sequence continues at coordinate 9,817 of CAVGFV010000064.1, forward strand.
AAGAGGCATTTTGGATGCTAATAAAATACTTAACCATTTAGTTGAAGCAAAAAAAACTTTAAAATCCCCATTTACTTTTGTTTTATCTAGTTCTAATACTGGTAATAAAAACTTAGATAGGACATCTAGGTCAATTAGAGAAAATTATTCAAAAGTAGAAGCTCCTATTTCTAAAAAAAGCACCGCTATAACAGGAAAAAGTGAGTTTTCGCTTGTGGTAATAGGTAGCTCTACAGGTGGGCCTCAGGCTCTTAATACAGTTATTACTGCACTACCATCTGATTTGCCTTTCCCAATTTTGGTAGTGCAACACATGCCTGTTGCTTTTACACCAGTATTTGCAGAACGCTTGAATAGATTATCGGAGATCGATGTTAAAGAGGCAGCTTCTGGTGATGTCTTAAAGGCTGGAAATGTTTATGTAGCTCCTGGCGGTAAGCAAATGATTTTGAATTCAAGGGCAGGTGTATCAGGTACTATTCAAATTGTAGATGGTTCTGATGATGTTTATTATCGTCCTTGTATAGATATTACCCTTAAGTCTGTTTTAGAAGTTAGTCGTAGCAAGGTATTAGTTATTATTATGACTGGCATGGGACAAGATGGTCGCAAGGGCTGTGAATTATTAAAGCAAAAAGGTGCAGAAATTTGGGCACAAGATGAAGCAAGCTCTGTAATATACGGAATGCCAAGGGCTGTTTCTGGAATTGCTTCTAAGATTCTTTCCGTTTCAGAAATTGCTAATGCAATATCTGAAACGGTTGTTAGATAGAGGTTTTAATGAATCTATTAGGTTTTTTTGTCGGTGTAGGCTTCATACTCGGAGGTATGATTATTGAAGGTTCACATCCAGGAGCGCTTTTGGATGTACCAGCCTTCATGATTGTAATCGGTGCTACTTTCGGTGCTGTTATGGTCCAATTCCCATTTAAGGATGTTATTGGTGGATTTATACAGTTAAAGTGGCTTATAGCACCACCAAGAATGGATCTTTTGGGACAATCAGAACTTTTAGAGTCAATGTTACAAACAGCAAGACAACAGGGACTTCTTGCCTTAGAAAACAAACTTTCCTCAATTGATGACGCTTTTACTAAACAAGGTGTGCAAATGATTGTTGATGGAGTTGATAAAGATCAGCTTCGTGAACTTATGGAAATGATGATTGGTTCGGAACAACACAAACTTGAGCAACCAGCTAAGGTTCTTGAAGGTATGGGTGGTTACACTCCTTGTATGGGTATAATCGGAGCCGTTTTAGGTCTTATTCATGCTATGGGACTTTTGGATCAACCAGAACTTTTAGGTCCTTCAATCGCAGTAGCGTTTGTGGCAACCATTTACGGACTTGTAGCCGCAAATCTTTTGTTTTTACCAGCTGCCAACCGCTTTAAAGCGATTAATCATGATATAGAATCCTTTAGACTTATGACTCTTGACGGACTTGTGTCAATTGCCAATGGTGAAAATACCATGCAACTTAAAAGACGCTTGGCTGTTTATACTGGCCAGGAGATTTGATACATGGCTCTCAAAAAGAAACCTGAACCACCTGAGAATGCAGGACGTTGGATGGTGTCATACGCTGACTTTATGACACTTCTTTTCGCAGTGTTTGTGGTGCTTTATGGTTTTGCAATGTCAGCGCAAAACGATATTTCCTCAATGGTACAAGGGTTAATTCAAAGTTTTACTGAGGTAGGTCTTGTTACTGAAAATAGCGCCACCCCAGGGCAAGCTGAAATCCTATTATCACAACTTGTAAATGAGAACCCTGTAGATGCCACAACAACTTTAACTAGCCCTGAGATAAAACCAATACATTCTGAAGTGGCAGGTGCTGGCGGTGTCTTGGACTTTGGTGCATCAAATAATTCCATGATGAATCGTGATAACGATTCTAGTAAAGATGACAATAATGGTAGTGGCGCAGAGAATACTGATGCTATTTCTGATTCGTCGGGCGAAAATATCATGGGGGCGCCGTTAGACTCTTTAAGAGAAGATATTTCTAATGCTCTTGAAGAACTTCAAGACAGTGGTCTTGTTTCCATTTCCCAAAATCAGAGTTGGCTTACTATAGATTTAAATGATGCCTTGGTATTTGCTCCAGAAAGTGCATCAATTCTTAATCGCGCTAAACCGATTTTAGAGAAAATAGCTGAGACCTTGAAACCAATTACAAATTACGTAAGAGTTCGTGGTTATACTGATAACGTGATCATTCATGATGAAGTTTACGATTCAAATTGGGAGCTTTCTTCTGCAAGATCTATAAGTGTGATAAAAAATCTTTCAGAAATGGAGATTGATCCTCATAGATTAGGAGTTGAAGCTTATGCTCAGTATGCACCATTTGTATCAAACTTCACTGAAAGAGGGAGAGCGAGAAATCGTTGTGTGACTATAGCTGTTTCTAAGTATTCAATGCGTCCGTCAAAGTTAGAAGTGCTACCTGACGAGATAGAAATGAGTAAAGAAGTCAGTAAAACAATGAGTTCTCAGGATCTCAGTAATATCGAAGTTATGAGACTCCCTGATGGAAGAATCAAGATGTATTCACGTGATGACAAGACAGTAAAAGAGAAATCAGAAAATAAAAGCTCAGAAACAGTAGATTCTGATGCTAAGTCATCATCTGATAATAAGTAAACAGAGGTACTTGATTATGCTTGTTTGGACAATTGCAAATCAAAAAGGCGGAGTAGGAAAGACTACCACTGTTATTACCTTAGCTGGACTTATGGCTAAAAGAGGCATGAAGGTGCTTCTTCTAGATACTGACCCTCATGCATCCTTAACGAGTTGTTTTGGTTATGATTCTGATGAGCTTGAACATACTTTATTTGATTTATTCACAAGTGAAACTGTAACTCCAGAACTTACAAGATCCATTGTTATGGATACTTCAGTTCCAGAGATAAAACTTATGGCTGGCTCTCTTGCTTTAGCAACACTAGATCAAACACTCGGGCAGAAAAGTGGACAAGCAGGGTTAATCCTTTCTAAAGCGTTGAATTGTATTAAAGATGAGTTTGATGCTGCAATAATAGATTGCCCACCTGTGCTCGGCGTTATGATGGTAAATGCGCTTGCAGCAAGTTCAAGAATTATTGTTCCTACACAAACAGAATTTTTAGCTCTAAAAGGACTAGAGCGAATGATGAAGACCTTTGAGATTTTGAAAGGAACAAAGTCAAAGACCTTGAATTACCTCATAGTGCCTACTATGTTTGATAGAAGAACCCGTGCATCTCATCAAACTCTTGCTTCCATAAAGGAAGCCTATGGAGATGTAGTTTGGCATGGTGTTATTCCAATTGATACCCGTTTCCGTGATGCGAGTGAGCTTCACGTTCCGGCACCAATGAAATTTCCAGAATCAAGAGGCTGTCAGTCCTATGATATTCTGCTTCAAGATCTGCTCAAGATGGAAGGAAAACTTGTATGAGCAAATCCCAGCAGTATGCCGCAATGGTAAATTACTTTAACTCTCTTCTTGCACCAGCAGAAGAAGTTAAAGAAGTGCCTGATTTAAATAAAAATCAAGCGGAATTACCAGAAAAAGCTTATGAACCCGAGCTTCAGAAAAAGGTAGAGAGCTCTAAACCAGAACTTAAGCCATACAAGGATCCTGAAAATAGAGCGTCTTTGGAAGCCTTATTGGAGCAGGTCCCAGTAATTCCTACTACGGATGTTGCTACTGCTACGAAGACACAAATAAAAACAGAGACACTTGTAAAGACAGAAAACGTAGCTCAAGTTAAAACAGAAGTAAAAGTAGCACCAGTAGTAGCTAAAGTTGAGCAAACACAGGCGCAAGTTGCACCTGTTCAAGCTCCTGTAAAACCTCAGGTTACTTGGAAAAATATTGAGCCTGGCAAGGAATTTTCAGCATTATTCTTTAAGGTTGCAGGTATTACATTGGCGGTACCTTTAAAGTACTTGGGGGGAATATACGAACCTCAAAAGATTACCCAACTTTTTGGAAAACCAGCTTGGTTTACAGGAATTACTAATATTAGACAAAGAAAAGTTGCAGTTGTTGATACTGCTGGATGGCTTATGCCTGGAAAACAAGTTGTAGAGCATCAATATCGTTATTGCATCCTTTTAGGTAATACTGATTGGGCAATTCAATGCGATGAATTAGTAGGTACCAAGAATCTTCTAGAGGATGGCATTAAATGGCGTAAAGATGCTGGTGCACGTCCATGGCTTGCTGGTATAGTAAAAAATGATATGTGTGCACTTTTACATCCAGATGAGCTAGTAAAAATGTTAGAGTCTGGTGCTGATGTTAAAGATCTTATTGATGGTGCTGGGCATTTAAAGCAATAAAAATATGTTGTCGTTCATATTTTAGCTTTGCTTTCAGCTAATGAATTGTATATTGCTGTTATGATATTGGGAAACAGCAGTTTTTTGAGGGGCTTTTAAAATGGCAGAAACTGAAAATACCCAGGAAAAGGTAAAAAACGGAGAAGTTCTTAGATGGGTTACCTTCCATCTTGATAAAGAAGTTTATGGCATTAACGTAATGCAAGTACAGGAAGTTTTGCGTTACTCTGAAATCGCCCCAGTTCCAGGCTCACCAGCTTATGTACTAGGTATCATTAATCTTCGCGGTAATGTAGTTACTGTTATTGATACAAGAATGCGTTTTGGTCTTGAACCTGCAGAAGTAACAGATAGCTCTCGTATTGTAATTATTGAAGCGAGTGAGCAAGTTGTTGGTATCTTGGTTGATAGTGTTGCTGAGGTTGTGGATCTCAGTACTGATGATATCGATCCAGCTCCTAATGTTGGTACTGAAGAAAGTGCTCAGTTTATTAAGGGCGTTTCTAACCGTGGTGAAGAGCTTTTAATCCTTATTGATTTAAATAAGCTCCTTACTGCTGATGAATGGGAAGAAATTAGCCATATTTAGCTTTTAGCAAAACCAAAAAGTCTTGTCTAGCCACTTGTTTTTAAAGCAAGTGGCTAAATTTTTGATTTTTTTCATGAAAGTGTTAAAACGCCAAAATATTACGTCCAAAATTTAATAAAAAATGGTATTTTTGTAATAAACCATTTATAAACAGAACCAAGTAATATTGTTTCCTTACGGTAGTTTGTATTTAATAATTAACGAAGTTCGAATCTATAGTAATTAAATGGTAAGTAAGGATAGCCTAGGTATTAGATTAGAAATACCTAACATCTTAAAAATATTTAAAGGTTTATAAAATGATATCAGTAATCATAGGAAGTGCCGCGTTAGGAGTTGCAGTGGGAGCTCTTGCTGTTGGTGGTATTGCTCTTATGCGCTTATCTAAGATAAAAGGTGAGATTGAAGGAAAGCTAGCAGAGCTTGCTAGAAATCAAAATTCCTCGAGAAAGACTATCAATGAAGTGTTGACAGGAAATATGGGAATTGTAAAAAAATTCCAGGAATTAGAACACTCTGTTTCAAAATTATCGGATAAACAAGCAGATTTAGAACTTCAAGAACCAGAAGGGCGTATGTACACTAGAGCTAAAAAAATGATTCAGCTCGGTGCGGATATCAATGAAGTTGTACGTGAGTGTGAAATCCCACAAGCAGAAGCGGAATTACTATTTAGTGTTGCAGGCAAAAATATCAACAACAATGTCCCATCTGAAAGTACCAATCCAGATAAAAAATTCCGTGTATCTCCAGTATTTGGTTCAGGAATAAAATCACAAAGAAATGAACAAGCAGAACGCCTTGCATCATTGATAAACGAAGCACAAAATGATGTGCCTAGTGGAAATCAAGCTGCTGGTATCAAAAAGGCTTTTGGAGATAATACTTATGATCCAAATTTATCAAGAAAATCTTCAGAAGAACTTGCTATGATGCAACGTTTTAAAGAGCTTAGAGCAGGAAAATCAGAGTAAATCGAGATTCTCAGATATCATTGATACGATGATTCCTGTAATGGTATTCCCAAAAATACATATTAAGAAGCTCCAATTTTTTAGGTTGGAGCTTTTATCTGACGACTCCCACGGGCAAGCCTGTGGGGCCTCGATACAAATTTGTAACAGACATTAGCATTCATTAGGGATTGCGGTCGCAGGATAGCACCCCAGCACCCTTACTTCTCCGGTAACCTTTTTTAAATCATTAAGGACCTTTTGCATTTCAAGGCTATTAGTATTTGCTAGGAGATCAGCATAGAAGGTCTCAGCCCAAACAATACCTTCTCTATTCGCTATACGAGGGCGAGATTCAAGTTTAACCATATTGATATTCTGATTGCTAAAGATTTCTAGTACCTTTACTAGCGCTCCAGGACGATTTTGGGTGGTAAAGGTTATCGAGGTCTTTGCGGGAACATTGACAGGTACTTTGCTATTTACAGTGCTGATTGCAATAAAACGAGTAACATTTATTTTTTGATTGGAAATGTTAGCGATTAAAGGCGTGTCACCGTATATTTTTCCAGATTCAACACAGCCAATAGCTGCTAGTTCAGGAGAGTTTTGTTCTGCTATTATTTTCATGGCTTCTGAGGTTGCAGAGCAGGTTTTAAATGCTACATTTGGTAGATTTTCGTGAAGCCAAACAGAGCACTGCTGTATAGGTTGAGGATGAGAATAGATTGTTTTTATTCGACTAATGTCGGTAGGGACTCTTACTAATAGGCCATGATTGATGGGATAAGTAAGCTCTCCTATGATATTAACATTAGCTTTTTGTAGAAGATCGTATACTTCATTAATACACCCAGACGAGGTGTTTTCAATTGGAAGAATACCTACATCGACGGCTCCATTCTCAACACTTTCAATGATTTCTTCGAATGATTTACAGTTTTTTTCGTTAATACCTTGTGGGCAGGCATCAAAGTATTTATGTGCAGCTAAGTATGAATAGGTGCCTTTTTCTCCTAGATAGGCAACATTGATTTTTACATTACGTTGTCCATTAGTAGCAATTAATCCTTGTAAATATGAAATCTGCCTTGCTACTGAGTCTTCATAAATTTTGGTATATATTTCTGCAAGTAAATCTTGAGAAATATTCATTGTTTTTGTCTGTGTTAATAGGCTTTTAAGATGAGAGTCTTCGCGTTCTTGATTTTTAATAGGCAGGTCATGTTCAAATTTATAGTTGGCAACATCTAAGATAACACTGTTGCGTTTTTCAAGAAGCTCTAAAATTTTTGAATCAATTAAGTCTATTTCTTCTCTAATTTTATTTATATCTGACATGACTCTGTCTCCGTGACTGATTTTGAAGTCGAATCTATAGTTTCTGCCAATATTTATAACAATGGTATGAATGTTTATAAACAGTCAGATCCTAAACGGCGCTTTAGCCCATTTACAAAATAAATTCTTTCTAAGGTAGATATTTTACTACTTTTGGGACGGTTATTTCTTCTTTTAAGAATAGATTTATAGCCACCAAACCTTATTCTAATTGAGTTTGTTAATTATTTCTAATAAAGCATTTTACCTTAATTAGTAAACTTCGAAATTATTGTTCCTTTACCTTTAGTAACCTCATTAAAGAAGATCTTAAATTCTGGAATTTTAGCAAGTGGTAACGTGAAAGAAAGCTCAGCATTGAGAGTGAATTGCCTATCCGTAATCTGTCCACCAAGATTAGTGATTTTGTTTACTATAATGTTGTAATGTGAGCAATCA
>CAVGFV010000065.1:0-20043 GCA_963628765.1 Succinimonas sp.
CTTTCATAGGTTTTTTTGGTTAATTTGTTGTGGTGACACAAGTTTAACACAAGAAACCCTTTCTTTTTTCTGTAAAATTTTTAATTTATAGAAGTCCCCATAAGTAAATTTCAATTTGTAATGCTACTCATATACCTAAACGTAGGGCATGTGGGTAGCATTAATTGTCTGTAGATAATACGGAAAATTCTTAAGCTAGAAGTCAACACACAGCTTTTAACAAACCTAATCCCTAGATAACAAAAAGCTCACCCTACGAATTAGCAACGTTTATCGTAGCAGGTGAGCTTTTTACTAGAGGTAACTTAGTTCCGACTTATCTGTCTAGCAAATAATTAAGAACCTTGTTTCATTGCCTTAAAGAATTCATTATTTGTCTTGGTTAAAGTCAATTTATCCAAAAGGAATTCCATGGCTTCAATTTCACCCATTGAATGAACAACTTTTCTTAATACCCACATACGCTGAAGTTCATCAGGATCGGTAAGAAGTTCTTCATGACGAGTACCTGACTTTGTTATATCAATTGCAGGGAAGACACGCTTTTCAGCAATCTTACGGCTAAGCTGCAATTCCATGTTGCCGGTACCCTTAAATTCTTCATAAATAACGTCATCCATTTTAGAACCAGTCTCAATAAGAGCTGTTCCGATAATGGTTAAAGAACCACCTTCTTCAACGTTTCTAGCAGCACCAAAGATTCTCTTTGGACCTTGGAGAGCATTAGCATCAACACCACCAGTAAGAACCTTGCCTGATGAAGGTATAACGGTATTAAATGCACGAGCTAAACGAGTTATAGAGTCCAACAAAATTACTACATCTCGTTTATGTTCAACTAAACGCTTTGCTCTTTCAATTACCATTTCTGATACTTGAATATGTCTTTGTGGTGGTTCATCAAAGGTAGAAGCTATTACTTCACCATCAACCAACCTTTTCATTTCTGTTACTTCTTCAGGTCTTTCATCGATAAGTAACACGATGAGGTGACATTCTGGGTTGTTTGCTCTAATACTTTGAGCAATATTCTGTAGAAGCATGGTCTTACCAGCTTTAGGAGCAGCTACAACCAAGCCTCTCTGTCCCTTTCCAATTGGAGCTGTAAGATCTATTACTCTTGCAGTGAGATCTTCTTTTGAACCATTACCGCGTTCAAGTCTCATTCTTTCAGATGGATGAAGCGGAGTTAAGTTTTCAAAAAGGATTTTATTACGAGCATTCTCTGGAGGATCTGAATTTATTTCTTCAACTCTTGTAAGAGCAAAATATTTTTCGTTCTCTCCTCTAGGAGGACGGATACGACCTTTGATTGAATCACCTGTATGTAAATTTAAGTGAGCAATCTGTGTGGATGATACATAAATATCGTCTGGTCCAGGTAGGTAAGAACAATCTGGGCTTCTCAGAAAGCCATAGCATCTACTGTTAATATTGCCATTTTGGTCTGGGATAATTTGTAGTACCCCTTCGCCATAAATCTCGTCACCACTTTTCGCTTGAGCCTTTAAAATGGTGTAGATAATATCTTTACGGGTCATTCGACCGACGTTTGTGATTCCCTGCTGTTCCGCTAGTGCAACTAGGTCAGGGGTCTGCATGTTTTTAAGATCTGTTAGATTCATAGATATGAGTTGAATGAAATGATGAGAAATACAGTATTGCCCAATGCATTAAAAACGCACCGGTAACCTTCCTTCAGAAAAAAAAGAATTTTAATATAAGAAAAGGTCTTAACCAAGACCTCGAGTGTAGCTTATCATTGTAACGCTTATATGTCTAGAAAAAATTTCTAAAACATCATATTGGAACTAGTCTTGATGTGGTTTTGGATTATAACGAACAACAATAGAGCAAAATATTTCTAGAAAGATCCAATCCAAAAATATTTGCCCAAATTTTGTCTCTTACAGACCGTAAAATTTACCCTAAGAAAGAGAGAGAGTCATCCACGCTTTTATCATCAAATTCATCAATAAATTCACTAATCCCTGTAAAAATTGGGCCATTGTATGTATAGCGACAGTCAGCATAACAAACAAAAAGAACCTTTTTAGCTCGTGTCATTGCTACATAAGCTAAACGGCGCTCTTCCTCTAAAAGCTCTTCATACTTAGATTCATCTATAAAATTATTACGAATCATAGGAAGTAAGTTCTTTTCAAAACCAACGATTATTACACAATCAAATTCCAATCCTTTGGCGCAGTGAATGGTCATTAAATTTACTGCATGATGCTCCTCACAGGCTAGTATTTCGGAGCTAGGTTGCAACGCTGCGGAATTTAGAAATATTTGGAAAAATTCTTTTAAGTTTGATGCTACTTCTTGAATATCTTCCTGTGCATCTTCTGAATTAACATTTTCATCAATTTCAGGATCAATAGATTCTGAATAATCTTGTGATGAAATATCATTTATTAATTCATCAAGGTTGGAAGAACGGTTATTACTATTTTCGCCATTATTTTCACGTTCATCGACATCTTTGTAGTATTGCAACAATCCAGATTCGGTTAACAAATCATATAAGAAATTGCCTGCCGTTTTCTCATCTACAGAGGTTTCTAAGTCAAGTTGTCCTCTAAATTTTTCTATAATTTCAATAAAACGTTTAAGGCCAACAGACTTATTCTTTTTCAAAAATAATGAGCAAGCAGCATACATACTTGTGCCAAATTCGGTTTTTATGGCTTCTATTTTTGATAAGGTGCTCTTTCCAATTTTTCTACTTGGAACATTTACAATTCTTCTAAATGAAACGTCATCGTCAACATTAACGATTAAACGTAAATAAGCTAAGGCATTTTTGATTTCTTCACGATCATAGAATCTTGCGCCACCATAAATTGAATAATTTATGTTACTTTCTACTAAGGCCTTTTCTATAACTCTTGATTGCGCATTTGTGCGGTAAAGAACTGCTATATCATTTAAGTTATAACCAACGTTATCTCTTAATTTTCTGATAATCATTGCAACGTTATCAGCTTCTTCTAAATTGTCACAAGACTCAACTATCTTTACCGGTTGACCATCATTTTTATCAGTAATAAGAGCTTTTTCAATCAAATGATTCTTATTATTTTTTATAACACTATTAGCGTTATTAAGTATCTGCTGTGTAGAACGATAATTGCGGATTAACTTGAGCATTTTTACAGGCGCAAAATCTGTAAGGAAATACTGCATATTTGCAATTACAGCGCCACGCCATCCATAGATAGACTGATCATCATCGCCAACAATCGTAACGTTAGCTGGTACTTCTGAAGCATCTTTAGTATATGGATCATGTCCGCTTATCAGCTTTAACCAACGATATTGCAAACTATTTGTATCCTGAAACTCGTCAACCAGGATTTCTTTAAAGCGCATATGTAAATAATGGCGCGCTTTTTCGTTATTTTCTATAAGTTCACAAGTCCTCAAAAGTAGTTCTTCAAAGTCAACCAGGTTCCCTTGATCACAACGACTTTGATACAAGCAGTAGACATCGTACAAATATGGGATTGGAGATGCGCCACTAACTAATTCTGGACGGTGTCCTTGAGACTTCTCCGCCATAATAGCGCTCAAGTAATTTTTAGGAGTGTATTTTTTGCCTCTTACGACAACCTCTTTGCCTAAATTTAAATCCTGCATTACTTGCTTTACGATATTCACTTGATCTGCTGTATCTATGATACAAAAATCTCTAGTAAGCCCTACTGAATCCGCAAAATTCCTAAGAATATGTGATGATGCCGTATGGAAGGTATAAGCCCAAATTTTTCGAGATTGATGTTCCCCTATTAGACCTGCTAACCTTTCACGCATTTCTTTAGCTGCTTTATTTGTGAAGGTCACTGCTAAAATTGAGGTTGGGTTTACTCTTAGAGTATCAATTAGATAGGCTATACGAGACACCAAGACTCTAGTCTTACCTGTACCAGCTCCCGCAACTACTAACATGTTTTGTCGTTCCGCAGTCACAGCTTCTAATTGTTCTTGATTTAACACATCAAGATAATTATTTATTCCTGAAGATTGTAATGCAGAAACTACCATACTACCTCTAATATAGATACTTTAATAAACTGGTTTTTCAGTTTTTTATTTGAGTGAAAAACTACTCTGTAGTGACCCAATAATTGTACATTTTACATAAAGTTTTGTGTCAATGTTCCACGTAGAACGTTACTTATTTACTAACTTATTTAAGAAGTAAAGCAGACAAATCTGAAAGGCTTGAAACTTCTACATGAGGCAAAACTTTTATTTCATCAAAATCACGAATATATTCTGTGTACCAACAAGCCTGACAACCAGAATTTACAGTCCCAAAAACATCAGTAATTGTATTATCTCCGACATGAAGAATCTTGTTATGTGGCACCTTATAGAAATAAGATACGTAATCAAATAAATCTGATTTTGGTTTGGAATGAAAGTCTATTGTGGGATGCAATACTAAATCAAAATTATTCTTTAAAATGGTCATGTCTATATCGGCATTTCCATTAGAAACTGCTACTACATGGTAATGCTTCCGAATTTTTTGTAGAAAAGACACGATATTTTGAGATACAGGTAACCGAGAGCGAACTTTGATAAAAGCATCAACCATCTCGGCAGCTTTTTCTCTTGCAAAATACTTTCCCCAACCATACTGCTTGAGAAGTTCTTCATAAACAAAATACCGTACAAGAGAAACGTCATGAACTAGTTCTGGTAATAAGGTTAGTATTCTCTTTTTAGTTGTGTAATATAAATTTTCATCTAAAGGCATCCCGCCTAAATATCGGCATCCTAAAATCTCTTTTATATAGTTTTCTGCGTACAAGATCACCGGCGCATTATCATAAAGAGTATCATCAAGGTCAAAGGAAATAACTTTGGGTGTTACATAATCTCTATAAAATATCATAAATTCAATTCTTTTAACTTTGTATGATGTTAGACAGTTGCTCTTTATAAAAATACTTTTTTTACGTTGTAAGACTGATTTTTCTTATTACTTTTATATCAGTTAACTTCCCTATAATACAGGTTTTACCCTTTTTAAGGGCAAGGTAAATCTGTAGAATTATCTGCTTTCAGTCTTGTTTATAAAACATAATAATTAAATTGTAATATTTTTTATATTATACATCGTTTACTTTTCAGCATCATCATGAGATAATTTTTTCGTAGCAAGAGGATGTGTTTTTTGATAAACATTCTTTACATGTTCAATATCCAAATGCAAGTAAACCCCCGTTGTTGCAATAGATGAGTGTCCTAAAAATTCTTGAATTGTTTTAATATCTGCTCCTCCTTTTAACATTTCTGTTGCAAAGGAATGTCTCAATTTATGAGGAGAAACATGTATAGGTAAAGCATTCTCGTTGCCTATTTTGTTTAAAATTATTTGTACAGCCCTAGTCGTCATAGGATTACCAAAACGATTCACAAAAACATTAGAGCATTGCGGTGCGTATTCGAAACGAACATTAAACCATTTTTCCAAAGCCTTTTTTCCATAGCTTCCAAATGGAACTATTCTTTCTTTATTACCCTTACCGACAATATGTAACATCATTTCATCCATATCGAGATCATCAATGGTCAATGAAACTAACTCTGCCACACGAAGTCCACTATCAAAAGTAAGCTCTATGATTGCACGATCTCTAATATCTTTTTTGGTAGGATTTTCGGGTAATTTTACTAACGCTTCAAATTGTTCATATGTTAAATACGAAGGTAATTTAGGAGTGAACTTCGGAGTCCTAATATTACACATAAAATCCTTTTCAACAAGGCTATGCATGTATAGGTACTTATAGAAACTTCGTAGAACACTTACTAAATGTGCTTTTGTTCTTTCAGAAATAGGTTCATCCTCGTTTACTTCATTTTTAACCTGTCTTAAAACAGTACGAACCTGAGTATCAGTAACTTGGCGCCAAGAGCTAATATCAGCAAAATTTGCTAACAATTCTTTTATAAATTTTCTGAGTGTATGGCTGTATGATTTTACAGTCAGCTTACTAAATTTTTTTTCGAAAATTAGCCAATCACAAAAGTTTAAAACATCATTCCATAAACTTGTCTGTTCTGGGATGATTTCATCTTCATTTACAGTAGGATTTTCTAAAGACGATTTACTCATTTGTGTTTTACCTGTAAGAAAAATTTAGCCTAAAGGTAGTCCAAGTTTCACAAGACCTAGAAAGCACCATTAGCTTTTTATAGTAATGCTAAATATTGATTGTTCCACTATAAACGTAATTAACTTGAGATTTTAAAGACACTATCCCTTTTTGATAATCCACGCTCACTATCTCTGTCCCACCACGAGAGGTTACTGTAACAGGTGTCTTTAATTTCTTTTGCAAAATTCCCACGGTTGCCGAAAGGATAGAACTTGTGCCTGATGATGAAACTTCGCCGTAAAATTTATTCCAAGTTCTAAGCTTGACGGTATGTTCATCTACTCGGCACGTAGAATCTAAAACAGGAGAAATAGAAAACCTATTAGAAGATATAAGATCATTTCCTATGCTATCTAAGGAGTTTTCATTGAAAAAATTATCTGTAATACAATGTGGTGTATCAATGGCTGCTACACTAGATAAAAGAACTCTTTTTTCTAATTGGATTATGTATGTATTTTCTTTTTTTGGGGCTCTAAAACCAATTTCTGACGGCTCAAAAATTGGCAACTCGCGTTTTAATACAACATTTACGGGATCGCTGATATTAATCTTTGCTAAAGAGGGACCTATTCCTACCAATATTTCAGGTTTGTTTGTAAGGTATTTTTCCTTAACAAAAGCCCCTAATACCATAGCACCATGACTACTTGAAGGTATTTCGGAACCGTCACTATTGAAAAACCTAAATTGAAAATCAACATCAGGATCGTAGGGAGGTTCCACTAAAGCCAAAGTAGAAAAGCCAATTCCTCTGTACCTGTCAGCCCACTTTCTTATTTTTTCATCTGTAACAAAGAGTTTCTCTGTTACAGCATCCAAAACCATGAAATCTTGTCCTAAACATTCCATTTTTGCAAAGTGGACTAACATCACAGCCTCTTTTAGATCTCTTCGCCACGCCAAAGATCTTGGTAGGATTCACGTTTTCTAATAACACGGGCATCTTTACCTGAAACCATCAATTCACATGCTCTTGGACGAGAATTGTAATTTGATGACATTGAGAATCCATAGGCACCAGCACCCTGCATTACGAGGTAATCACCAGCTTCTATAGCGAGTTCTCTCTCTTTGCCAAGAAAATCTCCAGTTTCACAAACAGGTCCTACAACGTTATAGGTATGTTTTGCGATATTCTTCTTTTCGGCTTCTTCAATAAGCATCCAAGCTTGATAAAGTGAAGGTCTAATCATATCGTTCATAGCTGCATCAACAATGCAAAAATCAACTACTTCACCCTTCTTTAAAAATTCACATTTGGTCACAAGGATGCCTGCGTTTGCAACCATAGAACGACCAGGTTCGCAAATAAGTCTTAAACCGCGACCTGCAATACGATCTAGAACAGCTTTCATATAGCTCTGTCTTGATGGTGGTAATTCATCATTGTAAATAACACCTAAACCACCACCAATATCAAGATGCTTTAAGGTTATGCCTGCAGCATTGAGGCGATCAATTAGTGCTAATAAACGATCTAAAGCAGCAATAAATGGATCTAAACTGGTAAGCTGGGATCCAATATGGCAATCCATTCCCACAATTTCAATACCAGGCAAATCTTTAGCATGCAAATACAAAGAATATGCTCTTTCGATTGGCACACCGAACTTATTTGTTTTAAGGCCTGTTGAAATATAAGGATGTGTTCCAGCATCTACATCAGGATTTACACGAATAGATATGTGTGCAACAGTATTTAATCTCGATGCCACATTTGAAATTCTTTCCATTTCAGGTTCTGATTCAACATTAAAAGAAAGAATTTTTGCATTTAATGCTTCTTCAATTTCTTTCTCTGTTTTTGCAACACCTGAATAAACGACTTTAGAAGTATCGCCACCTGCTGCAATTACTCTAGCAAGCTCACCACCCGATACGATATCAAATCCAGCACCAAGAGAAGCCATAAGTTTTAAGATAGATAAGTTGCTATTTGCTTTTACGGCATAGCAAACTAGATGCTCGCTTTCTCCAGCACCAAGATCAAATTCATTAAAATGGTCACGTAAAGCTTTCTCTGAATACACGTATAAAGGAGTGCCGTACTTTTTAGCAAGTTCTGTAACTGGTATACCTTCTGCGCACATTACACCAGAGCTATTACGTTGAAATTCTTCCATATTATTTATTTTCCATAATTAAAAGTTATCCTACTAGAATAAAATAATCGTTTTTTGTGTTTCTAGTAAATAACTATTTGTTCAAATCATCTTTTTCTTCATCGACCGCATCACTAGTCTCTGATGAATTCTCTTCTGTATTTGAAATACTGCTTTCTTGTGCTTCAGCATCACTTGGTAAATACAATTGACCTTTTAGTCCACAACCTGAAATACAAAAACAACCGAGAGAAACGATAAAACCAAGCACAGTGGCATTTTGTAATAACTTAATAAAAGAATTCATTACGTTTCCTCTAAAGTATTATTTTCAAGTTGATCATCTGGTTGCATATCGTTGCTACCATTGAAAGTCCTCAAATTTTCGCCAGTGGAATCAACCACAAAATATTGAGGAAGATTAAAATATTGCCTATAACGTGTATGCTTATCATCTTCACTATCAAGTATCTTTGCGTAATGATTGTTTATGTCAACGACAATACTTTCAACATCTCCTGAATAGTCACGATATATTTTAAGCTCACGGTGCTCATCAGATTCAAATATATCGTAAAGCCCATTCGTTTTTTTCATAAAGTAATATTGGTGCATGCCATATGTGATGTTATTCAATACAGCAGGTGGCACATCATCAGGATCTTCCATTATTTCATTACCACTTAAGGTACAAAATATGCCCTTACTAGTAAATGAAACATTGTAGCTAGAACCAGCTATCTGTACTGGGAATAAGCCTCTCTCTGGATCTTGTATCCCATTTCTTAGTCTATCTAAAAGATCTACCATTCCACCACGAATATATACTTCAAGTTGTCTACTATATTGGTAAAATTGTATTGGATTATCGATTCTATCTTTTTTGCGATAAAACCTTCCGAAATCTCTAATAAAAGAATAAATACAATGTTCGGTATCTGTCTCTAAATAGCTAGTTACGATTATTTCATTCCAAGATGTCTGGTTGACTAAAATCAAAGAACCGACCAAGGATCTTTTCTTTGATCCTGCCGAAAATATATTTCCTAAATTAAACCCATTACCTAAACTAATATCTGATTCTAAATCGTAATTAGGATCCTGCATCATTTCATATGCAGGATCTCTCTCAAGATTTGCGAAGACAGCTGTTCTTATTACTCGTTCATGATTTAACAAAGCTTCATTGGAAACATGGGCCTTTACAGATGGAAACGCAACTTTTAAGTCTCTTACAAAACTTTTAATTCTTTCTTCTGTGATTTGTTTATTCTGTGAATGTACCCAAATGCTGGTTTTATCAGAAATCATGCCATTAAAACATGATTCGACAACCGCACTACCTAGTTCCTGAAAAAACGCTATTGGGCGTTTTCTAATTAGTGCAAAATCATCTAATGGACTAGCATAGATATACCAACCATTACGGCAAACTTGTGAGTTTCTTACCTCTACAAATGAAAGGTTTGCTTCACTTGCAAAATTACCAATATTAAGATTATATATTTTTATTTTTCCAGGAAAGGAGTCAAAAGCAGCATATAGTTTACGGCTAAGTAGTCTTATATCTTGGAACTTTATAGCATCAGTTATTTTGTTACGCATACAGAACTTTAAAAGCTGGCGATAACTTTGCATCATGCTGTTAAAGAGCAAATCGTAAATACGGCGTACATCATTTATATGCCATCTAAAATTATCATCAATAAAGCGACGATCCTTTTCAGTCCATTTCCATTCAGCTAATAAGCCTCTAATAAAATTATTTCTATCAGCACGCAGATTATAATCTTCGATAACTTTTAAGCCTTGAGAAATCTTGAGATAGAAGCACATGCGTAAGAGCTTTTCTCTTTCATAATCTTTATTTTTTTTCAGATAATTTGCTATTTTTTTATAAACAACGTAATAGCTATCGAGCTCTAAACTATCATCATCGTGTTGCTGCATGTATTCACGCATCGTCACTGAAAGCAATTCAGTATTTGGAAATTCTGAACTATATGCTTCCATTAAAAGAATTTTCATAGCTGCTTTAAAAGGTGAATCTATACCTTTATATAGAAGCCAAAGAGCTGAACCATAATATTCGTTCGAAGGAATTGAACCTACGCTACCAAGATCAATCCACTCATCCTTTTTTATAGCTTTTGTTTCAAATAATTCTGCAACGTATTTTTCGTATTGCGGTTCTTTTTCCTTCGGAACTAACATCCAAACTAACTTTTGACCGCCCAAATAAATGGCACTACGATAAAATTCATCTAGTAGGAATAACTTTTGAGCACTACCACAACTCTCATCATCTGCTAAATCAGGTCTTTTATTACTAGTGATGCTATCCTTAAATTTATCATCATGGACAATAAAAAAATTGATTTCGATTTTACTATTAGCAGCGAATTTTTTTAATTCTTCACATTTTTTTACTAAAAGGCGTTCTCTATCCTCACTCATATGTGAAGACACGCACACCCAATAATCGATATCAGATTTTGGCCCTTGTCCTATAGATGAAGTACTTCCCATACAATATAGGGCTAATATAGACTCATCTCTAGCCAAAAAAGCCACATAATTTCGTGTGGTGACAAGTTTATCTAAATACTTCTGTTGAATAGGGCTTACTTCAAAACCTCTAATTCCATGAGGTACGAAAACCCCTTTACTAACATTGATATATGCTGGTAAAAGAGGGTGATCATAATGTAATAAGGCTGGTATAAGATGAAAAATTCGTTTCCCTTCATCATTCAATGCATTTAAAGCTTTTTTAATTCTGAGATCGTTAAAAGTACCATAACGTTGCTCAAAAACTTTAGTGCAAGAAAAATCCACGCTCATGTTGATAACCAGTCTGAATATTAGTAATTATTTTAGTAGTTATATTATTTTATTTACTACCACGATATTCCAAGCGAGCAGCCTCTTTAAAGTACATGGCTGCTTTCTCATGTGAACCTGTATTTTGGTAACATAATCCCAACTTCACATAATACAAAGGCTGAGGATCTAATGATATTAAATTCTCATACAAGGCATCAGCATGGCCATAATCTTTAGAAGCTAAATACATATTTGCTCTAGCAGCTACCAAATCTTGGTTTTGAGTATTTGCAGACTTCTGCGCTTCCTTATCCAGTAAAGCACCGATGCGAGCATCGCCAGTACGCCATCTTGCTATTAAACGGTATACCTGAGTTTTATCTTCATTATTCTTCAGCATTTTTTCTACAATTTTTAATGAAGTGTCAGCATCACCGATTTCATTAAATCTTTCTGCAAAAGCATTTGAAATTTCTAAACGTTCAACAATATCCTTCGGTAAATCATTCATCATATGCTTCATTACATACATATCGTTTAATCGATTTACTTCTGAAATAATGCGTTTGGATATTATTTCTTTAAAATTATCTTGGGTTAAAAGACCTGTCTTTTGGAGTTCTTTTCTATTCTTTTCAATTTCTTTATATTTTCCAAGAGCAACTAATGATTTAAAGTACACTCTATCCACAGCAACATTTGGTTCATAGGATTTTCTGAGAGCAGTAGTCAATTCT
Source organism: Succinimonas sp. (assembly GCA_963628765.1). Lineage (GTDB taxonomy): Bacteria > Pseudomonadota > Gammaproteobacteria > Enterobacterales > Succinivibrionaceae > Succinimonas. The sequence continues at coordinate 11,848 of CAVGFV010000065.1, forward strand.
AAAGCTTCTTCCCACTGGCCCAACGCTTCAAAATTTTGAGCTCTTAATAAGCTGATTACAAAAGCATCTTCTATTTCTGAAGTATCAACACTCAATGCCGCTTTCTTTTGTCTAGCAACATCACCACTCTTAATACCACTTGCAATGTTAATTAGTCTTGCAGTTTCTGGGGAAGAACACCATTTTAATGATTTTTCGGAAATATCTTGAGCTACACCATATTCTTCTAACAAAAGCGCTCTTAGGGCTTTTGACATATTTTTATCAGCACTTCTGGTACGTGATTCATTAAACCAAGATAAAACACCGGTTTTAATGCTAAAAATTCTGCCCAAAATACCAAGAAGAACGTAAATTGCAAGGATAAACAATGCAATCAATACGGCAAAGGTTAACGCACTACACTCTATAACGTATGAAGCTATTTCTACATGTACGAAACCTTGGTTTCCTGAAATAACAGGTCCTAAAGCAAGAAGCCCGACAACAACGGCCAGAACAATTAAAAATTTTGTCATTCTGCACCACCTGCTTTTTCAACAGTCTTCAAATATGAATTTACTTGCACTTGGCTTTCAAGATATTTCGGCGCAGTCTTTCCAATTGATACGTTCTTTAGTTCATCAATTATTGCTAGTGTATTTTTTACAGTCGCATCATCTTGACTAAAATTATTCGATATTACATTTGTTGCTTTATCAAGATTCAATTTATAAAGTTCATAGTCACTGCGGTAATAAGCAAGGGATGAAGTTATAAGAAGGTTTCTTATATTCTCTCTCAAGTATCTTTCATTTTCAGGTGGTAAATATTCTGGCTCAGTTTCCATCTTCTTTCTTACTGAAATAAAACTTCCGAAGAAACCTTCCAAGGAAGCTAAAAGATTTTCCTTCCAATTACTAAAGTCGGAGCTCACACCTTGATTACCAGATTTATTTACACTCTGTTCTCCTAATCCTCTCAAAGGTATTACACCAATATTATCTAAGAGGCTAGTAATCTTTATCATCACACCTTCACGATCTTGTTTTGGTATGTTTCCCAGTTCATTTATATCAACAGAAATGCTCTTCCTAAGCTCACGAGCCTTTACGTCATTCAAAGTTACTAGAATTTTATCAGCATCTTTAAGAAGGTTTATAGCAGTACCATAATCCTGATCTACTTGTACCTTGCGATCAGCCATATGAATGAGGAAAGCAACTTCATAAACTTGCCAAACATTATCTGGAGTTCTATCTCCCAATCTTATTTGCAAATCATTTATGGCTTTATTCAAATGATCTTGGTTTAGCTCAACCCCTTTAACAAGATCCTGTTGTTTTTTTAGGTTGGCTAAATTGGCATTATTCTGTTCTGATATCAATTTATGAAATTCAGCTGAAAAACCATCAGACTTCGCTTTGAGTTCAGAGATATCTTGATCATATGATTTTGGAAGTGGTCTTTGCGCTAATTCAAGTTGGCCAATAGAAAGGTAAATAACACCTAGAAGAGAAACAAATCCAATAGCACTGCCTAGGTAGCTTATGGCATTAACCCTCTTAACCTTTTTTAATAGATCACTATCTGAAACAGATTGCACCTTATCTGCATCTGTAGTACTTTCAGCAGCAACGTTTTTATCATCAACGTTTTTAGATGAATCGTCTTGTTTCACTTTTTCTTCTTTTGTTTCAGCTTTGTTTAAAATTTCACTGCTTTCTTGAACAGAAGATTCTTCAGTACTTTTTGAAGAAGTGTTCTCATTATCTTTAACTTCGTTTACCGAATTTTGATTTTTTTTATCTTTACCAATCTTTTTTGAAGAAGACATTTCTTTTTTCTCTGCCATGGCTGTTTTTCCCTGAAACGATGCATTAATTATATCAAACAGATCATGAACTGCTAACGAATTTATATCTTTTCTTATCTACATTACTGATGTCTTTACTTCAAACAGGGAATTTAGCAGTTATATGATTGAAAACGCTGTCCAAAAACAAAAAAAGACAGTAAAAAACTGTCTTTTTTTGTACATTAGGAGGTTCAAAATTAAAAACGAATTTTCTATTTATTCAATTTTCTAATTTTTCACCTACTTTAATTCTTTTTCAGAAATATCAACTAGTTGTTTTACATCCTCAGAATCTGCTTCTCCACACAGAATCACTATTCTGTACCATTCGCCACCGTCTGAAACGACTGAAGCACAACCACGGTTACTTGAAAAAACAAACTCCCAGCCTCTTATTTTCGGAATAGGTCTTAAATCACTTCCTTTTAAAAGAGACATAATCTGTTCTGCATATGCTCGTGTTTTTGCAATCTGCTTTTTCCCGTCAACATCATGAATCACAGTAAGAGTTTTTTCACCATTACTAAATTTGATGCTCGATGGGGTTCTAGTTACCAATTTCCAATTAGAAGGAATATCGGCAGCTCTCAAAGGTGCTACTAGCACTAAGCTAAGTAGCACGAGCATTGTCAGTTTTACAAATAAATTAAGGGTGTAAATATTGAACATAAGCTGGATCTTCAGTCACATCATGACATTCATAATTTAATTCAGCCAAATGCTTATTAAATTCGTCCATATCCTGTTCACTAAGCTCAAAGCAACATAAGACACTACCATATTCCATACCGCGTGAACGATAATGGAAACAAGTAATGTTATATTTGGTTCCTAAAGTTTCAAGGAATCTTAAAAGAGAATCTTTAACTTCTGGGAATTCAAAGACGTATGCTCTTTCGCTTATCTCGCGAGTTGGATGACCACCTACCATGTAACGAACATGATTCTTAGCTAAAAGGTTGTCTGTCATGTTGGTTACTTCATAGCCAGCTGAGATCAACTTATCGATAATTCCTTGAAGCTCACGATCGCCATCAGTTAAATGAACGCTGACAAAAATTCTAGCGTAATCATCACTTGCATAACGATAATTAAACTCAGTTACAGCACGACCGCCTAATTGCTTACAGAAGTCTAAGAAGGCTCCTTTCTTTTCAGGGATCTTAACTGAAATAATACCTTCTGCTCTTTCGCCTACTTCGCAACGTTCTGATACAAAACGTAGAGTATGGAACTTCAAGTTGGCTCCTGAAAGTATAGCCACCATGTTTACATCAGGATTTCCACTCAATTCAGGGTGGATCTGCATGTATTTCTTTATACCAGCTAAAGAAAGAGCACCACTAGGCTCAGAAATTGCGCGGGTATCATCGAAGATATCTCGCATCGCAGCACAAATTTCATCGTTACTGCAGGTTACTTCTTCGTCTATATTATCTTTTAAGATACGGAAGGTTTCGTCGCCGATTCTCTTTACTGCTACACCATCAGCAAATAATGAAACCTTATCTAGAGTTACAGGTTCACCTGCTTCAAGAGCAGCCTTTAAGCAAGCACTACCATCTGCTTCTACAGCGATAACCTTAATATCAGGGCGAATTTGCTTTATGTAAATAGCAACACCAGCTGCAAGTCCGCCACCACCTACTTGTACGAATACATGAGTAATATGACTGTTTTGTTTGATTATTTCCTGCGCAATGGTGCCTTGTCCTGCAAGAACATCAGGATCATCATAAGGAGGAATAAGGGTATATCCGTTTACTTCTGCAAGTCTTCTTGCCTCAGCATAAGCTTCATCAAAAGTAGAACCAAACAATACTACATTTCCACCGAAACGTCTTACTGCATCAATTTTGATATCTGGAGTGGAATTAGGCATAACAATGGTAGCTTTTATACCTAATTTAGTTCCTGTTAAAGCTACACCTTGTGCATGGTTACCTGCAGAGGCTGCAATTACACCTTTTGAAAGAGTCTCTTTTGATAAACCAGCGATTTTGTTATATGCACCTCTAATTTTAAAAGAGTGTACTACCTGGCGATCTTCTCTTTTTAAAAGAACATTCACTCCAAGTCTTTCACTAACTTTTTCTAGTCTCTGTAAAGGTGTTATTTTTACCACATCATAAACCGGAGACAAGAGTATCTTTCTAACGTACTCTTCTGGTGTTGGTTGTTCCATTTCTAATCCTCATAAAAGCGGAGCTTTTGCCCCGCCTTTTATATAAATATTAATTTAATTTGCTTAGATCGCGTACGCCGCCCTTGTCAGCAGATGCTGCAAGTGCTGAGTAAGCTTTTAATGAAGAAGAAACAACTCTATCTCTCTTTGCAGGCTTCCAAGCTAAATCTCCTTTAGCTTCCATAGCTGCTCTTCTATTGTTAAGTTCTTCATCAGAGATTCTAATACCTATAGCACGAGCAGGAATATCAATATCAATGATATCGCCAGTCTGAATTAAACCAATATTACCCTTGTTTGCAGCTTCTGGTGAAACATGTCCTATTGACAAACCAGAGGTACCACCTGAGAAACGACCATCGGTTATAAGAGCACACTGTTTACCTAAACCTACAGATTTTAAATATGATGTAGGATAGAGCATTTCTTGCATGCCAGGACCGCCCTTTGGACCTTCGTAACGAATTATTACTACGTCACCAGCCTTAACTTTTCCGTTAAGAATGCCATCTACAGCTTCTTCTTGGCTTTCATAAACTACAGCTGGGCCTGAGAACTTATAAATTGATGCATCAACGCCAGCTGTTTTTACAATACAACCATTCAAAGCTAGGTTGCCATAAAGAACAGCTAAACCACCATCAAGGTTATAAGCATGCTCTCTATCTCTGATACAACCGTCAGCATGATCTTTATCAAGAGAATCATAAGTATTTGACTGGCAGAATGGAGCAATAGTTACCTTACCTCCAGGAGCTGCAAGGTAGAATTTTTCTACATCAGCGCTTACATTTCTATTGATATCCCACTTATTAAGCTGTTCACCTAATGTCATGCCTAAAACAGTATGAACATTCTCATGGATTAAATTCTGACGATCCAATTCGCCGAGGATTGCCATGATTCCGCCAGCGCGGTGAACATCTTCCATGTGATATTTCGAAGTTGATGGGGCTACTTTACAGATATGAGGAACCTTACGTGAAAGTCTATCAATATCATTCATTGTAAAGTCAACACCAGCTTCTTGAGCTACAGCAAGTAGATGGAGAACTGTATTTGTTGAACCACCCATTGAAATATCAAGGGTCATTGCATTTTCAAAAGCTTCTTTGGTTGCAATGCTTCTTGGAAGTACTGACACATCATCATGTTCATACCAAGCCTTCGCCATTTCAACGATTCTATGAGCTGCATTCACAAAAAGTTCTCTTCTAAATATGTGAGTTGCAACTAAAGAACCATTACCAGGCTGTGAAAGACCGAGAGCTTCGGTAAGGCTGTTCATGGAATTTGCAGTAAACATTCCTGAGCATGAACCGCAGGTTGGGCAACCGTAATTTTCAGCTTCATTGATTTCTTGATCAGTAATATTCTTATCAGCTGCCATAACCATGATATCAATCAAATCAAGTTTATCGCGTCCGCCAATTGGTTTTGAAGCTTTACCAGCTTCCATTGGTCCGCCTGATACGAAAATTGTAGGTATGTTAAGGCGCATAGCAGCCATCAACATACCTGGGGTTACTTTGTCGCAGTTAGAAATACAAACGAGAGCATCTGCCTTATGAGCGTTACACATATACTCAACGCTGTCTGCAATGATTTCACGGCTTGGTAAAGAATAAAGCATGCCTGAATGCCCCATTGCAATACCATCATCAACCGCGATGGTGTTAAATTCCTTTGCAATGCCACCAGCTTTTTCAATTTCTTTAACAACTAACTGACCAATATCGTGAAGATGAACGTGACCAGGAACAAATTGGGTGAAAGAGTTTGCTACAGCAATGATTGGTTTACCGAAATCACCATCTTTAACACCAGTTGCACGCCAAAGTGCACGTGCTCCAGCCATGTTTCTGCCTTCATATGTGACAGCTGAACGATATTTTGGCATTTTATGCTCCTCAATGAAGTAATCCTGTACTTCAAATTTAAATAACAAAAACCAAAAGCTTTATCTAAGATAAGCTTTTGGCTTTAAATTCATAACTTTTTTACACCTACAAAGTGTGAATTTACTTAACTGGATATAACCAATTCCACTGATCTTTTGTAGTTCCGTCAAAAAGTCCAAAGAATGCTTTCTGAAGCTGTTCAGTAACTGGACCACGAGAACCAGCACCAACTTCAATTCCATCTACAGCTCTAACTGGGGTAATTTCAGCTGCGGAACCAGTCATAAATACTTCGTCAGCGATGTAAAGAGCTTCTCTTGGAATCTGTTCAACGCTAATCTTATAGCCAAGCTGTTCAGCTAACTTAAGAACAGTATCTCTTGTGATACCAGGTAACAAGCCACAGGTTATTGGAGCTGTATAAATTACCTTATCCTTAACAAGGAATACATTTTCACCAGAACCTTCTGATAAATAACCATGAACATCAAGTGCGATACCTTCATCGTAACCATGTTCTTTAGCTTCGTTTGAAATCAACAAAGATGAAAGATAGTTACCACCAGCTTTTGCACCAGTAGGAATTGTATCTGGAGCTAATCTGTGCCATGAAGAAACACCTACAGAAACGCCTCTCTTCATGCCTTCTTCACTTAAATATGCGCCCCATTTAACAATACCAATGATTGTATTGATTTCAGCATCCTTTGGTGGTTTTACACCTAGACCTACATCGCCAATAAATACTAATGGACGAATATAACCGCAATCTACTTCGTTTTCTTTAATAGTATCGCAAACAGCTGTGCATAACTGTTCAAGATTGTATGGAATATGGATACGATAAATATGAGCAGAATTTAATAAACGCTGCATATGGTCTTTTAGACGGAAAACAGCGGTTCCGTTGTTAGTCTTATATGCACGAATTCCTTCAAATACAGAGGTACCATAATGAAGCGCATGAGTCATAACGCTTACTTTTGCTTCAGTCCATGGAACAAACTTACCATTAAACCAAATATATTTAGTAATTTCTTTACCAGCCATATTACTTGCCTATTATTTCAAACTCTACTTCATTTGAGAGTCTCAGAATTTAATATTAACTACATTATTTTACAACAAGAGTAAATATATCACAGTGTTTTACTAATTTTTTTTTAAACCTCACCACACGGAAAAATTATATAGACAAGGAACTTGCATGTGAAAACCTAGTTTTCGTCTGATAAAATAGGCCTGTTTTAAAAAGAGGCTAATATGCTACATTTTTTACCTTTTTGGATTCTAGAAATAATAAATATCATTCTGTTGGTATTTTTTACTTCACTAGTTTCAACTCTGATATGTATCGTTGCTGTAATCAGAATTATTAGTTGTGGCTTTGGACACAAATTATTTATAAAAACAGCCAACTTCATTATGAGATGCTGGCTCTATTCCATTAAATTTACGATGTGGTTAACAAACGACATTAAATGGTCGAAAAATATAGCTATAAAACCTGAATTTAATGATTCTTATGTCCTCGTAAGCAATCATTTAAGTTGGTTGGATACTTTGGTAGTTGCAGCAATTTTTAGTAATTTAAGACCAGTACCAAAATTTTTCCTAAAACACTCACTCCTATACGTTCCATTTGTTGGTGGTGCTTGCTGGGGATTAGATATGCCTTTTCTCCGTAGATATCCCAAAAGCTATCTTCTGAAACATCCAGAAATGCGTTTTAAGGATATCGAAACAGCAAGACAGGCTTGTGAAAAGTTCTCTGGTGTCCCAACAATGATGGCGATCTTCCCAGAAGGTACACGCTATACTAAAGAAAAAGCGGAAGCGGCTAATTCCACCTACGAACATTTAATGCAACCTAAGCCAACTAGCATTGCAGTTGCTATTGAGAGCCTAGGAATGCAATTTACCAAAATTATTGATTTAACAATTTGCTACCCTAAAAATCAAAATAGCCCTTTTCACGATTTCTTAAAGGGAAAAATTTCCAACATCTGCATAGATATTGAAGAATATCCTATCACTGAAGATTTACGTGGTAGCTATATGACAGACAAACCATTTAAGAGACATTTCTCTTCTTGGTTACAGAATATTTGGAAAAACAAAGATGCTAAAATCGGCAAGATGATAGAGGCAGAAAGCGAATAAGTTTTACTAGAAAATAATAGGTAAAAACAAAAGAAGACTTAGACACACACTTATAGCTGATCTAGTAACATATCAAAAAAATAAATAAGGAAAATGGCTAAATAATGCTG
>CAVGFV010000066.1:0-10168 GCA_963628765.1 Succinimonas sp.
TCCCCTGGCGCCAAAGATACCTAAGAGCAATTTACACACAAATTTGGACTTGACTGTTGTAAAGACATTTAAGGAAATTATTTTCAAGCATAATTCCATTTAACATCAACAAAAGGCTATAATGGTGCAAATTTTTTTCTGTTCATGTTTGGTATTTGATATATGAAAAACGTAAATCTACCTCAAAATGGGGCAATGTCACCTTTAAAAGCTGTATTCCACAACTTTATGGGCGATGCCCCAACTTGGTATAAGCAATTTACTATTGCTTGCCTTATTTTAAATCCTATCCTATTTATTTGTAGTCCGTTCTTAGCTGGTTGGTGCCTCGTAGCAGAGTTCATTTTCACTCTCGCAATGGCACTTAAATGCTATCCTTTAATACCAGGTGGTCTCCTTGCAATTGAAGCTATCTGTATAGGAATGACTAATACCGAAACAGTATATGAGGAAGTTCAAGGTAACCTAGAAGTAATACTTCTTCTTATGTTCATGGTTGCCGGTATTCACTTTGTAAGAGATCTTCTATTACTTGTGTTTACACAACTCCTTGTTAAGGTACGCTCAAAGGTCGCTATCTCCTTAATTTTCTGCATTATGGCTGCTTTCCTTTCAGCATTCCTTGATGCTCTTACAGTGCTCGCTGTAATCATTACTGTTTGTGCTGGGTTCTACGGTGTGTATCATAAGGTTATTGCAGGCGAAAACACTAAACTAAACGATAATGACAATTTCAAGGGTTTAGATCGTGAAGATCTTGATAACTTCCGTGCTTTCTTAAGATCTCTCTTAATGCATGCTGGTGTTGGTACTGCACTTGGTGGTATTTGTACAATTGTTGGTGAACCTCAAAATCTTATCATTGGTGACGTTGCCGATTGGACCTTTGCCGAATTTGCTCTTCGTGTAATGCCAGTTTCAGCACCAGTGTTGGTTTGTGGTCTCATTACCTGTATCATTGTTGAAATGTTCCATCTCTTTGGTTTTGGTACCAAACTTCCTGAAAAAGTTTATCAAATCCTTAAAAAATCAAGCGATGAAAAACTCCAGCAATATACAACAGTTGATAAAGCTTCTTTGTTTTTCCAATCAATTATTTGTATTTGGCTCATTTTAGGTCTTGCTTTACACCTTGCAGCTGTTGGATTAATTGGTCTTTCAATAATCGTTTTTGCAACAACCTTTACAGGTGTTAACAAAGAAGGTGAAATCGGCCAGGCTTTCACTGAAAACCTTCCATTTACATCATTGCTTTGTGTTTTCTTTGCAGTTGTAGCTGTTATCAATTCATTGGGACTTTTTGATCCAATAATTCAAGCAGTTCTTAGCGTTGAACCAGACAAACAATTACCACTTTTCTATATAGCAAATGGTCTTTTGTCTATGGTATCTGACAACGTATTCGTTGCTACCGTATATATCACTCAGGTTCAAAACGCGCTTGCTTGTGGTCAAATTGATGCTGAACAGTTTAATCACCTTGCTATTGCAATTAACGCAGGAACCAACCTTCCTTCTGTTGCAACTCCAAATGGTCAAGCTGCATTCTTGTTCCTTTTAACATCTGCTCTAGCACCGCTTATTCGTCTTTCATACTTAAGAATGATGTGGATGGCTCTTCCATACACTATCGTAATGAGTGTTGGTGGCTTCCTTTGCACTTGGTTAGTTCTTCCAGAAGTTACTGACTGGTTCATTAGCATGGGATGGGTTGAGCATACTATGCCTGCAGGTCTTGTTTGCAGTGGCAAATAATAAGTAGATAAACTTAATATTCTTGAAAAAACCGTGAGCCAAAGAGGTTCACGGCTTTTTTAATAGCTTAAAATATTTTTGAGGTTTTCTACCCCCTTCTAACCATTGGAATATTTAATAACTAATCTCAAATTCCTCGATACTGTTTTTGGTACCAAAACGAAATGGAAAACCACACCATAGATAAGTACCATCAGAAACAAAAACTTGTGCTTCTTTATTTGAGTACCACCCAGATAAATAGCCATCATTCATAATTTTTGCGAGAATATTTACCAAGGGTACCATTCCCCCGTGAGTATGCCCAGAAAGCACTAAGTTAGGAATGACCTTGTGAGAATCAAAATCAATTTGTGGGCGGTGCTTTAATAAAATGTGAATAACAGGCTTGGAAGAGATATTTCCTAATTTATTAAGAGCTTCTTGATAGTCAGGCATTTTTAAATTTGCTTTTCCCGCCCGCTCATCAGTGGTTCCCGTAAATAAAATGTAATGATTATCAATTTCAAAACTTCTAGCATCATTTTCAAGGATATCAATCCCTAGCATCTTATAGACCTTAAGCCATTTATCATAAGAATTGCCATAATATTCGTGATTTCCAGGCACTCCAAGAATCGCATATTTAGCTTTGAGTTTTTTAAGTAAATCTAACGCTCTATTATATTTATTAGGGGCAACATCAGCGATATCACCTGTAATAACAATAAAATCTGGGTTGGCTGCATTTACTTTATCTATTAATTCCTGCATCCATTCAATTCTTGTAAAGCTACTCACATGTAAATCTGTAAGCTGGATAACTTTTAAAACCGATGTTGGTTGCTGAGAGATAAAAATTTGATGCTTGTTAAGCTCAGGGATCTTAATTGCTTGTAGTCCTGAAAATACAACTAATAAACAAGCGAAAAGATAAGAGATCCTAAAACAAATTCTAAAATATTTTTTAACATCAAAATTTAAGGTTGCTTTTAAGCATATTGAAACCAAAAATACTAATGTTAAAAGAAGTCCTGATGCCCACAACATTCCTGAAAACCAAGAGAGTGCCAATATAAAACTCCAAGGTAAGGATGAAGAATAAATACTACCTCCGAACAGCATCAGTATTTGATTTTTTAAAGTAGCCGGAACCAGCAAAACGAAAAGTAATATAGAAACAATTTTTCCTAAGGGACGATACTTCAAGAGCACGAAACCATTTATCAATAAAGTTAGAAAATTAAATATTAGCAAAAAGTACAACATCCCAAACTTCTCTTTTTTTAAGAAAAAAAATCTCTACAAATAAATTATTCGTAGAGATAAGCTATATTGCAAGAATAATTGTAATTATTTCTTATTCGTATCCTCTTCCACCGCGTCTTTCCAAGAATTTGAATCAACACCTTTGGCAGCACTCACAGACAATTCCGAAACAGCCTTAAAGTTAGCACGAACAGCTGACCCACTGTTTTGATATTTTAAAGCGTTATTACCATTGATACCGATAGATTCCGCTTCACTTACCGCGTCTATATTTGCCCCAAGAAATACAAACTTCCAATTCTTCTTTTCTTGGTGATCCGAAATAATTTTCTTAAGTTGAGATTTTTTATATTCAACACTGCTATTCTCAAGACCATCGGTAATCACAACAAAAATTACCTGATTATCTGAATCATCTATATTTGGGTAGGCTCCAACTTTGGTTATTGTTGTTCCCACTGCATCAAGGAGTGCAGTCATGCCTCCTGGAATATAATCTTTATCCGTTAATGGAGGTACATCCTTAATATCTCGGTGATCTACCAAAGTTGTAACTTTATCACTAAAGAGCACTGCAGTGACCTTAACAGGAATGCCAGACTTCTTTTGGGTTTCAAGCATAGAATTAAAACCGCCAATGGTATCTTTTTCAAGGCCATTCATAGAGCCACTTTTATCGAGCACTAGTACTAACTCGATATTTTTCTTCTTCTGTAATATTTGATTTTGATTACTAACAGGATCTTTGTTTACGGTATTTTGATCTGATGTCGTGGTTACTGTTGAAACATTTTCAGAAAACGCAACTAGTGGCAAACACAGTATGCTAAATAGAAAAAAAACAACGTTAAATTTGCAAAATCTCTTCAACATATTTTTACCCTCATCAAAAAATCCCAAAAGTTTTTATATTTTATAAAGTGTAAATAAATGTCATTTTTAGTGGCAATAAATGCTTAAAAATTAAACGCCCCCTTTTATCACTATCTTTTTTTATTTCATTATCCCCATGAACTGTGCATAACCATGTGGATAGCGCATAAAAATGACTTTATTAAAAAAAATTCCTTGCTATTTTTTTTATTGTCAGAAAATACACTAAATGTCATACTTTTAGCCATTAATTAGCTAAGCACAGAGTCTTCAGAATAAGTAGCAATTAATGTGTCATCATCATAAACAAATAACCTATTATCTAAAAATTGCACATAAAGTTGCTGATCTCTAAAAGCTTTTAATACAGGGTATTTCTTACCGTGTACCTCTATGATTCCTTCATGAGAAACCCAAACAGGCTCTCCTTTCAGCATTACATATTCTTTCTTTTTAATTGCTGACCTAGACTGTGAATTATCATAAATAACGATATCATTAGTCTGAGTAGATTTTTTAATGCTTAACCCTTTTGCAATCTCTGTAACCTTATCTTGGATAGCATCAAAATTTTCCAAAACACTAGAAAAATCATCTAATTTTCTAACCACAGCATCTAGGAAGTCACAATCGGAACTCAGATGTTTAACTACTTGAATTTTGATAGTGTTTCTTGAGCGAAGCCATTTTCGAGAATATTCAGTATTGGTAAGATCACGCCAAAGAGAAAAATTTTCTGGGATATTTCTACGAATACAAAAATGGAGTCCATCAAATAGGTAATGCTCAGAACTTTCTGTATCTTGGATAAAATTCCAAAGAAGGTGTTCATCAATTTGTTTTTTTAAAAATGGGCGAATATAAAATTTATTCTCTTGTTGAATCGAGATTCCCAAAAAACAAAGATCTAAAACATCACCTCTAGAAAGCACGAAAGAGACACTAGACTGACATACTAAAACTGCCTTATGGCTATTTTTACCATTACCCATACCATAATCTCCGTTTTTAATTGTCCTAATACATAGTATCTAAGGAATATTAGTGCACTGGTACTTTATTAATAGATATGACTCTCAACATGTGAACTAAAGCAATCTGTGTAACAATATATAAGTACAATAGGAAAAAATTCTTGATCTTTGTTTTTTTGAGTATTAATATCTCAACATTTATAGAAATGACCAAATAATGGGTATTTAAATGTTTTCACTTAAAGAATTTTCTGTACTTTTTTCTTCATGGTGGCACACTTGCGAATAGCGGGTGGGATTTTTTGTACCTAAAAAAGATTTCTAGAAACCCGCATATGAAGCGGGTTTTTTATTGTTTTTTAAACGAGTGTATTGATATGAACACTGATAATCTAAAAGCTGAATCTAACTACATAGAGGATCCTTTAGCTCTATTTTATGACGTAACTAATGGAGAAAAAGACAATATCCTCTTAGAATCACTTGAAATCCACACAAAATCTGGAAATCGCAGTATTCTTTGTATCAGTAGCGCGATGAGAATCAGCTGTAAAGAACAGCAAGTTGAAATTAAATGCTTATCAAAAAATGGTGAAGCTGCTTTCGAAAAGTTTAAAGATTTCCTACCGAAAGAAGTGAAAGCTTCAGGGGCATATCCTTTATACAAACTGGATTATCCTCGCATCAATCAAAATCAAGACGAAGACTCTAGACTTAAAGCTCTTACTGTACTTGATTCTTTAAGAACAATGTTAAAGATATCTCCAGTACAAGGTTTTAAAGAGGATAATCTTCTTGCTGGAGTTTTTGGCTATGATTTAATTGCCTCTTTTGAAGATCTTCCTGAAGTAAAAGATGGTTGTAATATTTGCCCAGATTTTTGTTTCTATCTTATCGACACTTGTATAGTAATTGATCATAAAAATAAAAATAGTTCTATAAAAGCAACCGTATACAATGAAGCATTGATTCCAGAATTTGAAAAGAAAGTCGAAGAACTCAAAAACAAACTCGATAACTATATTGAACCCCCTCGCCCAGAAGAATTAACCATTCCTGGTGCTCATATAAAGACCAACATATCAGATGAAAAATTCTGCGATATAGTTGAAAAGCTCAAGGGAAATATTTTCCGTGGTGACATATTCCAAGTAGTACCTTCAAGAAGTTTTATTATCCCTTGCCCATCAACTATCAATGCCTATTACAGACTAAAAAAGAGCAATCCTTCACCATACATGTTCTACATGAACGATGAAAACTTTATCATTTTCGGGGCATCTCCGGAAAGCTCTGTAAAATACACTTCACAAACACGTAAAGTTCAAATGTACCCAATTGCAGGCACTAGAGGTCGTGCAAGAAGGGAAGATGGCTCAATAGACCTTGATCGTGATAGCCGTATTGAACTCGAATTAAGACAAGACAAAAAAGAAAATGCTGAACACTTGATGCTAGTAGATCTTGCAAGAAATGATATTGCAAGAATCAGTGTTCCAGGAACAAGACACGTAGTAGATCTCTTAAATGTAGATCGTTATAGCCACGTAATGCACCTTGTTTCAAGAGTAGTTGGTACCTTAAAAAATGATCTTGATGCCATCCATGCATATCAAGCTTGTATGAATATGGGAACCCTTACTGGTTCACCAAAAATCATGGCCTCTGAACTCATCAGAAAAACTGAAGGAGAACGTCGCGGAAGCTATGGTGGTGCAATAGGTTTCTTAAATGGTAAAGGAGACATGGACACCTGTATAGTAATTCGTTCTGCTTTTGTTGTGAACGGACTTGCCTATGTTCAAGCAGGTTGCGGCGTCGTATACGATTCAGTACCTATGGAAGAAGCTAATGAAACTCGCAAGAAAGCAGCGGCAGTACTAAATGCTATAGCATTAGCACATGGAACAACATTAAAGGAGATTCAGTAACATGAGCCCTATTATCTTATTAGATAATTTTGATTCCTTCGCTTATAACCTAGTGGATCAGTTTAGAAGCCTAGGTCATGAAGTGCTTGTTTATCGTAATTCACATTCAGCTGATGAAATTATTAATCATCTTGAAAATTGCTCTGAAAAGCCACTTCTTGTTCTTTCTCCGGGACCAGGTCTTCCTGAAGAAGCTGGTTGTATGCCAGAACTCATTAAAAAGGCTGTTGGTCGTTTCCCAATACTAGGAATTTGTCTTGGACATCAAGCAATCTGCCAATACTATGGTGGGGTTGTCGGTCCTGCTGGTGAAATAGTTCATGGAAAATCTTCTCTAATAAAACATTATCATGAAGAAATTTTTAAAGGACTACCTAATCCAATGCCTGTTGCTCGTTATCATTCACTTGCGGCATTAAGTGTTCCAGATAACCTAAAAGTAATTGCTGATTACAACGGCATTTGTATGGCTCTATTAAACGAAAAAGATAAAGTATTAGGATTCCAGTTCCATCCTGAATCAATTATGACTTCAAGAGGCGCTGATCTTCTGATAAACAGCATAAATTATCTTACAAAATAACAAGGATTAATAAAATGGCATTCCCAATAGCTGAAAAGCTTTATCAAGGACAAGATCTTACAAAAGAAGAAACTCAACAACTCTTCACCGATATTTTTACTGGCAAGGTTGATCCAATACTCTTAGGATCCGTATTAACAGCTTTAAAAATCAAAGGCGAAAACTACATTGAAATTGCTGCAGCTGCAGCTGCAATGGTTAATGCTGCATCCCGTTTTCCATCTGAAAGAAATTTTAGTGTAGGCGAAATTGTTGGAACTGGTGGCGATGGCAGAAATACCATCAATATTTCTACAATGAGTGCACTTACTGCATCAACTTTAGGCCTCCATATTGCTAAGCACGGCAACAAGGGAGTTTCTTCTAAATCTGGAGCATCTGACTTCCTAGAAGCTCTTGGTGCAAATATTAGAATGTCCCCTAAGCAAGCATTTAAGTGCTTAAGTACAACAGGATTTACATTCCTTTTTGCACAAATTTATCATAGTGGCATGAAATACGCGGGACCTGTAAGAAAAGCTCTTGGTACTAGAACAATTTTCAATATATTAGGACCTTTAACCAACCCTACTCACCCTGATTACAGTGTTTTAGGTGTTTACAGTAAAGAACTTTTGCATCCTATGGCTAAAGCTTTAAACGAACTTGGTTTTAAAAAAGCAATGGTTGTATGGGGCTCTGGTATTGATGAAATAGCAACACACGATAAAACATATGTTGTTGAATTAAATAACGGCAAGTACTCTGAAAAAGTCATTTCCCCTAGTGATTTCGGTTTAAAGACATTCACACTCGAAGATATCAAAGGAGATACTCCAGAGGTTAACTGTGATATTGCCCTCAAGCTCTTTTCAGGACAAGGTACAGAAGGCCAAAAAGCTGCCGTTGCTGCTAATACAGCCGCTCTGTTAGTACTTGGTGGTAAAGCTAAAACACTTAAAGAAGGTGCTGAAATGGCTATGGCTGCTTTTGAAAATGGAAGTGTTCTTAAACAGATCCAAGCGTTCTCAATTTTGAGTAAACAGGCAGAAATATAATGACGGAACCTCTAACTCCTAGTTCAATTTTATGCACTGAGCTTAGAAGAAACCATCGCATTAACGTTCCTTCTGTTGACGGGAACGTTCTTGCGACCATCCTAAACGCAAAAGTTTCGTGGATGGAGCGCATGCAAAATGAATTACCATTAGAAACTATTACTAAAAATCTTAAGCCTTCAGATCGTTCCTTTGAACATGCTCTTCAAGCAGGAAAAACTAAGTTTATCCTTGAATGCAAAAAGGCATCACCTTCAAAGGGATTAATAAGACCTGATTTTAGTCCTAAGGAAATTGCCAAGGTTTATGCCAATTACGCTGATGCCGTATCAGTATTAGCTGACGAAAAGTTTTTCCAAGGTAGTTATTCATATATAAAGGAAGTTAGGAACGAAGTTAAAGTCCCTGTTCTTTGTAAAGATTTTATTTACGATCCTTACCAAGTTTATTTAGCTAGATATTCAGGAGGAGATGCTATTCTTCTCATGCTGTCCATAGTTACAGATGAAGCATATATTGAACTATCTGGAATTGCTAAGAGCCTTGGAATGGGAATCCTCACAGAAGCTTCTGGTGAGGAAGAAATTGCAAGAGCTGTAAAACTTAATGCCAAGGTTATTGGTATCAATAATCGTAACCTTCGTAACCTTACTGTGGATCTTGGAAGAGTAGCAGAAATGGCACATCTCATTCCAGACGACAGAATTAAGGTTAGCGAATCAGGCATCTTTACGCACGACCAAATTATGAGTCTTCACAATAATGTTAAAGCATTCCTTATCGGAAGTTCTCTAACTTCTCAACAAGATATTGAAAGTGCTTGTCGAAGACTTATCTTTGGAGAAAATAAAATCTGTGGCATGACTAGACTTCAAGATGTTCAAATGTCTTGGGCCTCTGGTTTTGCTTGGAATGGCTTTATTTTTTGGCCCAAATCATCCCGTTATATCAAACCTGAAACAGCCAAAGAAGTCATTTTTGCGGCAAGAAATACAGGATGTAAGCAACGCTTTACAGGGGTCTTTGTGAACGCTGAAATAGCAGAAATCGTAGATATTGCAAATGATCTAAAGTTGGATGCTATACAACTACACGGAAGTGAAGACATTGGATTTGCTGAAGAACTTAAAAAGAATCTTCCTTATTTATGCCAAGTTTGGAAGGCAATTCCGATAAGTGATAACACCTACCCTAGCGATGAAGTTAAAGAATGGCTTAATGTTGTAGATAGAGTAGTTCTTGATACCAAAAAAGGTAATAACTTTGGTGGTACTGGCGACACATTTGATTGGAACAAAATAACTGCATCTGATAAATCACGCATAACTGTAGCTGGTGGCTTAAATACGGAAAACCTCAAAGATGCTATTAAGATTGCAGGAGTTTCTGGATATGATCTTAATAGTGGTATTGAAGAAAAACCTGGCATCAAAGATTGTGCTGAAATCTTAAAAGCAGGTGCAATCCTTAGAAATTATTAAAATTTCAAATCCTTAAATATTGCCCCTAAAATTTTATTCAGAATTTTAGGGGTTCTTATTTTGCTTAAGTTATTTTTATTTACAATAAGCTTATTCTAAATTTTCACAAATTCATTGGAGTCAAAATCCAATAGCAGTTAATCGTAAAGAAATATTACTTAATCTGTAAGCGTATTTGCAGACGGCGTATTGAATTTTTCTTGAGTAGATCTTCGGAGTCTTAGCAAGACTCATTTTGATCTTGAGAGTTATCAATGGCTGTTGCTTTACAGCTATCAGGAACTTT
>CAVGFV010000067.1:0-3070 GCA_963628765.1 Succinimonas sp.
TTTTTCTTGGATGAGTAAGATGGGAAATCACATACCTAAAATCCTATCGTTACAGCTTAAAGATATAGCTTAATTATAAATTTGAACCTTTCAAAATTTTTGAAAGGTTCTTTTTATATCAAATCAATACTATTACAGAACAGAGCCAATTCTGAATACCTTC
This sequence comes from Succinimonas sp., assembly GCA_963628765.1. Classification (GTDB taxonomy): domain Bacteria; phylum Pseudomonadota; class Gammaproteobacteria; order Enterobacterales; family Succinivibrionaceae; genus Succinimonas. Next base: position 164 of record CAVGFV010000067.1, read on the forward strand.
CTTTATCGGAAGATAAATATTTGAATAGCTAAAACTCAAAGTTTTGTACCAGGCATTTTTAACAGGCTCTGCTAGATATGTTTCTTTTAAGGCATAAGGAGCATTTCCGATTGGAGGAACATCACCTTTATGCGCAAAGATGCCGTAGGAGAACGATACTGCGATACATACGTGTAACAAGAAGTAATAAGTCAACATGTATAATCCTACACATGCCTGCTGGTATTCGTCTTTCACATTCCTATTTTTCACACCTACAATAACACCAAGGACAATCACAAATAAGAAATAAATAAGGAACGCTTTTATTAGATCCCAAACGTATCTCATCAAAATCTCAGAAATAGTTCCAGTGTAATTCAGTTCAAAAAAATGCTCGTCATCAATAGCAAAAACGGCAAATACTACTGAAAAAAATATCAGTGTAAAAAACTTGCTATCGGTGGCTGAAACGCTATTTAGGATTTTACTGAAGTAAGTCCCAAGAAGGCTGGCTAATTCGTCACTAATACATCCGTGGCATGAATCGGAAAAATACTGCCCCACGAATAGCCTTAGTCGTTGTATCACCCTAAAGTTCCCATGCGTTTTTTATCGCTATTTATCCAAGCGTCTAAAAGATTTCGGGAGTACGTAACCATTTCGGAAATGATTTCGACTATTTTTCTAAAAGACACTTTTGCTCCATAGAAGCTATGGGATATACCCCAACACGATTAACTCGGCCATGGCCTTTCTTTGTAAAGAAAGTCTCTCTCGATAATCTTTGGGAGCGGCATTCGTTAGCCCGAATCAAGTACTCAAGGACATTCAAGGATTCGTTTCTTAAGCGATCCACGAAGGAAAAACGGAAGTCTTTAGGAGACTTTTGGTTACGGTTATAACGTAGGAACAGAGATCCTTCGCTTTAGTAATTACGGTAAGTTCTGATTGGGAGGATTTTCGATAATTACCATGGCGAAAGTTTCTTCCCATGAGTTCACTCATAATGCTTCTTTTTTTTGTTATACGTTTCTTTAGTTAAAGGTTTTCTTTTTCAAAAAAAAGGCTCCTCACTTCCACGCAAGCGAGGGAGATTCCGCGACTACGTCCTAGGGATTGATTTCAGATTAGAAGATTACAGATTGATCCATAAAGCCGGCCGAACACCGCTAGCAACATAATCAACGATGCTTTCATTTAAACGGAGCGAGCCATCGCAATGTACACCTGACGCGTAGTCCTGATAACAGCCCGGAGAGCGGAGCCAATACCAACAACACCCAGCATTGTTAGTATGAGCTCCCCGAGATTTTGCATATGCTGTCGGAAGGTATTTTCTTGCATCGTTATCTTTAAAGAGACTCTCAGCTTCAGAATTACTTAAGCAGAAAATGCGATCCAGAGTAGCATTGCCACCTCTTGTGTCATATTCTTTGTTATCTTCGTTAACTACGTTTGTTACTGGTATTCGCGCCTGTTACTCGCCCGAAAAAGCATTCCTTAAAAACTCAGAATTAAGCCATTTTCGAAGATAACATTTTTCCCAAGATATTGAGGTATCTTGATGATGATATTTCTTGCAATCCAAAGCAAGCTTACTTACATAAAGTGCCTTCTTCCCTTCTTTTTTAAGCACAATCCACTCTATAGGAGACTTCTTTTCAGAACTTTATTGCCAATAATTACCAAATTTATAAATAGAGCCAACATCCCCCACGTTTCAGGAAATTTCTTAGAAAAGCTTGGCGTGACAATAGAGGATTCTGTAATATGTTTTTCAAGATATGAATTATTTGAAAATAACGATTTAAAAAATAATTTTACATTGTCCAACATATTCCAAATCTCCATGGTTTATTTATTTTTCTATGGGCAAAAAATTAAATAGCCCTACAATACACGTTAAGTTTTCGCCCAGTGTTACAGATTGATCCATAAAGCCGGCCGAACCGCGTAATCATCACAGACATAGTGACTGCCAAATAGACAGAACGAGCCAGTGTCAAGGACACATAACGCGATGCGACTATTACCGCTCGGCGGGCGGAGCCAATAACAGCAACACCCATTTTCTTCGGAAAAACAGGCGTTATTTTTTCTAGCATAGGCAGTCGGCAGACATTTTCTTGCATTGTTATCTTTAAAGAGACTCTCAGCCTCAATACCACTTAAACAGAAAACGCGATCCAGAGTAGCATTACCACCTCTAGTACCCCAACCTTTATTATCTTCATTAACCACATGGGTTACTGGTATTCGCGCCTGTTCCTCGCACGAAAAAGCATTCTTTAAGAACTCAGAATTGAGCCATTTTCGAAGATCTCTGTGTTTCCAAGTCATGTCTTTTAGATCGTGATAATACTGCATACAATCCAAAGCATACTTACTTATCAAAAGTGCCTTCTTTTCTTCTCTCTTAAGCACGAGCCACTCTATAGGAGACTTCTTTTCAGAACTTTCTTGCCAATAATTACCAAATTTAAATATTGAACCTACAGGTAAAACAGTCGGATAAACCACACCATTCACAAGAGCCTGATCAAAACTATATACTTGATTTATAGATGCTTCAAACACATTAAACGCACGACTTTCTAAGCTTCTTTGAATAGAATTTAAAGCCTCTGCACGAGTATTTTGGTATTCCTTACTAATTCCTGGAACCTTTGCATTAAGAGCACTAATTCTAGTTAAATTTGCTTTGAAATCTTTTTTCGAGCTAAAAAGGTTCTCATTAACCCTTATAGTCTTATTTCCGATCCTAAGCTTTTTTAAGAACTCTCGAATAAGAGGACGATTTGGAATCTTTCCTAAGGTGAGCTTATGGCACTCTAAAAAGTTAGCGATAGCCACGCCATCCACTTTATTAGCTTTAATAAGTTTATCGGCAAATTCCATTAACGATGCTTTATCAGTAAAAGCATA
>CAVGFV010000068.1:0-4626 GCA_963628765.1 Succinimonas sp.
GATTCTTATCGTCTGTGGAACTTTTAGTGGAACTCAGATGCAAAGTTCACATTAAAAGCGGTCTTTAGCCTATCTTCTGAAAGCACAGGAACAGCAGTTCTTGGAATGCAAGCCGCAGCTTCAGCACGGTGTAAGTCTTCAATAAGATTAGCAATACCATCACGGCTCAAAATATAAGCATATATTGTGGAAACATCGTAAATAAAAGCTCTCTTCGTAAGCTTGGTATTTTGGGTTTTACCTTGATCAAACAGCATAATTTCTATAATGCTAAAGACAAAGTCCTTTGGTAGTAGCTTCTGAATATCCTCTAAAACTTGGCAATACTGATTTACTACATCTAGAGTTCCTTCATTTTCAAGGTATTCAATAAGCTGATTTAAAGCTTCTGGAATATCTGCACATTGAATTCTTTTAGCAGCAGCCATAAAGGGAACTTTTTGCATAATTAATTGGCTACTTACCATCGGCACCAAAGAAATTAGAATATTCTTAAAAATCCTATCTCTTGCTTTAGTATTATCTATAATTCGAATCTGTATTAGCTTCATGAGGAGTCTCTTTTTGAGGCTTGGAAGCATTCGAAGCTTTTTCCGAAGCTAAAGATTCGCCTTCAGTCTTAGGCTGTGGAGGTTCCATACCACCTAGCATACTGGTAAGCACCGTAGCTTCTGTTGCTTTAATGGCGATATCTACATCTTCATCATGCTTTGAACCTTTAGAATCACTAAAGCAGGATCTCAAAATATCGTTAATCCTTGCCTTTTTATCTGTAGCCGAAATCTCTAAAATATTATCAATTTCATTACGGTCATAAACTTTTGAATAAATATTAAATAATGAAATCACCGAAGCAATAACAAGATCTTTAACTCCAAAGCAGCTTAGGCCATCAATTAAATTTTTCTGAACTTCTTTTGAGTAACGTGAAAAATTCCATAGGATATTTACCACTTGATAATTAATAACTACGCTTTTAACCGCTCTAGAATCAGAGTTACTAACAAATGCACTAGCATAAGTATTTATCGCTTGAGATATATCACTCGCCTTTTGTGCTTCATCTAAATTAGAGCCACTAGCAATATATCGATAAAATCTAGAAACCTCTCCTATTGAAGGTGGCGGAAGTTTGCCTCTCCCTGAAAGAAGACCACCATGCATGCACGCTATAAAAACATTTTTTGGTTCAAGACTTAAAATTGCTTTTAATAAGTCCTTTCCTGATGTGGTTACAACAGGCGGAACCACACATGATAATCTTACAAAACTTTGTATAAGTTCATAAATATCAACGATGTTGGTAAATTTGTTAAAATCGAATTCAGTATTATTGTAATTCAAACTATTTTTTAACGAGATGCCATTTTTTCCTAAAACAAATTTTCGGAATTCTTGAGAATCATACTTGATGCCGTTAATAGTACCCAAACTTGAAAACAACTTAACAAGAGTTTCTTTATTTTGAATAAATTGGCATATCAAACTAAAAAAGCATTCATTGTATTCTGGTATTTTCTTAATTCTTTCTTGAGCATAAAGCATTCCTAATGCTAAAGAATCTTCAGATGATGTTCCTGCCTTGTGAGGGTTTATAGGATCGAAATTTCCAAAATCAATATCATCAAGAGAAACATCTGCACGATATAAATGATCTAAATCCTTTTTAAAAGCATCTTCATCTATATCTTCATCATAATATGCGTTACGTTCAACCTTGGAGCCTAAAATATCGGCTACGCGATCTACACGTTTGGCAACAATCTCAGTTGCTGAACTAAAATCAACGTCACCGTTTACAAAACAAACGCAAGCGAAAGGATTACTGCCACTACCATATCCTGCTGATAAATTACAGCAGTAATCAAGTTCTGCTTTAGCTTTCAGTAAAGCCTTCTTTACCGCAGCTGGGTTTCTAGTAAATTTTATTGCTGAAGCATCAGCTAAATATTCAGCATTAAGAGAAATAAAGTGTTTGATAAGTCCTACAATTAAGATTGCTCCGAAACTAATTGTATACATGACAAAAAGCACAAAGTAAATCAATATATTCCCAATCTTTTTATTTTCCTTATTAGAAAAATAATCCATCGAGAAAATTTTTTCTTTTTCTTCGTCTTCGTAATTATCAAGTTCGTCATCATGTTTTTTAAGTTTTTCCATGATGTCCGCAATCATTTGATTAAACGAATATAGCACTTGAATATAAATAACAGTGTTTAAGTTATTTATCATATCTCCATTAAGAATATGAGAAATTTCGTGCGCCACTAACCCCTGTAATTCATCACGAGATAACAAAGTTGCAGCGCCATAAGAAATCAAAATCACAGCATCGCGCGGTGAATGGCCAATAGCACAAGAATTGATTCTACGGGAAGCTAAGTTTATGAATACCTTAGGTTTTTTCATAGCAGCTGCTATGGCAATTTCTTCAACAACATTATTCGCTCTAATAATTGCTTCCAAAGGAATCTTTTTAAGATTTGCTTTTTGGTATTCGGAAAGGCGATGATCATTTTTAAGAATTTCTTCATCGCATTCGTGAAGATAGATTAAATTCACTAGCTTCATACCACCCATTTTTTTAGCAATATGGATAGCACCTTTATCAATATCTCTTTTTATCTTGTGATAGCTACGACAAGCCAAACATATCAATGTCATAAACGCAATGGAGACGCATATAGCAAATGATGCCCCCCAAGACATGTTGCAAAAAATGAGAAAAAAAGGCATGAATATTAGGGAAACAATAGATTCGCCAATAAACAAGAAAATCAATCCAAAGACGAAAAGTGTCCTTAAAACATGACCTCTAAATTTTGCGGTGTTTATACTATCATTAAAATTCTTTTTCACTGCTTTGCCTTGTAATTAAACTGCATTCGGAGCAAATTATTCCCCGTAAAAGATTATTACATTTACAAAAATTTTTCAAAAAAAAACGATCTTAAAAAAGATCGTTTTTTACATTATGACTTTTCTATTTAACCTTATGGCTCATTATACATTTCAAGGTTTTCGGTAGAATCATTCCAAGCCTTATCAGCTTTTGCATCATCATTACGAACCTTATCTAAGAAGTCCAAATAAGATTGATCAATATCGCCTGTGATGTAATCACCATCAAATACAGATGTATCAAAACGTTTTAATTCTGGGTTTTCCATCTGTACAGCTTTCTTAAGATCATCCAATGACTGATAAATCAAAGCATCAGCACCGATAAGCTTACAGATTTCTTCATTAGTGCGGCCATAGGCGATCAATTCATGGCTTGAAGGCATATCAATACCATAGACGTTTGGATAACGAATCTCTGGAGCTGCAGATGCAAAATAAACTTGAGCTGCGCCAGCTTCTCTTGCCATCTCTACAATTTGTGCAGAAGTAGTACCACGCACTATAGAGTCATCTACAAGAAGCACTCTCTTACCCTTGAATTCTGCAGGAATTGGGTTTAATTTACTTCTCACGCCCTTCTTACGCTGCTTTTGACCTGGCATAATAAAGGTTCTACCAATGTAGCGGTTTTTAACGAAACCCTGACGATAAGGAACACCAAGGTTTCTTGCAATTTCAACAGCAATATCACAGCTTGTTTCTGGAACAGGAATTACAACGTCAATGTTTAAATCTTTGTATTCACGTCTAATCTTATCTGTAAGCATTGTTCCCATGTGAACTCGAGCTGCATAAACAGAAACGCCATTCATTATTGAATCAGGACGTGCAAAATATACATATTCAAAAATACAAGGGTTTTGGCAAGGATTCTCAGCGCAGATCTGTGTGTAAAGTTCACCATTTTCAGTAATGTATACACATTCACCAGGAGCTACATCACGAACGAGCTTAAAGCCAGTAACATCAAGAGCAACACTTTCGGAAGCTACCATGTACTCGGTTTTGCCGTTTTCGTCTTTCTTTTCACCTAAAACTAAAGGACGAATTCCATGAGGATCACGGAAAGCAATAACACCGGCGCCAATAACTAAAGACACTACAGCATACGCACCACGTACTAATTCGTTTACCTTGCGAACAGCAGCAAAAATCTCCTCTGGAGAAAGCTTAACACCCTTGCTGTTCATATCAATTTCGTGAGCAAAAATATTCAAAAGCACTTCAGAATCAGAGGTTGTATTGGTATGACGGCGGTATTCAACTAAACGTTCTCTAAGTTCTTGAACATTAGTTAAATTACCATTATGAGCAAGAGCAATACCAAAAGGACTGTTTACATAGAAAGGCTGTGCTTCTGCAGCTGAGGAAGAGCCTGCTGTAGGATATCTAACATGTCCAATACCAATATTACCCTTTAGGCGGTACATGTGCTTTGTTTCAAAAACATCACGGACAAGACCATTAGCTTTACGCTGTTTGAAATTGCCATCACTTATGGTAACAATACCTGCTGCATCCTGACCTCTATGCTGAAGAACAGTAAGAGCATCATAAAGATTCTGATTAACAGGAGAAGTGGCTACCATGCCGACTATGCCGCACATTTGAACATCCTTTTGAATAACTGAAAAATTTGAATATGCTAATTGCTTATGTGTCGCTATTATATCTTTTTTTATCGAAAACTGAATTTTTTACTTAAGACAAATTAAGATT
>CAVGFV010000069.1:0-24475 GCA_963628765.1 Succinimonas sp.
GTTCCTTTTTCCATACCTTAGGAACTATCGTTTACACAAAATATTATACACTATCTTTTTAATTAATGAACACTGTATAAACGTACTGATACCATGTTAGACAAAAGATAAAAAAGTTTTTCACACTCAAATCAGTAACTAGCAACCAATTTCTAAAAACAATTAGCATCTAAGGCAGAATTTTATGTCATCTTATTCACTATCAGCTTTTAAGATAAGACTAATCTATTCAATTATTAATGACGTATTTAATGAAGATGTTTCTCTAGATAAAGCCTATTCAAAATATTTCCATAAACTAAAACTTGAGGCTCAAGAACAGGCTCTCATTGTTAACCTTACAAACGACGTATTTCGAAGACTTAACTACTACACCCATATAGCAGGTTACAGAAAAGTTAAAGATATCAAAAAGCATATTAATAAATTAATTTGTGCTATTCATGTTGTTCACCATTGGCCAGTACCACGTTTACCTGAATGTGAAGATTTTTCTACCAAAGAAGCCATAAGCCGCATGGAAGAAGCAGATGATATTCCTAACCTTAAATATGGTTGCCCACAATGGCTTGACGAACTAGGTCAAAAGGAATTGGGCGAAAAGTGGGAAACTGAAAAACAATATTTATCTACAGAGCCACGTCGCTTTATCCGCGTAAACCGCCTCAAGATAAGCCCAGAAGAGCTCATAACCTCTTTGGCACAGGAAAAGATTCGCGCGAAGACTGTTCCTGACCATCCTGATGCTTTAGAAATTTTAAGTAATGCATCTATTTTTAGAAGCTCCGCTTTTAAGAATGGCTTTTTTGAACAACAAGATATCGGCTCTCAAGAAATATCAGCTTTCTTACAAGTTGCCCCAGGTATGAAGGTTATCGATGCTTGTGCTGGTGTAGGCGGAAAAACTTTACATCTAAGTGCCTTAATGCGCGGTAAAGGCGTAATCATTGCCATGGATGATAAGGAATGGAAACTTAAGGAACTAAAAACTCGAGCTAAGCGTGCCGGAGCCTTTAACATCGAAACAAGACTCATTGACACCACCAAAGTTATAAAAAGACAACATGGCAAAGCAGACAGAGTTCTTTTAGATGTACCTTGCTCAGGAACTGGCGTTCTTAAACGTAATCCTGAAGGTAAGTGGAGTGATGCTTCCCAAAAAATTGCCGAACTTGTTAACATCCAAGCGGACATCTTAGAAAGATATTCCAAGATGACAAAGAAGGATGGTTACCTCGTGTATTCTACCTGCAGTATCCTTCCTTCCGAAGACCATGAACAAGTAGCCAAATTCCTTACCAAAAATAATAATTTTGTTCTTGAAGAAGAAAAGACTGTATTCCCTTCTGAAGGTGGTGATGGTTTCTATATGGCAAGACTTAAAAAGATTGCTGATGCTCCAGAATCCAACGCTACTGAAGAATAATTTTCTTGTAATAGAACTCTAACTAAAAAGCCACTTGATAAAATCAAGTGGCTTTTTCAATATTATCGAGTATCTTCAATAGCTAATCTAAGCAAGATATTGAGAAGATTAGGCACCGAACTTAAATGGCACACCTCTAAGAACACGGCCCTTCTTTCCTGACGGTTCTTCACGTCTAGAATGATTTAAACCTAAATCATCACCAAAACGATCTTTACCATGGCGTCTACCTTGACCTCTATCTCCGTTACGATCACGGAAATTGCCACCTCTACCACCATGCTTAGAGGATGAATCCTTGTCATCGCTGTAGTACTCACGAATTGAAAGCGGACGTCCACAAACAACAGCTTGCTTTAATACAGCAATGGTCTTACTTGGCATTCCTTCAGGTAAATCTATAGTTGAGAAGCTATCAAATATATTGATGCTACCAATATAACGGCTTTCGATAGCACCTTCGTTAGCAATAGCTCCAACTATCTGACCTGGCTTAACACCATTCTTATGTCCCACCGCTATACGGTATCTCACCATCTTAAGTTCAGGGAATTCTTTAAGAGGATCCGCTTCTGCAGAAAATGACTTTCTCTTACGTCTATCTGGATACTCATCAATAGACTTCTGTTCTGGTTCTGGCTCAGATTCATCAACTAATAATGGCTTTCCACCATTTAACATACGAGCAAGGCTAGCACATAACACAGCTGGATCTACTGCATTGTCGGCAAGGATGCTATCGATAAGCTCTTTGTATGGCATTAGTTCATCTTCTGAAATGTTCATGCTTGCAAGAATATTTTCTTTAAACTTTTCAAGGCGATGATTATTGATGTCTTCCTTGGTAGGCATCTTCATAGGCTCAATAGGTTGGTTAGTAACCTTTTCTATCAAGCGGAGCATGCGTCTTTCTCTTGGAGAAACGAAAAGAATCGCATCGCCAGTCTTACCTGCACGTCCTGTTCTACCAATACGGTGTACATAAGACTCTGGATCAAATGGAATATCATAATTCACAACGTGCGTGATTCTATCCACATCCAAGCCTCTAGCCACAACGTCGGTTGCCACTAGAACATCCAATTGACCATTTCTAAGTTTATCAACTACTTTTTCACGAATCTTTTGAGGAATATCACCATGAAGTGCTTCACAAGCAATACCTCTTGTGGCTAACTTCTGAGCTAAATCTTCAGCATCGGTTTTGGTTCTAGTAAAAATAAGTAACGCATCATAAGGCTCCACTTCAAGAAGTCTTGTGAGAGCATCAATTTTATGTAAACCAGAAACCAACCAGTATCTTTGTCTTACGGTAGTTGCTGTAGCTGTTTTTGAAGCAATTTTAATTTCTTTTGGTGATTTAAGATTTTGCTTAGCTACTCTCTTAATAACATCAGGCATAGTTGCTGAAAACAAAGCTGTTTGGCGTTCTTCAGGGCATTTTGAAAGGATCCATTCCACATCATCAATAAAGCCCATCTTTAACATTTCATCGGCTTCATCAAGTACTAAATACTTGATATGGGATAAATCAAGTTTGCCTCTGTTAATAAGGTCCATGATTCTACCAGGGGTGCCAACAACTAATTGGGTACCGCGATTTAAGGCATGAATCTGTTTATCATAAGAAGATCCGCCATAAACAGGTAGAATTCTGAAATCTTTAATATATTTAGCAAATGAGGTACAAGCTTCTGCTACCTGAATTGCCAATTCTCTTGTTGGTAACAGGATTAGAGCTTGAACTACATGTTCTTTAGTATCAATTTTAGAAAGAATAGGTAAAGCAAAAGCCGCAGTCTTACCAGTACCAGTCTGAGCTTGACCAATGATATCAAGGCCATTAAGGAGTGGGCCTATAGCTTTACTTTGAATAGGAGATGGGGTTTCAAATCCCAAATCTTTAATAGCGTGTAAAACTTCTTCCGAAATACCTAATGAATCAAAAGTTAATGATTCTTTTGAAGGTTTTCCTTCCAAAAGCTCTTCTGCTTGATTATCTAGTTCTTCAAGGTTAACCGTGCCTTGTTGATTTTGTTCTTCATAAAACTTAGCTTGCTTTTCTTTTTTCTTTCTATCGTGAACATGCTTCTCAGAAGCATTGTTATTTTCTTGATTAGAAGAGTTTTCTTTTTTGTTTGACAATCTATTTTCAAATTCTCTAAGGATTTTATCCTCTTCTTCTGCTGTATCAATAAACCGCATAATTTTCCTTAATCATAAAAAGAATCTCTCTAGAGGCGGCTCATTCCCCAAACAGTATCATTAACTAATGCCAAATCAAACACACAGAAAATCAGAGCTAAAAGACAAGCAGATACCAACCGAAAGATAATGCAAAAAAATATATTATCTGTAGCGTAGACTTATAAAAGCCAACCTGAAGCCTAAAAATTCTTAAATAAGAAAAATACCAGCTCTAAAATATGAACCAACTCCGAGACAGTCACCGCTATTATAAGGGAGACTGAATATTTTTTCTAAAAATTTGCACTAAAGCAAAGTTTTTTTTAATTTACTATTTTGTTTGTTGCCTTAGACGTTTGATTTACAAAAACAAAGAAACGAATACAGTAACAAATCCTTGCGTTATAATGTAGCCATTGTTAAATCAATTAGTACTAATTAGTCGTTCAATATTTGGAGATAAAGATGTCTCAAACTTTTAATGTTGCAGTTCTACCAGGCGATGGAATTGGCCCTGAAGTCATGGCACAAGCTGTAAAAGCTTTAAAGGCTGTTGAAAAAAAATTTGATGTTAAATTCAATTTAACAGAATGCTTCGTTGGTGGTAAAGCTATAGATGAAACAGGTTCTCCACTACCTCAAGAAACATTAAAAATCTGTGAACAATCTGATGCCATCCTTTTTGGCTCTGTAGGTGGTCCTAAGTGGGATAAACTTCCACCAGATCAGCGCCCAGAAAGAGGCGCTTTACTTCCTTTGAGAAAGCACTTCAAGCTTTTCTGTAACCTCCGCCCTGCAAAAATTTACCAGGGCCTTAACACCTTATCACCTCTCAGAAAAGATATTTCTGACAAAGGCTTTGATATGGTTGTGGTAAGAGAACTTACTGGTGGTATTTACTTCGGCCAGCCTAAAGCACGTGAAGGTAGCGGTCCTGAAGAAGTTGCTTACGATACTGAAATTTATCATCGTTACGAAATTGAACGTATTGCAAAGATCGCTTTCGAATCAGCAATGCTTAGAAAGAAGAAGGTAACCTCTGTTGATAAGTCTAACGTATTACAGAGCTCTATCCTTTGGCGTGAAGTTGTTGCAGAAGTTGCTAAGAACTATCCAGAAGTAGAACTTAACAATATCTATATCGATAACGCAACAATGCAGCTCGTAAAGGATCCATCTCAGTTCGATATCCTCCTTTGCAACAATATGTTTGGTGATATCCTTTCTGACGAATGTGCAATGGTAACTGGCTCAATGGGTATGCTTCCAAGTGCAAGCTTATCAGAAAGCGGATTTGGCCTCTATGAACCTGCTGGTGGCTCTGCTCCTGATATCGCAGGCAAAAATATTGCTAACCCTGTAGCTCAAATTCTTTCAGCTGCTTTAATGCTCCGTTATAGCTTCAAGTTAGAAGAAGCTGCACAAGCAATTGAAAAAGCTGTATCTGAAGTATTAGCAGAAGGCTACTTAACTGGCGATCTTATTGCTAGTGGCACTGCAAAACACGACACCCAAACTACATCACAAATGGGTGACCTCATCGCAGCAAAAATTATCGGCTAAAACACCGAAACTAAAGGAATTTATATGGGTAAAACTCTGTACGACAAGCTCTATGAAGCACACATAGTATGTGCAACTCCAGGAGAATTGCCGATTCTTTATATTGATAGACATCTTCTTCATGAAGTAACCAGTCCTCAAGCTTTTGCGGGCATTGCATTCCACAATAGAAAAATCCGCAGACCTAACCTTACTTGGGCGACTATGGATCATAACGTGTCTACCACCTCAACTGATATCGCAGCTTGTGGTGAACAAGGCCGCATTCAGATGCAGACACTTATTGATAACTGCACTAAATTCGGTGTGCCTCTTTATGGTCTAGGTCATGAATGGCAAGGTATTGTCCACGTAATCGGACCACAACTTGGTATTACAATTCCTGGCGTAACCCTCGTTTGTGGTGACTCACACACCGCAACCCATGGTGCTTTTGGTGCATTAGCATTCGGAATTGGAACCTCCGAAGTCGAACACGTAATGGCAACCCAGACCATTAAACAGCAAAAATTTAAGAATATGAAAATCGAGGTAACCGGCAAACTTGCCAATGGTGTTACCGCCAAAGATATCATATTAACTATTGCTGCTAAACTCGGCACCGGTGGTGGTACTGGATACGCTGTTGAATTTTGTGGCGAAGCTGTAAGAAACCTTTCAATGGAAGGTCGTATGACTCTTTCTAACATGGCTATCGAAATGGGTGCCAAGGTTGGTCTTATTGCTCCTGATGAAACCACATTCAACTATGTAAAAGGACGCCCATTTGCTCCTAGTGGCAAATTATGGGATGAAGCATTAGCTTATTGGAAAACCTTAAATTCTGATAGTGATGCTAAATGGGATGCTGTTGTTACCATTGATGGTACAAAGATTACCCCAATGATCACTTGGGGTACCAACCCAGGTCAGGGCATTGGCGTTAATGATGATATCCCAGCTCCTGAAGATTTTGATAATGAAATCGACAAGCATTCTTGCGAAAAAGCCCTCCAATACATGGATTTAAAGCCTCATACCAAGTTAACTGATGTCAAAATCGATAAAGTATTTATTGGTTCTTGCACCAATGGTCGTATCGAGGATATCAGAGCAGCTGCAGCAGAAATCAAGGGTCGTCATCTAGCTTCTTGGGTTCGTGGTATTGTTGTTCCAGGATCACAAGAAGTTAAGAAGGTTGCTGAAGCTGAAGGTCTTGATAAACTTTTCATCGAAGCAGGCTTTGAATGGAGACTTCCAGGATGCTCTGCTTGTCTTGGCATGAATAGCGATAGAGTTCCTTCTGGTGAACGTTGCGCAAGCACTTCAAACAGAAACTTCGAAGGTCGTCAAGGACGCGGTGCTCGTACACATCTAGTTAGCCCTACTATGGCAGTTGCTGCTGGAATCGCTGGTCATTTCGTAGACGTTCGTGAGTTCTAAGGAGAACAATATGCAGAAATTCACAATACATGAAGGCCTTGCTGTTCCTCTTGATGCAGCTAACGTTGATACTGATCAGATCATTCCTAAGCAGTTCCTTCAAGCTGTAACAAGAACCGGTTTTGGAGTACATCTTTTTAACGATTGGCGTTATCTTGATGAAGCTGGCACTAAACCAAATCCAGACTTTATCCTCAACTATCCTAGATACAAAGGTGCAACTATACTTGTTGCAAGAGAAAACTTTGGTAATGGCTCTAGTAGAGAACATGCTCCTTGGGCTCTTCAGGATTACGGCTTTAAAGTAATTATCGCATCTAGCTTTGCTGATATTTTCTACAACAACTCTCTCAACAATGGACTTTTGTTAGTAAAACTTACAGAAGAAGAAGTTGATGCCCTTCATAAAGAAATTAACAAGAATGAAGGCCAGAAAATAACAGTTGATCTTGAAAAGATGACTGTAACCTGTAATTCTTTATCTTTTAAATTCACCTTAGACGAATTCAGAAGATATTGTCTTTTAAACGGACTTGATAACATCGATTTAACTCTCTTACATGGGAAAGAAATCAGTGCCTATGAAGCTAAATTACAGCCTTGGATTTTTGTTAATAAGTAAAATCTAACTAAATAAATAAAAAGAGAAACAAACTTTTAAGTTCTTGTTTCTCTTTTTTTTATTGTTCAAAAAGGAAATTTTCACAAAGTAATCTGCAACCGACCTAACATCAAATATCCCATAATTTATAAATTAATTGCCATAAATACCTTATGTTTTTATAATTTTTAACCAAACTTGGCTTTGTTCAGCTAAAAAAGAGGTATTACAGCATGGACAGTACCAGAGAAAGACGTACATATATTAGAGTAGAGCTTCCTGTTTCTTGCATGATCGTTTACGCAGGTAAAAGACTTCCTGGAGAATGTCTTAACATCAGTGCAACAGGTATGTCTATTACCATCAAAACTGGTTTTAACCTACATATTGGTGATGAAGTTGAAATAAAACTTGATGACGAATCAGACGATCTACCGCCTCTTGATGCTAAAGCAAAGGTTGTGCGAATTATAGATGCTGAAAGTAGACAATACGGAATTCAGTTCATTGCCCAAATGGGAAAATAATTCGGGCTCGGAGCGCAAGTAAGAGGGAGCCCGGATTATATATAAGGCGCTCAAAAGACTAGATAGTCTTTTCCAAATTCAAAACATCGTCATGGAAAGCACGAAGAGTGTTTCTGTGACCTACGCTGATCATAATAGTATCAGGAAGTCTTGATTTTAGGAGTTCATACATCCGCGTTTCATTTTCTTCATCTAAAGCACTAGTAACCTCATCCATAAATAATACATTTGGCTTTATTATCAGTGCTCTTAAGAATGAAATACGTTGTTGTTCCCCAAGGCTAAGCACATGATCCCATTGATTTATTAAATCAATGCTGGCCTTTAAATAACATAACCCTACTTCTTGAAGCAAGTTATCAAAAGTTCCTAAATCTAGATCATTGCCATTACTTGGGTAGCATATAGCATCTCTTAAGGTTCCTAACGGCATATACGGTTTTTGGCTTAAGAATAGCAACTTTGCTTCCTCAGGAATTACTATATTTCCTGTAGCATATGGCCATATTCCAGCAATAGTTCTTAAAAGAGTGGATTTACCGCACCCTGAATGACCTTGAATAAGTAAACTTTTACCTTTTTCTAGTGAAAATGAAAGATGCTCAGCTAAAGAAGTACCATCCGGCTTACTAATGGAAACATCTTTGATAGTTAATGCACTACCAGTAGCAGACACAGGTAATTCTGAAAGTTTCTCTGTTGACTTAAGGCTTTTTTCAAAAAGTGAAAGACGGTCGATAACAGCTTTCCATTGTGCCAAAGAACTAAAGTTATCAATGAGAGTTGAAAGAGAATTTTGCACCTGACTAAAAGCTGAAAGTATCTGCATAAGACCTCCCATAGACAGGGTCTTAGCAAAATACATTGGAGCCGCAATCAATATTGGAAATATTACCGCTGTTTGTGCATAACCCAAGGTGAAATAACCAACTTGCTTCTTCTTTATAATGAGGCTGATGTAGTTTTTAACAACATCGGTGAACAAACTAGAAAAACGTTTATGTTCTTCATCTTCACCCTTGTATATAGCCACAGATTCTGCGTTTTCACGAAGGCGAATTAATGAAAAACGGAAATCAGCTTCATATCTTTGTTGTCTGAAGTTTAAAAGCACTAATGGTTTTCCCATTAAGAACGTAATCACGGTTCCACATACTGCATAACCGAAAGCTAGATATAAAAGATAGCCATCTGGCAAATAAACGTGATGCCCTAAAACATCAAATTCCACCGCTTTAGAAAGTCCCCAAAGGATAATTCCAAAGGTGATAAGAGTACAAATATCAGTAACAATACCGATTAAGAGATTTACAGTAAGAACGACAAAGCTACTCAAATCTTCAGAAATACGTTGGTCTGGGTTATCTGTTTTTTGATCCGTGAGTTGCAACTTATAAAAAGCACCCTGTTTTAGGTATCTCTGCAGGTAATTTTCAGTAAGCCAACGTCTCCAACGAATTTCTAACGCCGCAATAATGTACTGTTTGTACACAGAAATACATACATGCAAAGTTGCTAAAAACACGAAGAGCCAGAGCATTCCAATAAAACCATTAAGGTCGTATTTCTGCACGCAATCCCAAAAATCTTTGTACCAATCGTTAAAAACTTTGGCAAGATAGATACTAAGACCACTGAAGATGGCAATACCTACAAGCATTAACCAACTTAATATACTTGTGCGTTCTTTCCAATAAGGCACTGCAATCGCGAAAAAGGCCCGTATTGAATCCATTAGCCTTTGGCTTTCATGGCTTTCTGGCTTCTCACCATCAGAACGCCTATTTCCAAAGACACTAAAAATAATATTTTTTTTCATTAATGAAAATCCTCGTGGTTTTCTTATTGGTTTTCTATGAGTCTGTGCTTAATTTGTTCAAGCTAAATCTTGAATAAGTTTCTCAGAAATAACAGCCACACCATCATCTGAATTTTTAGGAGCTATTTTAAACTTAGGATTGGCTTTTATGATCTCGCTGCCATTTTCCATGACATAGCCCTGCCCTGCAGCTTCTAGCATATGAACATCATTATCGGCATCACCAAAGGCCACTGTTTCTGCGATAGAAATATTTAATGCTTTACACAGTGCTCTTAAAGCCTCACCTTTAGAGGTCTTTTTATTGAGAATTTCCAAAAAGCAGTACATGCTTCTAAGAACGGTATAATCAGAACGCAAAAATTTCGTATTGAGATCCAAGGCATCGACACCTTTTTCATCCCCACAAAACATAAATTTGTAAAAAAGTTCATCATCACGAATGTCATCTTCGCAAATTTTGGTAGCAGATATATTGTTGTAAGTGATTTCAATATCAGTAGCAGGATTATCTTTTTCGTATAAAAGACCACGATCGAGAGAAAAGGCATGCCAAAAGACATTATTGTGATGGGCAATTTGAATAAGTTTTTTAACTTCAGCACCTGTAATCACAACCTTAGAAACAATTCTCTCAGTCGCTGTTTCCACAACCAAAGCTCCGTTAAAGCATATAGCATAGTGGTTAGCTACATTTAAACGGAGTTCTTTTTCATATTTTCTAATACCAGCTAAAGGTCTTCCTGTAGAAGGTACAAAAAAAACACCAGCATCTTCAGCCCGCTTCACTAAATTACAGTTTCTAAGTGAGACAGTACGATCGTTATTTAAAAAAGTACCATCCATATCAACTGCGATTAATCGACAAGTCATATCAAATCCTAAAAATAATTAAAGTGGGTAAATAATCGGCTATCAAATAAACGAACTATAAGAATACTTATGTAAAGCCATTCTTTAAACAGGAATGCTTACCAAATAACACCGCTAGATAAAACGTACGAACTAATTTTAAGGTGTGGCATAAACACAAAATCAACAACACCTGTTAATAAGATCACATTTTAATCCATGTGCACATTATGGTAAAATTATGACATTCAAAAGGGGCTACATTTTTTCTGTAATTTAAAAAAATAAATTTCAGATGAAAACAGCCACTAATAAAATATCAAATATTCCATTTCATAAGAGGTTCATATTAATGGATAACGCACGACCAATCCGTAGAGCTCTTATCAGTGTATCTGACAAGAACGGAATTGTTGATTTTGCACGCGCACTTCAAGAACGCGGCGTTGATATTCTTTCAACAGGTGGTACTGCTAAGCTTTTAGCTGATTCTGGCGTAAAAGTAACAGAAGTTAGCGATTATACTGGTTTCCCTGAAATGATGGGAGGTCGTGTAAAGACATTACATCCAAAGGTTCATGGCGGTATTCTTGGAAGACGTGGCATTGACGATGCTGTAATGGCAGAACATGACATTAAGCCAATTGATCTCGTAGTAGTAAATCTTTATCCATTTGCAGCAACTGTAGCAAAGCCAGATTGCACCATTGAAAAAGCAATCGAAAACATCGATATCGGTGGTCCTACCATGGTTAGAAGTGCTGCTAAGAACTTCAAAGACGTGGCTATTGTAGTTAATGCCAAGGATTACGATAGAGTTCTCAAAGAAATGGATGAGAACAATGGCTCTCTTACCTACGAAACTAGATTTGATTTATCAGTTGCAGCTTTTGAACACACTGCAGCTTATGATGGAATGATTGCAAACTACTTTGGTAACAAAGTTCCATCTTACGACATTCAAAATGAAACTTCTAAGGATTCTAAATTCCCTAGAACCTTCAATACCCAGTTCATCAAACATCAAGATCTTCGTTACGGTGAAAACGGCCATCAGAAGGCAGCTTTCTACGTGGAAAAAGACTACAAGAACGCAAGTATTTCTACCGCTGTACAGCTTAACGGTAAAGAACTTTCATACAACAACATTTCTGATACCGATGCAGCTTTGGAATGCTGTAAGGAATTTTCAGAACCAGCTTGCGTAATTGTTAAGCACGCAAACCCTTGCGGTGTCGCTCTCGGTAAGGATATTTTCGAAGCTTACGAAAAAGCATTTAAGACCGATCCTACTTCTGCTTTCGGTGGCATCATTGCTTTCAACCGCGAACTTGATGAAAAGACTGCTAGCAAGATTATTGCTAATCAGTTCTGCGAAGTTATTATTGCTCCAAAGGTTAGCGAAGGTGCACGTACTGTAATTTCTACCAAGAAAGGCATTCGTCTCCTTGAATGTGGCTTCTGGGAAAAACGTCTCCCAGCACTCGAATACAAGCGTGTAACTGGCGGTCTCTTAGTACAAGATACTGATATTGCAACCTACAACGAAGCTGATCTTAAGGTTGTAACCAACAGAGCTCCAACCAAGGAAGAAATGGAAGAACTCTTGTTTGCTTGGAATGTTGTTAAATACACCAAGTCAAATGCTATTGTATACACCAGAGACAAGATGACCATTGGCGTTGGTTGCGGTCAAATGAGCCGTGTATTCTCTGCTGAAATTGCAGTTACTAAGGCTGAACGCGAAGGTCTTACTGTTAAGGGATCTGTACTTGCATCTGATGCATTCTTCCCGTTCCGTGATAGCGTTGATGCAGCTCACAAGGCTGGCATTACTTGCATCATTCAACCAGGCGGATCAATTCGTGATCAGGAAAGTATTGATGCTGCTAACGAATACGGTATGGCTATGGTATTTACCGGCATCCGTCATTTCCGTCATTAATATTTAATCACAATAGAAAATTCGGAGACAGGTAGCCCCTGTCTCCCTTTTTTAAATTTAAGGAACCAACATGAAAGTTCTTATTATAGGAAATGGTGGACGTGAACATGCTTTAGCATGGAAATCTGCTTCTTCTGATTTAGTTGAAAAAGTTTTTGTAGCACCAGGTAACCCAGGTACTGCTAAAGAACCTAAGATGGAAAACGTTCCTATTAGCGTTGATGATATTCCTGGTCTTAAAGCATTCGCTTTAGAAAATAAAATTGATTTAACTATCGTTGGCCCAGAAGCTCCACTAGTTGCAGGAATCACCGATTCTTTCCAAGAAGCTGGTCTCAAGATCTTTGGACCTAGCAAGGCTGCTGCACAGCTTGAAGGCTCAAAATCATTCACTAAAGACTTCCTTGAACGTCATAATATTCCAACAGCAAAATACAAAGTATTCACCGATGTCAATGAAGCTCTTAAATACATCGATGAAAACGGCGCTCCTATTGTTGTTAAGGCTGATGGCCTTGCTGCAGGTAAAGGTGTTATTGTTGCGTTAGACAAAGAAACCGCTAAAAACGCAGTAACTGATATGCTTTCAGGAAATGCTTTTGGTGCTGCAGGCTCTCGAGTTGTTATTGAAGATTTCCTCTCTGGCGAAGAAGCTTCATTCATCGTTATGACTGATGGTGATCATGTAGTGCCTATGGCTACCAGCCAAGATCATAAAAGAGTAGGCGATGGCGACACTGGCCTTAACACTGGTGGCATGGGTGCTTATTCCCCTGCTCCTGTTGTAACTCCTGATGTTTATAAAAAGGTAATGGAACAGATCATTTACCCTACTATCAGGGGCATGAAGGCTGAAGGTCATACTTATGTAGGCTTCCTCTATGCTGGTCTTATGATCGACAACGCTGGTAATCCAAAGGTAATTGAATTCAATTGCCGTTTTGGTGATCCAGAAACCCAGCCAATCATGATGCGCATGAAGAGCGATCTAGTTAAGCTTTGCTTAGAGGCTGTTAATCACGATCTCAAAGATGGCGATGCCGAGTACGATGAAAGACCTGCTGTAGGTGTAGTTCTTGCTGCTGAAGGTTATCCACAGAAGCCAAGAAAAGGCGACGTTATATCAGGTCTAGATTCTGCGGATGAAGCAGATGCTAAGATATTCCAAGCTGGTACCAAAGAAGTTAACGGTCAAGTTGTAACCAACGGTGGTCGTGTACTTTGTGCAACAGCACTTGGCAATACTGTTTCTGAAGCTCAGAAGAAAGCTTATGAACTTGCTAAGAAAATTTCTTGGCAGGGAATGTTCTATCGCCACGATATTGCTTATAGAGCAATCAAACGCGAACAGAATGCCTAGTAAATAGAATTACCAAAAATCTTAAAATAAAGGCAGTTTAACTGCCTTTATTTTTTTGAGGAAGATATGCAGTTTATTTTTGAACAAATAGCACTTTTCTTAACGGGATTTATCGCCAATATCCTTGCTTCCCTCTCTGGTGGCGGTGCTGGATTTGTGCAACTTCCAGTGCTGATATTTTTTGGGCTCGGATTTACTGAAGCTTTAGGCACTCACAAGGTGGCAGTAGTGGCCCTCGGTGTGGGCGCTTTTTCCAAAAATCATGACTTTCGCTCTTTAAATAAAAAAATTGCCATGCTCATGATCTTTGTAGGCTGTCCTTCGGTAATGCTAGGATCATTTATCGTAACTTTTATATCTGACTGGGTTGCAGAATTATCACTAGGCATCATCACTATTGCTTCAGTCATATATTCCAGTCATAAAAAAGAGTTTGGTCTCTATAATGGTGAAGCTGAATTAACTACCAAGGATTACTACATAGGGGCTCTTCTTATTGCTCTTGTCGGTCTTCTAAGTGGCTCTTTTTCATCAGGAGCAGGCTTAGTGGCAATTATGGTACTAATTATGTGGTTTAAATTAGATATCAAAAAAGCCATTCACCATTCAATGATCTTTGTTGCTTTCCTTTGGAATCTCGTAGGAGCTTTAACAATAGGAACTATTGCGGAAATCCACTGGGCTTGGGTACCAATGCTAACTCTAGGTGCTTTTCTCGGGGGATACACAGGCACTTTACTTATTAAAAGAATTAAAGCACCTGTGATAAAGAAAATTTTCCAAAGCATTATGGTTTTAAGTGGGCTACTTCTTTTGGAAAAGGCTTGGGAACATTATGTCAACTTATAATTATTGTTCATCTGTAGTGATGCCAATGTTGGAATAATGAATCTCATCAAGTTCATTCTTAAGTTCCCGTATCCACTTTTCATCTCTTTTTTGTTTAATACGGGAAATAAGATCTACCTGAAAATTCATTTCCTCTGCCATTAAAGGATCGTCGCACAGTTCATCATCTTCAAATACCTTATCATTTTTTATCTCAAGGTATTTGGCAACTGTACAGATAGAAGCATTACTTGCAATCTCGGCTTCATCACCATTTTTATCTACAATAGCGCCTATGGAAGCAGCTAGAGCCTGGCAAGCATCTAAAGCAGGATAAACGCCATAAGAATCATCTTCCTTAGGGGTTGGAGTATGCTCTTCCAATTTTAATTGTTCTTCAGCAAGATCAATTTCATTATGCTTGTCTAAATGAAATTGCCACATCTTTTTAATGACTTCTTTAAAAGCATCTTCAGCTTTATGATCTTCAATGATATTGGTATAAAGATAAAAATTTTGACTCATTCTCTGAGCTAACACTAAGGCAAACAATGATTGTTGCCACATACTAAGTTCGTTCAGAAGACGATAGAATTTTTCACCAAAAAGCATATGCCCACCATGGTTTTAATTTAAATTTAAAGTGAATTTTGCTACCTTTATACAAAAGGTATACAAAAAAGCAAAATTTGTGTTTTGAATCAAACTGAATACAAGGTATCATATACGAAATTCATAAAAGTTTTGCTGTTATCTTTGATATTTTCATAAAAGTAAGTTTGTTTGGACTTTTTATTTTTATAAAAAGTGAACTTTCTTTTGTTTTTAATATCATAGTACCAGTAACTGGAACGTAGATTTTAACTGTTAAACGTAAGTCTCTGGAGTCTATTTTTGCGATGAACGAAATCCCAAAGAAAATAAATGACTCTTCTGATGACTGGCGATTTCCAATTCCAAAAAATCATGTTTACGCAATTTGCGTAATGCTCACTATTTCATTAATAACAGCAATTTTTCTTCCAGCCCCAACAGAGCTATCCAAACGTGACAAATACGCTTGGTCTTCAACAGGAAGAGTGCCTGATAATCACCAAGATCTTCGAGGAATAACATACATAGAAGATCTTAATGCAACAGAAAGTATTGATTCTGACCCTATACCTGATTCAGAACTTTTTGATACTGACAGTGATTCAGATTCTGCCTCATCAGATTGGTATGTGCAAACAGTGGTAAGTGGAGATAACATCAACAATATCTTCCTTACTATTAACCAACCTTATGAAATTTTAAAAGCAATTGAAAAAGTCCCAAATTATGGTGTTTCTATAAAAAGCATCCATCCTGGCGACAAAATATTCTTCTTACTTGATAGCAAAAACCAGTTACTGCAACTTGTTAAACCTTACGACAAAGATGAACAAATAAGATACGTAAGAAGTTCTCCTGACTCCTTGGAATTTACTGCTATCAAAGAGCCAGTTGATGCCCACATAGATAATACCGAGGATACTGAGCTTAAATCTGTCGAAGATATCCAAATTGCTGAAAACGAAGATACTGAAAAGCAAACAGAAGAAGTAACTGAAGCCGAAGAAAAGAAACAAGAACTTGCTAAAAAACAAAAGGCTGAAGCTGAGAAAAAGAAACAAGAGCTAGCGGAAAAGCAGAAGGCTGAAGCTGAAAAGAAGAAACAAGAACTTGCTGAAAAACAAAAGGCTGAAGCTGAGAAAAAGAAGCAAGAACTTGCAGAAAAGAAAAAGGCCGAAGCTGAGAAGAAGAAGCAAGAACTAGCGGAAAAGAAAAAGGCTGAAGAAGAACGCATTAAAAAAGAACAATTGGCTCTTGCAAAAGCAAAGGCTGAAAAAGAAGCTAAGCTAAAAGCAGAAGCTGAGCGCCTTAAGAAAGAAAACGAACCGCTCATTGCCGTTAGAAAAACGATGATGGTCGTAAATATTCAAAAAGGTGACAATATAAATAAGGCCTTTTTACGAAATGGTCTTACAGCGTTAGAAGCTCAAACCGTCACAAGAATGTTCAAGGGACGCATGTCCATGTCTAGATTACAACCTGGTGACGAAATAAGAGTGCTTTTCAGTAGCAGTAAGAAAGGCGCACAAATCAATGCAGTTTCGATAAAATCTCGAAGACATGGACGTGTAAACGCTTTTCGTAACATCAGAGATAATCGTTATTATGACGATCATGGCTTAGAGACAACTTCTAGTGGTAAATTTAGCCGTTACCCAATTGCAGGCCCTATTAGAATAACTAGCCAATTTAACCCTTATAGAAGACACCCTATATCTGGTAGAGTAAGGCCTCATAATGGTACCGATTTTGGTGTACCTACAGGGACTCCTGTATATGCACCTGCAGATGGTGTTGTAGAAAGAGCTACTTATCAATCTGCTGCGGGTTATTACATAGTCTTAAAGCATCGTGGTGCTTATTCAACTGTGTACATGCACTTAAGTAGAATTCTCGTAAAACCTGGTGACAAGATTAAAGCCAACCAGCGTATTGCACTCTCTGGTAACACTGGAGGATCTACAGGTCCGCACTTACATTACGAATTAAGAATTAACAATCGACCTGTAAATGCGATGAGAGTTACTCTCCCTTCAAGCACTTCCTATAGCAATAGAGATGACCAAAAGAGAGAAATATTCGCCAAACAAATAAAGACCTATAAGAGACAATTAGGTATCAAATAGCTTTTCTAAAATTAAGCTATTCAAAATAAGGTTCTTGAACAGTCTCAAAAGATACGCATTGTTGCCAAATTTCTTTAGGAATTGCGTTAATCTTTTTCTTGATAAGTTCTTGCTTCGCTTTAGATAAGTCTTGCACAAAATTCTTAGCGAGAACTGGTGCTGGGATTTTTTCAAAACCGGCACACTTTTCACTTAAAAGTGCCCAGAAATATGATTTTTCAGAATCCTTAGGGACATCCACACCCAGTGAATAAATATAAGCTAAAGCAGCTGCGGCAGTAGAATGAAATAGAGAAGCGGCTTTTTGTAACTCTGAAATACCAATGCCTTTACTACTAAAATCCCCACGATAAAGCCCAGTACCATAATTATAAAGCGCTACCCTATTATTAGGATTTACTCTTAAAGATGCTTCGAAAGTACTAGCGGCTAATTTGTTGTCACTAGCTATTCCTTCACCAGCTACGAAATTATGCGCTAAATTATTAAGGGCATTGGATTTCAATACTTTTTCAGCCTCTGAATTTGCTGCACTTGCTGCCCTTGCATACCAATAATTAGCGTTCTTTGAGTTCTGTCCTAAGCCCTTTCCATACTGATACATTGAGGCCAAAACAAACATTTTTTCAGCATTGCCTAAAGCAATATCACTGCAAGCATCGTAGCTTTCAGGGCAATGAATTTGGGAAGAATCCGCATAAAATAGCACCTCATCCCATTTTGAAAGGTTGTGATTTTTGCTTGCCACTGATGGTGTGGAGTCAACTACTTGACTACTACACCCAGTAAGAACTGAGAATATAGTAGATGCTAACAATAATTTTATTTTCATTATTTTGGGATCCTTTGTATTGCTCTCTTAAAGTTTATGGTTATGCTTTCAAAAGCAATTTTTGATTTTTGTATCTTTTATTATCAAAAAATCGTCTTTAACTCAAAAAACAAGGTTTATCATACAAAATTATATTCAATACTTGGTTATACTTTCAAAAGAAAATGCTTTCATTAAAAGAAAGGATATCCAATGCTTTTAACTACATTAGAACGTACAAAACAAGTATCTGCTGGAAATCTCCCTTGGATCAGTGAAATGATCGAGGCTCGAGAGAAGCTTATCACGCATTATTTTGCACTTCTACCTATTGCACGTGAGATCGATAATTCCAGTAATGATGAACCAATCTTGGAAGATTCTGCTCAGGCAATAAAAGATTTTTGTATGCTTCTTGTAGATTACCTCACAAGAGGGCATTTTGTAATATATCCAAAAATTCTAACTATCATGGAACACGTTTCTAATAGACGCTTAACGATAGCTAGAAGACTGGTTCCTAGAATTTATGAAAACACCGAAAAGCTTCTCCAATTCAATGACATGTATTGTGATGAATTGAATGAGAAGAATATCGCTGTTCTTAATAAAGCCTTAACTAAAGTAGGCGAACTTCTTGAAGTACGTTTTAAGCTTGAAGATAGAATGGTTGTAGCTCTCCAAATTATGGATAACAAGATGGAAGCAGCTAAGACTGAAGCTTTAAATAAAGAACAGCCTACACACAAAGACTTCACCGAAAAGAGACAATTTACACGTGTAGCCTACAAAGCAGTGGGTATGCTTACCATGGATGGCAAGGCTCCTATTGAAATCACTGTAAATGATCTGTCCCTTAAGAGCGCTCTCATTAAAACAAACCAACCAAACTTGGTGAATTTGAATGATACAGGCACTTTGGACATTATTATAAGCCCAGAAATAACCATTACCTTTTCTATAAAAATAGCGCGTGTTGAAGGTTGTTCAGTGGGCGTTATATGCACAAGTATTGATCTCGATAGTATGTCTGAGCTCAAACATATAATCCAATACAACTGCGGTAATGATACCAAACTCCTCGACAGAGATTTGGAACACTTAGTTAAATAAGTCCCATAACCTCAGCCAGAGAATTTACAGGATACACAGTCATACCTTCGATATTTTTCCTCGGAGCGTTGTCTTTTGGCACTATGGCTTGTCTAAAGCCGTGTTTCGCAGCTTCAATGAGACGATCAGAACCATTCTGCACTGGTCGTATTTCACCAGAAAGGCCTATTTCCCCAAAAATTACCATATCTTGTGGTAATGGGCGGTTGTTATAGCTTGATAACAAAGCTGCTACCAAAGGTAAATCGGCACTAGTCTCGTCTACCTTAACACCGCCAACAACGTTCACGAAAACATCTTGATCGCACATAGAAACACCGCCGTGACGATGTAAAACAGCGAGTAACATAGCTAATCTATTTGGTTCTGTTCCTATAGTAAGGCGTCTTGGATTGCCATATTGGGTGCTATCAACTAAGGCTTGGAGCTCAACCAATAGTGGTCTAGAACCTTCCCACACTACCATTACAATGGAGCCTGGGTTATTGATTTCTGATCTATTTAAAAAGATAGCGGAAGGGTTTGATATTTCACGCATACCCTTATCGATCATGGCAAAAACCCCAATCTCATTCACCGCTCCAAAACGATTCTTTTGGCACCGCAAGGTTCTAAATCTTGAATCTCTATCCCCTTCAAGAAGTAGCGAGCAATCGACGCAGTGTTCCAAAATTTTTGGTCCTGCTAAAGAGCCTTCTTTGGTCACATGCCCTATCATAAATACGGAAATATTGTTACGTTTAGCGAATTGCGTTAGGGAAGCTGCACATTCTCGCACCTGGGATACACTACCTGGAGCAGAGGAGATACCATCCATATACATAACTTGAATAGAGTCAATGATGAGAACATCGGGCTTTTCTTGTTCACACAAAAAGACAATTTTATCGATGTTTGTTTCGGTGGCGATTCGTACCTTATCTGTCTTTAACCCCAAACGCCCTGCTCGCAAAGCGACCTGTTGGAGTGATTCTTCCCCAGTAATGTACAAAACCCTTTGTACCGATGACAAATAGCTTACTACTTGCAGAAGTAACGTTGACTTACCAGCTCCAGGATTACCACCAATGAGAATCACCGCCCCTGGAACGATACCGCCCCCTAGCACTCTATCTAATTCTGAAAACCCTGAATGGACTCTAGGAATTTGGGTGAGAGGCACATTACCTAAATTAACTGCCCCTTCTGATTCTGCCCCCGCAAAGCCCCGGAAACGATCATTCTTAGCATTATTACCTAATGATGAAGCCACTGATAATGGAACATTTTTAGGAACAATAGTTTCTTGAATAGTATTCCATTCTCCACATTCTGGGCAGCGACCTTGCCACTTAGGAAGTTCACAACCACAGGCAGAACAAACAAAAACTGAGGAATTCTTAGCCATACAAAGTCTCTTTGTTTATTTGTCGCGATTGACAAGATCTATTACTACAATTTCTCCTTTAGGAGTGCCGAGTCTTGTGAAAAAACCACCCCAAAGGAAGGTACCACTATCCACAATAAGTTTACTGTTACCCTTGTGGTAATACCCTGCTACATATCCTTTATTAGCAAATTCAACCAACTTGTTAACACCTATCAACATACCGCCATGTGTATGACCAGAGAGTGTTAAATCGATACCCTTGCTTGCCGCCTCATCAAAGATATCTGGTCTATGACTCATAAGGATGACAGGAATACCCGGGGTAGAATTTTCTAGAGCTTTATCAATGTTAGGTGCTTCATAAGTAGCATTATTTACTTTGGCACCTTGCCTATCGTTAACACCGGCAATGGTAATAGCATTTTTACCAGCAACCGAAATAGTAACATGCTCATTATTTAGCATGGTTATTCCGAAATCCTTCCAAATCTTATCCCATTCTTGCGGATAAGAATAATATTCATGGTTGCCGTGTATACCATACACCCCATATTCTGCCTTGAGGATCTTATAGGTTTCGGCTTGTTTTATTGCTTGCTCAGGTTTGCCATCAATTAAATCGCCAGTTATCAAAATCAAATCAGGGTTTTGCGCATTAGCAAGTTTCATGGCTTCTAAAGCGGTTTCGGTATCAACACTAGTTCCGAAATGGGTATCGGATATTTGTACAATACGGAATTTTCCTGATGGCATCTTTGGATATGAGCTATCGTAAAAAGTATAGGTGTGAATAATTGGAAGCGCCTGAGCATTAAAATGCCCCATAACTGCAAAAGACACAGCTGCTATGGTGATTAATACATAGATTACACGGAAAACTTTGCCTTTTATTGCTAAAGCATTCTTGTGAATAAGATGGTAAATAAAACTGCCTAAGTGTACAAACACCGCGAATGTTAGAGAAATAATCATGGCAACATTTAAAGTGCTGAACCAAGTAATAAGTTCTATTGGAGCAGAAGGCGCAACAATGTAGCTCCCACCACCGATATTGGTAATTAAATCCTTAAAACAGGCAGCGAAATACACAAAAATCAAAAGCCATTTTAATTTACCTAGCTGTAATGGTTTTACCAAGAAAAACAAACACATTACAAACATCAGAAGAGGATAACCAATAAAAAATAATAACAATCCAAACATTTAAGAATTCCTCACCTGAATAAGTATCAATTTGTGCACATTATACCTGTCTAACATAAGAAGGCATTCAAGAAAATTTTGTATGACTTAGAGTGTTATTCTACAGTGTTCTCTCAATAAAATGATTTTTTTCCATACGGATCAATTTAATCTAAAGCTTGGGATAGTAAAATTTGAAAATTCACCTGTAATAGTCATCCCGTAGGAAGTTGTGTTTATGGATAATATTTCTGGAAAAGCACGTGAACTTATTCCTTATCTACATAACCAAAATTTTAAGGAAATTTTCGCAGAGTTTACCAGCGGAGGTCCTAACAATGCACAATTTCTACTCCGCATGGAACTCCGGAGACTTTGTAGTCCTTGCCTAAGAGTTATCGACTTCCGTGCAGATGGTGATACAGAAATGTTTACCTACAACGGGATATCACACTTTTTACAAAAGGACGACATAGAGGAATTTAACTCCCAGTTAGCCTACTATGATGGGGTATACACCAAAGGCCTCTATGAAGAAATTGTCCGTAGTCATAACGAAAGAAAAAAACAGAAGCGTAACGAAGGAGCTCTACAGCAAGATCCTAACCGCCCAACAAGATACCAAGTTGAAGGCATTAGGTTCACTAGCTATGCTCATAGACGTGATGAAAGAATGTTTTATTCTTCACCAATAAAAGTAAACTTCAGTAACGGCCAAACTATAGATGCTCGCACATCTGATCTCTCATGTAGTGGTATCAAAGTACTGTTACCTTTTGCTTTAGAATTTCACGGTAGAGAAAAGATTACTATTACTTTCACGCACCTTATTGAACTCTATCCTAAGGCAGCTTCTTTCTTAACCAACGTTCCATACGAAACTCTTGGTATTGATAACAAAGATGTCCGCTATTGGCTTAAAACAAGATGTCTTTCTGATAACAAAGAGCTAGAAAGATTTATTTTTAGCTTCCAGAATGCCAATAAATACCGTTATCGTATCGATATCGACTATATGGCCTATACCTTAAATATTAAGGCTCTAGAATACCAGTACCTGCCAAAGGTCATCGGCATTCCCCTATTTTTTGCGGGTACCGAAAATATAAAACTCGCCTATGCTCTAAAAAGCGATTATAACCACGAGCAATTAGATTATTGGCGCGATGAAAAGGCCAACGATAAAATGAATTCCCTTTTTACCGGAGATAGGTTAAATAGAATCCTATCCAAACCGGAAGGGAAGCAATATACCTATATCTACACCTTTAAGCATACTTCTGATAACCATATATTTTTCTTGAGTGCTACTTTAGAAG
This sequence comes from Succinimonas sp., assembly GCA_963628765.1. Taxonomy (GTDB): domain Bacteria; phylum Pseudomonadota; class Gammaproteobacteria; order Enterobacterales; family Succinivibrionaceae; genus Succinimonas. Next base: position 23,045 of record CAVGFV010000069.1, read on the forward strand.
AACTTCAAGAAAATGATCTTCTAAGTACTTTCTTTTCCATGAGTAAAGGTAGAAGCACTTTCAGAGTATATCGTTTCGAAATAAATAAACTTAATCTTACGGAAAAGGCCATCAATTCCCTTATAAATGAACGTAGTGCCGATAAGACCGAGGGGCTTGCTCAAAACTTACAAGAATTATCTTACGTAGGTCTTTTGACTAGAATTGATAACAATAACGATGCGGAAATTTATAGCCAATTCCAAAGCACAAAATCAGTTAATGAACTACAAAGATTCACCCACGTAACAAGCAATGTAGAACCTGCAAAGCTTGAATACTTACAATACATTACTCCAAGAAAAGAACAACGCTACATATACCAAACTAAAGTTGGTGTAAGTAATGATGTATTCTCAGAAGTAATCGGTTTTACCAGAGATATTTCAACTCATGGACTTCAGATAGAGCTTCCAAGACCTGTAAAGTACTATAACGGTGATGTTGTTTACGTAACTCTACCTGATTTTCAGAAACTCAAAAAAAGCATATCTCTGACTCACGTACCATACGAAGTAGTATTCATTAACTCTGCACATACCGTAATGCATCTTCAACTACATGGAAATGTTTATAGCGCGGTAGCACAATTCTTTGAAGAGCTTATAAAAGCTAATACCAAGATACTTGAACCTGCTAAGACTGTTCCTCATATGAGTGAGATGTCTAAGATCTTAAGATCGCTTACTGTTTCAAATCTCTTTAGTACCCCTGTAATCTTTATGAGATCGAAATCCTCACGATTAGGATATGCGTGTGAAAGTGCTAACGGTATTCAAGGGCAAAAATTACTCCATATCGTAAAGAGTGAAGACAAACACCTTAATCTTTACCCATTATTTTCAAACCAGGTATTAAAAGGCTGTGTACTTCCTTTACTTCAAGAGGCTAAGAATACTGATGATCAAAAAATGATGACCATCTATGTAAGACGTCACACCAATGAAAAAGGAATTAGCTATGTTCCTATGGCTGAAAGTAATTTTAAATCTCTAGCGGAAAAACAGGAATTTATAAAACAAGGTTTTTCTAATGGTTATTTTGGGGCTTTTAATATTTATCTAACTGCCACCGGTAAGCCTGATACTTCTGAAATAAACACAGAGTTAGATTACATCAGAAGATATGCTCCTCATAAATTTAAAATTCTCGAAAGTAACATTTGGAATGTGATGGGAATTGGAGACATCATTGATATCACAGAATCGGTACTGATAAAACACGGATTAAATATCAAAATTGGGCAAATCCCAGAAATTACCGATAGAGATATTGAAATAGCACCGCTGTAATAAAAAAAAGCTATCACCTGGTAAATAACCAAGTGATAGCTTAAACTGTAACGATAGGATTTTAGGTATGTGATTTCCCATCTTACTCATCCAAGAAAAA